>JBKJUS010000093.1:0-22672 GCA_046590575.1 Mycobacteriales bacterium | reverse complement strand
CGGCGTCGATGATCGCTCCGCCGCCGTCCCGGCGGGCCAGGCTCATCTCCAACGCCTCACGGCGCGCCGTCCAGAACGACTTCTCGCGCTCGGCTTCGCGCTCCTCCGCGACCAGCTGCTCGACTGCGAGCGTTGCGTCGGTCACTACCTGTGAGGCCACGTCGTACCGCTCGTCGAGGCCCTGTTCGCCACCCTCCAGCTCGACCACCTGGTGCTGTACGGCGACAAACTCTGCACGGGCATGTTCCGCCCGCGCGACCGCCGCCTGACGCGCGACGCTGAGCCGACTGATCTCCTGCTCCGCTGCGGAGGCACGGCTGCGCAGGCCGCCGACCTCGCCGACCAGGCGGGCCAGGCCCTCGCGACGGTCAGCCCGCACGCGTACAGCGGTGACCAGGGCCAGTTCCTCGGCGCGCAGCCGGGCCTCGAGCGCAGCGCGGGCCGCCTCGACGTCGGCGAGGCGGGAGTGATCCGCGGCAAGAGCGACCTGTGCGGTCTGCTCCTCCGCCCGCACCTCGGCCGACTCGGCTTCCAATTCTTCAGCGCTGCGCCCGGGTCGCGATTCCGCCTCGAGGTCGGTCGCGAGGTTGCGCTGCCGCTCCCCAGCCAGGTCGGCGGTGCCCCGGAATCGCTCGCGCAGGGAGGCCAGCCGGTAGTAGGTCTCCTGAGCGCGCGCCAGCAGCGGTGCATCCGCGCTCAGTGCGGTCTCGAGTGCCTGCTCCTGGTCGGCGACCCGTGCGAAGTCGCCCTCCACCGCCGTACGCCGGGCGGCCACCTCGGCCTCGTCGGCCATCTCGGCGGCGAGAGTGGAGTGCAGCCCCAGGAGGTCGTCGGCAAGCAGTCGCAGGCGAGCGTCACGCAGCTCGGCCTGGATCGTCGCCGCACGACGAGCGACCTCTGCCTGGCGACCGAGCGGCTTGAGCTGGCGGCGCAGCTCAGCGGTGAGGTCGTTGAGCCGGGTCAGGTTGGCCTGCATCGCGTCGAGCTTGCGCAGCGCCTTTTCCTTGCGCTTGCGGTGCTTGAGGACGCCGGCCGCCTCCTCGATGAAGGCGCGGCGTTCCTCGGGCCGAGCGGACAGAACCGCGTCGAGCTGGCCCTGGCCGACGACCACGTGCAGTTCGCGGCCGATGCCGCTGTCGCTGAGCAGCTCCTGCACATCGAGCAGGCGGCACGGGGTGCCGTTGATGGCGTACTCGCTCTCGCCCGAGCGGAACATCAGCCGCGAGACGGTGACCTCGGCATAGTCGATCGGGAGTGCTCCGTCGGCGTTGTCGATCGTCAGGACGACCTCGGCCCGGCCGAGCGCCGGACGACCCGGCGTACCGGCGAAGATGACGTCTTCCATCTTGCCGCCGCGAAGCGCTTTGGCGCCCTGCTCCCCCAGCACCCAGGCGATGGCGTCGACGACGTTGCTCTTGCCCGACCCGTTTGGGCCGACCACGCAGGTGATCCCCGGCTCGAACCGCAAGGTCGTCGAGGTGGCAAAGGACTTGAAGCCCCGGAGCGTGAGGCTCTTCAGGTGCACAACAGATGCCTAACGGTCGGCCCAGCGGCCCTATTGGTCGGGCCAGAGGCAATACGGGGAAGGCCAGGGTCAGACTACCGGCTCGGGCACCCTCCACCTCCCATTGAGCCGAGGACGGAGCCGGCAGGTCACCAGGGCAGGGCAAGGGCACAAAAAAGAAGGCGTCCCGGTGGGACGCCCTCGGTGGTGCTGGTCTCGCTAGCTGTACGCCGGCTCCTTGACCGCCGTCAGGGTCAGCGAGTGCTCGAGGTCGTGCGTGGCTCGCAGATCGGCCACCTCCGCCTCGAGGTCCTTCACGCGCAACTGCAGCCGACGGATCTCCGCCAGTGCACGCATGTCGGGGAAGTGCCCTACGTGCCCGAGCAGTGCCTTCGCCATCGTTGAGGACCTCCGGAAGGTTGGCCGACACGGACCGTGCAACGGGGCCGAGTCGTGACCACGGCGCTGTGACACGGAGGCGTGCGGAATGTCTTCAAGAGTGACACGCAGGGGGTGCAGGGTCAAGGGGTAGATCACGGTCCGGTCACGAAATTACGCCACCGGACTTCTCCACGAAACCCGCTGGTAACCCTCGTGCGGAGCTCCACCGCTCGGTGACGAGGAGCACCCGGCCGGGCGTCCCGGAGCCGCGCAACGCGGTCAGGAGGGCTGCACAGGCTTCTCGCGACCCTTCGGCGACGACCTCGACCCGGCCGTCGTCGAGGTTGGCGGCCCACCCCGCCAGGCCCAGCTCGAGCGCCCGCGCCCGGGCCCACCACCGGAAGCCGACGCCCTGGACCTGTCCGCGCACCCATGCCGTCAATCGCACGTCATCGTCATCGCCATCGGCATCGCTGGATCCGCCCGGACTGACCGTCATTCCGGAGAGGCTACGGTGCGGCTCATGCCTCCTCCGAACCCCCCGGGCACTGTCGCTCTGGCGACGTGCGCCAGCCTGCCTGACCTGTGGACCGACGATCAGCTGCTGCTCGCGTCACTTCGGGCGAACGGCGTGGCCACCGCAACACCCGTGTGGGACGACCCCGCCGTCGACTGGGCGTCGTACGCCCTCGTCGTCGTCCGCAGCACCTGGGACTACTGGCACCGGCGGGACGACTACGTCACGTGGGCCCGCCACGTCGAGTCGGTGTCGACGCTGCTCAACCCAGCAGAGGCCATCGAGTGGAACACCCACAAGGGCTACTTGCGCGACCTCGAGGCCGCCGGTGTGCCGATCGTGCCCACCGTGTGGCTGTCCGCCGGCTCAGCAGTGGAACTCACAGAGCTACTCGATGAACGCGGCTGGTCCGACGTCGTCGTCAAGCCGGCGGTCTCGGCGGGTGCCGAAGACACGCTGCGCCTGGCGGACGTCGGCATGGGCGTCCTGCAGTCACTCGCCGATCGGGTGCTCGCCGACCGCGACCTGATGGTGCAGCCCTACCTCCCCGCGGTGGAGACCCACGGCGAGCGGTCGCTGCTCTACGTCGACCGAGAGCTCACCCACGCCGTACGACGACCGCCGTACCTCACCGCCGGCGTCTGGGCCGACAGCGTCCTTGCCGAGCCTGCCGACGACGAGCGCGCACTTGCCGTTCAGGTGCTCGATGCCATCCCGCACGAGCTCCTCTACGCGCGCGTCGACATGGTGCCCGACGGCGCTGGGTCCCTCGTCCTCATGGAGGTCGAACTGGTCGAGCCGCAGATGTTCTTCGCGCTCAGCGCTACGGCGACGCAGCGGATGTGCGCGTCGATCGTGGCGCGCGTTGGCATCGCGGGCAGCGGTAGCTCGAGCGGTTCATGAAGTGCTCGCGGCGTATGGGCGCGGCGCAGCGCAGGCACGGCAGGCCCTCGCGGCCGTAGACCGCGAGCTCCCGCTCAAAGAGCCCCGACACGCCCTCGGTGGACACGTAGAGAGCGTCGAAGCTGGTGCCGCCGGCGGCGAGTGACTCGCGTAGGACGTCGCGGACGTGTTCCAGCAGCGCCGTCGCGTCACGTCGAGTCAACCGCTCGGTGGGCCGGTCGTAGTGCATGGCGGCACGCCAGAGCGCCTCGTCGGCGTAGATGTTGCCCACCCCGGAAACGAGCGATTGGTCGAGCAGCGCGCGCTTGACCCCGGTCCGCCTGGCCCTCAGCCTTCTGGCGAAATCGGTGTCGTCGAACAGCGGGTCCAGCGGATCGCGCGCGATATGGCCGATAGTCGATGGCAGCTCAGCGCCGCCCGCGACGACGAGCATCCCGCCGAACGTCCGCTGGTCCACAAAGCGCAGCTCACGACCGCCGTCGTCGAATGTGATGCGCACGCGCAGATGCTTCTCAGCCGTCTTGTCCGCCGAGACGACGAGCAGCTGTCCGCTCATGCCAAGGTGCCCGGTCAGCGCATCGCCGGAGTCCAGCGGCAGCCACAGGTACTTGCCTCGTCGCTGCGCAGACTCGACCCGACGGCCTTCGAGCAGGCCGACGAAGTCAGCTGGACCAGCGACGTGACGGCGAATGGCGCGAGGGTGGAACACCTCCGCGGTCTCGATCCGACGGCCGACCACGCCGCGAGCCAAACCGAGCCGGACGACCTCGACCTCCGGCAGCTCAGGCATCGAGGTCTGAGATCACCGGCATCAGGTCAGACCTGGCGCTGTTGGCGGTCGACTCAGCCGTCAGCGCCGTCCATGCTTCCTCTGCAGCGTGCTGCTCGGCTTCCTTCTTGCTCCGACCCTCCCCCCTGCCCTTCGGATCGCCGCCCACCAGCGATGTCGCCACGAAGTGCTTGGCGTGGTCCGGCCCGCTCTCCGAGACGGCGTACGCCGGCACGCCGAGCAGGCGTGCCGCGGCCAGCTCTTGGAGCGACGTTTTCCAGTCGAGGCTGGCGCCGCGCGTGGACGCGTCGGCAATCAGCGGGTCGAAGAACCGGTGGACAAGCTTTGACGCCGTGGTCAGCCCGCGGTCGATGTAGACGGCGCCGAGTATCGCCTCGAAGGTGTCGGCGAGGATCGACGCCTTGTCTCGACCGCCGGAGAACTCCTCTCCACGGCCCAGCAGCAACCATTTGCCCAGGTCGATCGAACGCGCGACGTCGGCGAGAGCGTTCATGTTCACGACCGACGCGCGCAGCTTGGCGAGCTGTCCCTCGGGCAGGTCAGGGAAGCTGCGGTAGAGGTGGTCGGTCACCACGATCCCGAGCACCGAGTCGCCGAGGAACTCCAGCCGCTCGTTAGTCGGCAGGCCCCCGTTCTCATAAGCGAAGGACCGGTGGGTCAGCGCCCGCCGCAGCAGATCGCGGTCGCGCAGCGTCACCCCGATCGACTTCTCGAGCTGCGTCCGGCGTACGTCGAGATCCGGCACAGAGTCAGGGGCGACGGACATCGCGGCTACAACCGGGCGACGGCGTAGTCGACGGCCTGGCCCACGGTCTCGATGGCGTCGAGATCGTCGTCGTCGATGCGGAATCCCGCCGGGGCAACCGGGGCAAGCCGCTCCTCGAGGATCTCGACGATCTCGACGAGCGCCAGCGAGTCCGCACCGAGGTCGTCGACGAGGCGCGTCTCGCGCGTCACAGTCGCGCCGTCGATCTCCATGACGACGGCTATCGCCTCGCGCAGCATCGCCAGCACCTCGTCACCAGTCACTGTGTTCATGGGGCTGCCGCCGTGCTCATGGGGCTACCGCCGTGCTCATCGGTCCGGCACGGTCCACACCGTCGTGGTCGCGACGGGCCGCGACGAGATCGGCAAGAGCCACCCGCACCATCGGCACGAGTCCCTGCGATGCCGCGTCCGCGGCTGCTTCGACGCAGCACGCCACCGCCTCGGGCGACGAGCTGCCATGGCCGACGACTGCCACACCGTCGACACCGAGCAGCATGCCCCCGCCGAGCACGTCCGGGTTGAGTCGGGCCGCGACCTCAGCAAACGCGGGTGCGAGCGCCTTAGCCGCTGCCTTGCGTGTGTCGTCGGCGGTGAAGGCAGTCAGCAGGGCCCTCGAGAACATCGTGAAGGCGCCTTCGAGACCCTTGACGACCACGTTGCCAGTGAATCCGTCTGTCACGATGACGTCGGCCTTGCCGCCCAGCGGTATCTCGTGACCCTCGACGTTGCCCACGTAGTTCAGCGGCAGTTCCAGGAGCCGCGCGTGTGCCACCTTGCGCAGCTCGTCGCCTTTGCCCGGCTCCTCGCCGATGCTGAGCAGGCCCACCCGCGGATTCTCAAGGCCGAGTCGGATCCGGGCGAGGGCGGCCCCACTCAACGCGAACTGCGCCAACAGCTCGGCGCCGCAGTCGGAGTTGGCCCCGACGTCGAGCAGAACGAGCGGTCCGGCGGCGGCCGGCACGACGACTGCGAGGGCAGGGCGGGTCACCCCAGGCAGCCGTCCGAGGGTAAAGAGCGCCGCTGCCATGGCCGCGCCGGTCGAGCCCACCGAGACGGTCGCGTCCGCCTGCCCGTCACGGACCAACCGAGCTGCTACCCGCACTGTGGCGTCACGCTTGGTCCGCACCCCGCGGGCTGGGTCCTCGTCCATGCCGATGACCTGGCTCGCCGGAACGATCTCGAAGCGTCCGGCCTGACCGCGATCGGCCAACGCGTGGGCGGCGACGTCGGGTGGGCCGACCAGGAGAACCGTGATGTCCGGTCGCCGCTCGGCGACGAGGAGAGCGCCGTCGACGACCGAGCCGGGTGCCGAGTCGCCCCCGAGCAGGTCGAGCGCGACAGTCACCGGGGGACGCACGCGGGTCCTCAGCCGACCTCGACGACCTGACGGTCGTTGTACGTGCCGCAGGTCGGGCACGTGATATGCGGCAGCTTCGCCTGCTTGCAACGCTTGCAGGTGGCGAACGCAGGGAGTGCGGCCTTCCACTGCGAGCGACGCGCACGGGTGTTGCTCCGCGACATCTTGCGCTTGGGTACTGCCACCGTCGCTCCTAGTCCTCTGCTCTGTCGTGCGGGGCTCTGTCATGCGGGGCTGGGTCGTGCGGGGTTGTCGTGATGCGTTCCAGCGCCGCCCACCGCGGGTCGGTCGGCGCTGCGGTGTGTCCACAGTCGCCGTCGGCCAGCCTGGCGCCGCAGGTCACACAGAGCCCCGGACACTCGTCCGAGCACAGCGGCGTGAGCGGCAGCTCCAGTACCACCGCGTCGCGCAAGGTCGGCTCGAGGTCGAGCAGGTCACCAACCAGGTGCTCTGCGTCGTCGTCGGGCAGGTGCGACTCGGGATAAGCGAACAGCTCTTGCAGGTCCACCTCAACCGTCGAAGTGATCGGGTCCAGACAGCGGCCGCACTCACCTTCGAGAGGCACGTGCGCCCGCCCGGAGACGAGCACGCCCTCCATCACCGACTCCAGCCGGAGATCGAGGTCGAGCTCGGCGCCGTCTGGCACCGCGATCATGCCGAAGCCGAGACTCGCCGGAGCCGGGACGCGGAGGCGTAACGGTCGCATCGACCCGGGGCGGCGGCCGAGCTCGCGGGTGTCGATCACGAGCGGCTGACGCGGGTCGAGGCGGGGCGCAGGCATCCTGTTCTCGGGCAACGATGACGTCTCGGTCCGGGCAGGACCAACACGACAGGCTAACCGATCACCGCTGGTCTCGACCAATCCCGGCGTACGCCGGGCCGCCACGCTCCCTGGCTTCACCCATCAGAACCCATTGCCGGAGGCCTGCAGAAGCGAGGCTAGCCGGGAAGGGGGGTCTCATCGGGGTCGGGTTCACCGTCCCCGAGATTGTCGAGCTCGTGGCGCCCCCGCAGCTTGTCGCGACCGCGCTCGACGGCTGCGATGGTCTTGTGCAGAACGACTTCGAAATTGGCCAGCTTGGTGTCGACATAGTCCTCGACGTCGAGCCGCATCTTGGTCGCGTTCTCCTGGGCCTCGCGCCCGAGCGCCTCGGCCTCCTTGGTCGCCGTGTGCACGATCTCGGTCCGGCTGACGAGACGGGATGCCTCGGCCCGAGCGTCGGCGACGATGCGGTCGGCCTCCTTACGGCCCTGCTCGATGACCTCGTCGCGGTCACGCAGCACCCACTGCGCCTCCTTCATCTGCGCCGGCAACAGCTCGCGGAGCTCTTCAAACCGCTGGAGCAGCTCCGCCCGGTTGATCACACACGAGGCTGACAGCGGCATCGACTTGGCCGACTCGACCATCTCGGTGATCTCGTCGAGCTTGGCCTGTACGTCGTCCACGGTGCGGGGTGCTCCTCAGGTGGGCTGGCGGCTCAGCTGCCGTCGCGCAGCACCTCAAGCCGTTCGTTCATGCGGCGTACGACGGTCGCGGGGACCAGCGTCGACACATCCCCACCGTACTTCGCCACCTCTTTGACGAGGCTAGACGACAGGTAAGAGTAGAGCGGGTTGGTCGTCATGAACAACGTCTCAACCCCGGCCAGACCGTGGTTCATCTGGCCCATCTGCAGCTCGTAGTCGAAATCGCTGACCGCGCGCAGCCCCTTGACGATGACCCGGATGTCGTGGCTCTTGCAGAAGTCGACGAGCAGCCCGGTGAAGCTGTCGATGCTGACGTTAGGCCATGGCGCACAGACCTCGCGTAACAGCTCGATTCGCTCCGGGATGGCGAACAGGCCTCGCTTCGTCTGGTTGATCAGGACCGCGACGACGACCTCGTCGTACATCTGCGAAGCGCGTCCGATGATGTCGAGGTGACCGTTGGTCACGGGGTCGAACGATCCCGGGCACACCGCTCGCCTCATCTGCTGCCCTCCGGATCGGGTAAGGCGCGACCGTACCAAAGCGTTCCCTCGCCGTAGCGGCGGTCCTTGACCGCGAGGATTCCGGTCGGCCACGACAACGGCGCGTCACGGCTCGCCCGCTCGACCACCAGCACCGCCCCGGGTGCGAGCCACCGGAGCACTGCGGTGAGGATGCCGTCGACGGGGTCCGCGTACGGCGGGTCGGCGAAGACGACGTCGTACGCCTCGTGCGGCACCTGCGCCAGCACCCGCTCGACCGCCTCGTCACGGACGACCGCGCCCGGCAACCCGACTGCCTCGACGTTGCTCCGCAGTACGTCGAGAGCCCGACGGTCACTCTCGACCAGCGTGACCTGCGCCGCCCCGCGCGAAAGCGCCTCGAGGCCGACGGCGCCGGTTCCGGCGTACAGGTCGAGCACCCGGATGCCGTGCAGCGGACCGCGCAGTGACTCGAGCGTCGAGAACAGAGCTTCGCGGGTTCGGTCTGAGGTCGGCCTCGTGTCGCGGCCCTCCGGCACCGCCAGTCGCCGACCCCGCGCCAACCCAGCGATCACCCGCAGGCTGCCCACCTCGCCTCCCCGCCCCTGAGACCGTCCGGCGTTTCCCGCATGGAAAGTCCGACCGTGCGGGGTTGCCGTGCGGGAAACGCCGGACGGTCCTCGGAAACGAAGGCGGCGCGGCTCACCCTTTCTCCAAAAACTCAGCGCGCTCGGTGTCGATCGCTGCCTCGATGGCACTGCGCAGGGCGGGCTCCCGGCGTAACGTCGGATCCCCTTCGACCAGCTCGATGGCCTCCGCGCGAGCGGTACGGATGAGGTCTTCATCGGCGAGCAGCTCGAGGAGTCGGAGACTGCTCTGCCGCCCGGCCTGCGACGTGCCCAACACGTCCCCTTCACGGCGGCGCTGCAGGTCCAGCCGGGCGAGCTCGAAGCCGTCGATGGTCGCCGCCACCGCCTCCACCCGCTCGCGCCCCGGCGCGTCAGCCGGGAGCTCGGTGACCAGCAGGCAGACTGACGCCGCGATTCCCCGGCCGATCCGACCGCGCAGCTGGTGCAGCTGCGAGATGCCGAACCGGTCAGCATCGAGCACCACCATCACCGTCGCATTGGGTACGTCGACGCCGACCTCGATCACGGTGGTCGCCACGATCACGTCAGTCTCGCCGCGGCCGAAGCGGCGCATCACGGCGTCCTTGTCATCGGGACGCAGTCGGCCATGCAGCATCTCGACCCGCAGCCCGGCCAGCTCGCCGTCGCGGAGCAGCGGGAAGACCTCCTCGACCGCGAGCGGTGGTCGCCGGCCGTCATCCATCGTCGCGTCGTCGACCAGTGCCGCGCCGTCCGAGCCTTCCTCGACGGTCTCACCACCGATGCGCGGGCACACGACGAAGGCCTGATGTCCACTTGCCACCTCGTCCCGAACCCGGCTCCACATGCGGTCGGCCCACTGCGGCTTCTCGGCGATCGGTACGACGTGGGTCTCGATCGGTGCCCGGCCACGCGGCAGCTCCGAGAGCGTGGAGGTCTCGAGGTCGCCGTACACCGTCATCGCCACCGTGCGCGGGATCGGCGTCGCCGTCATCACCAACACGTGTGGAGGCGTCTTGCTCTTCGAGCGCAGGACGTCTCGCTGCTCGACCCCAAACCGATGCTGTTCGTCGACCACGACGAGCGCCAGGTCGGCGAAGGCGACGTCAGGCTCAAGAAGGGCATGCGTGCCCACGACGATGCCCGCTTCGCCGGAGGCTGTATCGGCGAGCGCCGTACGCCGGACCCCCGCGGTCACCGACCCGGTGAGCAGCACCACCTTGGTGGCGTCCTCGGCCCCGCCGAGCTCGCCAGCCATGCCGATCGGCCCGAGCAGCTCACGGATGCTGCGCGCGTGCTGCGCGGCGAGCACCTCGGTCGGCGCCATGAGCACAGCCTGCCCGCCGGCATCGACGACGGTGAGCATCGCGCGCAGTGCCACAACGGTCTTGCCTGAGCCCACCTCCCCCTGGAGCAGGCGGTGCATGGGGTGCACGGCCGCGAGATCCTCGTCCAACTCGGCCGAGATAGCCGCCTGGCCAGTCGTGAAGGTGAAGGGGAGCATGGCTTCGAAGGCGTCGACCAGGCCTCCATCGCGTCTTCTCCGTGGCGTCGCCGGCGACTGCCGGGCCGCGAGTCGGCGCTGTGCCAGAACGGCCTGCAGGATGAACGCCTCGTCCCATTTGAGCCGGGTCCTCGACGCGCGCATGTCGTCAAGCGAGTCAGGACGGTGGATTCCGCGGAAAGCATCAGCGAGCCCCCGCAGGCCGTGTCGGAGCCGCATCTGCGCCGGAAGCGGGTCGTCCATCGCGTCGAGGACGTCGAGCGTCACGCGGACGCTCTGGCCGATCCGCCACGACGGCAACTTCTCGGTGGCCGGGTAGACCGGAATCATCGCCCCCGCGAACGACTCGGCGATCGCCTCAGCGCTGTCGCCGGCCTCGGCGTCGAGCAGCTGGTATTCCGGGTTGGTCAGCTGCCGCTTGCGGTTGAACTCAGTGACCTTCCCCGAGAAGAGCACGTGGCGGCCCGTCCGCAGCTCCTTTGACCGCCACGACCCCGAGCCCTTGCTGAACCAGGTCATACCCAGCTCGGTGTGGCCGTCAGTGACGGTCACCACGAGCATGTGCCGACCACCCCGAATCGGCCGGCTCGTCACGCTCTTGACCTCCGCGAGCACCGTGACGTGCTCGCCGACCCGGACGTCGCGCAGGTCGGTCAGCTGGCCCCGTTCGGCGTAGCGGCGGGGGTAGTGGCGCAGCAGGTCGTGGACCGTGTGCAGATGCAGCGCATCGGCGAGAACTTTGGCGGTGCGGTCACCTACGACATCGCGCAAGCCGGTGCGCAGCTGGGCCACGTCACTCGACGCCGAGCAGCAACGGGTAGTGCGGCTGTCCCCCGTCGTGCACCTCGACCTCGACGACCGGGTACGACGTGCGCATCGCTGCGACCACCCGGTCAGCGAGCCCGGCCTCGGCGTCCGCGCCGACGACGACGGTCACCAGCTCTCCGCCCGACGCGAGCAGCCGGTCGAGCAGGGCGACGCCAACGTCGACGACATCGGCACCGACTACCACAACATCCCCGCCGACCAGACCGAGCACATCGCCCGCGCTGCAGGGCCCGGCCATCGTCTGCGCGTCGCGAATCGCCGTGGTCACCTCCGCCCATCGCGTAGCTCGTGCGGCATCGGTCATCGCGATCGCATCGTCGGCGAAAGACCTGGTCGGGTCGTGAACGGCAAGTGCGGCGAGTCCCTGCACGGGCGACCGGGTCGGGACGACGTGGACCTCACAGCCGGATTCGGTCGCGGCCGACGCCGCCTGCGCCGCCGTACCAAGGACGTTGCCGTCGTTCGGCAGCACCAGGACCTCTCGGCTTCCGGTCGCCGCGATCGCGTCGAGAATCTCGCGGGTCGACGGGTTGGCGGTTGGTCCGCCGGCCACGACCGTGGCGCCCGCGGCCACAAAGAGGTCGACCAGTCCCTGTCCAGGCGCCACTGCCACGACCGCCCGACCCGAGTGCACGACCGTGGGCGCAACCACCTCGGCGGCGATCTGGTCGTCGAACCTGGTGACCGTCAGCCGGTGCGGATGACCCGCCTCGATGCCCGCCTCGATGGCCGCTCCGACGTCGTTGACGTGCACATGGACGTTCCACAACCCGTCTCCACCGACGACGACCAGCGAGTCACCCAGGGGACCAAGCCGCTGCCGGAGAGCGGCCACCGCCGCGTCGTCTGCGTCGAGGAGGTACTGCACCTCGTAGGCGAATTCGTCACTCCCGGCCTCCCGTACGGCGGCCAGCCCGCTCCGGTCTCGAGCTACGACAGGCGGTGGGGCGAAGGCGGCGGCCTCACCGGTCACCACGGCGAGCAGACTGTCCAGCAGGACGCACAGGCCGCACCCGCCGGCGTCCACCACCCCCGCCTGCTTCAGCACGGGCAGCAGATCGGGAGTGCGGTCGAGAGCGAGGTGAGCGTCGGTGGCCGCTGAACGGGCCACCGCTGCGAGCGTGCCCGCCATGGCCCGCGCTCCGTCGGCCGCCGCGCGCGCGACGGTGAGCACCGTCCCTTCGACCGGCTGGGCCACCGCTGCGTACGCGAGCTCGGCAGCTCGGGCGAGTGCGCGCTGCAGGTCGGCCGGGCCGGCCGACTGCAGGGGGCCGAGCACCTCGGCGATACCGCGGAGCAGTTGGGACAGGATCACGCCGGAGTTGCCCCGCGCGCCCATCAGCGCTCCGTGGGAGATCGCCTTGACGGTCGCCGCCAGGTCATCGACCGGCGTATCCCGGAGCGCCTCGACCACGGACTCCATGGTGGCGACGAGGTTGGTGCCGGTGTCGCCGTCGGGCACCGGGTAGACGTTGAGGTCGTTGATCTCCTCCCGGCGGGCGACGAGGTCGCGCAGACCGGTCTCGCACCACCGGCGTACGGCGGCCGCGTCGAGGACCTCGAGCACGCCAGGCATGGGCGGAGCCTAGTGGGCCGGCGAGGTGCGCTGACCGGTCGGATGCACGCGCGTTGCCGCGAGGTGCTCGGCTCGGCTACCCTGTGTCGGTTGCCCGGAGCACTCGGGCACACCTTCCGCATGTCTGTTGAGGAGACTTCGTCGTGGCTTCGGTCTGTGACATCTGCGCCAAGGGGCCGGGCTTCGGCATGGCTGTGTCCCACTCACACCGGCGCACCCGCCGCCGCTGGAACCCGAACATCCAGAAGGTGCACGCCCTCGTCGGCCGGACCCCCAAGACACTCAACGTCTGCACGTCATGCATCAAGGCTGGCAAAGTCGTCCGCGGCTAGAGCCGTCACTGCGGGCCGGTCGGCGCGTTAGGGGAGGCAGACACTCACCCCAGCCTCGGAGGACCGCCACTCATGTCACGTCGCTTCGCCACCGCTCTCGCCACCGGCCTCGGCATCGGCCTGCTCGTCGCCCCCGCCGGTGCCGCCCCGAAGGCCGTTGAGAAGTCCTTTGCCGTCAACATTCCGGTGCCGTTCAGCGGGGCCACCAGCGACCCGCTGGCCCCGGTCGCCTGCTCCGGCGAGGCCCTCCCGGGCAGTGAGCACATCGAGAACGTGAAGTTGACCGGCCCGGGCACGCTCAAGGTTGAGGTCACGGGCTTCCTCGGTGACTGGGACATCGCCCTCAACGACACCAAGGGCAAGCGGCTCGCCGAGGGCGACAACGCCTCGGTCACTCCCACCAACATGAGCACCGGCACCGTCGTCGAGAAGCTGGTCTACAAGGTCAAGAAGGCCGGCGACGTCCAGATCGTCGTCTGCAACTTCGCCGGCGGCCCCAACGGCAAGGGCAAGTACGTCTTCACCGCCAAGTAGCAAGTCCACTTCACCCACTAAAACCACCTGAATTCGGCCCGCTGAGGGCCGATGGGGTGGTTTTAGTGGGTGAAGTCGCGTCTGGGGACGCCGGTTTCCCGCCATCTCCAGGCATGGTCAACCGGGCCGATGCCAGAGCCCAACGCGAAACCGCCCGCGATGGCACCCGTGACGTAGTCCTTCGCCTGCTGTACGGCGTCAGGTACCGAGTAGCCCTGGCCGAGGAATACAGCGATCGCGGAAGACAGCGTGCAACCCGTGCCGTGGGTGTGTTGATTGTCCAGGCGCTCAGCGGCGTACGACGTCGCTGTGGTGCCGTCCCACAGCAGGTCGACCGCATCGCCGGCGAGATGGCCACCCTTCACCAGCGTCCACCGCGCGCCCAGCGCGTGGACGGCGCGCGCCGCGGCCAGGAGGTCGGCACGGTCGCCCACCTCGACCCCGGCGAGTAGGCCAACCTCAGCAAGATTCGGCGTCACCACCGTCGCCGTCGCCATGATGCGAGCCTTCAGCAGGTCGAGCGCGTCGGCGGCGAGCAGGGAGTCGCCGTGCTTGGAGACACACACCGGGTCGACGACGACCGGCAGGCCAACCTCGGCGAGCTCATCGGCGACCGCATCGACGATCTCTGCGGTCGCGAGCATGCCGACCTTGATCGCATCGGCCCCGATGTCGTCGAGGACAGCCCGGATCTGCGCCCGGACACCTTCGACCGGAACCGGCCACACACCCTGCACGCCCCGCGAGCTCTGCGCCGTGACTGCCGTCACTGCGCTCATCCCGTGGGCGCCGAGCGCGAGCGCCGTCTTGAGGTCGGCCTGAATCCCGGCGCCGCCCGCCGAGTCGGAGCCGGCGATGCAGAGCACCCGCACGATCGCGCTCATCCGCGGCCGAAGTGGTCGAAGCCGCCGGGTTCTGGCGACCCCTCCGGCAGTCCGGTCCACCGGGTGCCCGCGCCCGGCCCGATCTGCCCCACGTCGCACAGCGCGACACCGATTGCTGCCAACGCTTCTACGGCTGCAGGAACAGCGCCGGCCGGCATTGTCGCCACAAGGGCGTGGTCCTCTCCACCGCTGACGACCCAGCTGGCGAGGGTCGCCGCCCCGTGGTCGAGTGCCCATGAAGTGGCCAGGCCGGGATGTCGGGGCAGCCGCGCTACGTCCACCAAGGCGCTGCATCCGCTGGCGCGCACCAGATGTCCGAGGTCAGCGGCGAAGCCGTCCGACACGTCGATCATCGCAGTCGCGCCGCAGTCCGCGAGCACAGGCCCGGCGGCGTACGGCGGCGACGGGCACCGGTGCGCCGCGAGCAGCTCGGTCGGCACGCTCGAGTCACCTCCCGCGAGCGCGGCCAGACCGGCGGCGGATCCACCCAAGCTGCCCGCGACGACGACCCGTTCGCCGGGCAGGGCGCCGACGCGACGCACGGCATCCCGACCGTCGAGCGAGCCCAGCGCCGTGACCGCCAGCAGGAGAGAGTCGGAGCGCACGACGTCGCCGCCGACCACGGTGCAGCCGGCCGCGCGGCATTCGGCGGTGAGGCCGGCGGCGATGTCCTCGGCCACAGCGACCGGCAGGTCGGCCGGGGCGGCGAATCCGACCAGCATCGCCGTCGGGCGCGCGCCCATCGCCGCGACGTCGGCGATGCTCTGCGCCGCCGCCTTGCGGCCGACGTCGTACGGCGTCGACCAGTCCAGGCGGAAGTGGCGACCCTCGACCAGCAGGTCGGTCGTGGCGACGACGACACCGTCGGCCGCGACCACCAAAGCGGCATCGTCACCGGGCCCGAGCAGAACGTCTGCGGTGCGAGTGGAGCCGGCGGTGACGCGGTCGATCAGGCCGAACTCCCCCACATCAGCCAGCGTGAGGATCTTTTTTGTCACCGGTCGACGATAGCGATGTCCGAGATGCGAGAAATCTCCGGGACATTTGTGAGGAATGTCCGGAGACGGGCCAGCAGGAGTCTGTCTGGTTCGGTCGAAGTCCTCTGCTACACGCGAAATTCGGCGCGGTGACCGTCACGGCGCAGCACGTCCATCGTTGCTGACTACAACGCACCGCCCACTGCCGACAAGGGGTCCACCACATGAAGCGCACTTTCGTCCTCGCGATCACCGCCGCCGCAGCGGCCGCACTGACGCTGCCCGCCGGAGCCGCGCCGCTGGCCCCTGAAGGCGAGACCTACACAGCCGGCCCCGCCGTACCCGACCCCACCCCCATCGCCGGCACCACCTGCGTCCCGACCATCCCGCAGTCGCGCCACTCGAAGATCGTCGACATCAAGGGTCCCGGCACGCTGGAGCTGAAGATGGTCTCGACCACCGCCCTCGACTGGTCGGTCGCGATCCTGGACAGCAAGGGTCGCATGCTCGGCTGCACCGACGGAGGCACCCCGGAGACCATCGAGACGGTCAAGGTCAAGATCAAGACCGCGGGCAAGTACACCCTCGCGTCCAACAACTTCGCCGGGACGCCCACCTGCCAGATGAAGTGGACGTACACGCCGGCCAAGAAGTAGCCCCTCCCGACTTCGAAGAAGCCCCGCCGAGTCCACTCGGCGGGGCTTCTTCGCATCGCGGTCAGGGGATCGGCGGAGCCTTGGTTGTGCCGGTCGCGATGAGTGCGGCACCCGCGAGGATGCCGACGCCACCAAGCACCTGCGCCGCGACGACCGCTTCACCAAGGACCACTGCCCCGAGCAGCACCGCGACGAAGGCCTCCATCGTCATGACCACAGCCGTCGGCCCGGCGCCGAGGAGCGGCAACGCAGCGTAGAGCAGGGCGAGCGCGGCTGCTGTCGTCAGTCCGCTGAACAACAGCCGGACGACCGAATCACGGGGCACTGAGACGCCAACGGTCGCCGCGCCGACCGCCAGCAAGGACAGGGACGCACCCCCTGCCACCCACGCGCCGGTGGCCCGCGCCGGACTGCGCCGGATGAGCCGGTTGCTCACGACGAGATAGACCGAGAAGCAGGTTGCCGAGGCCAGGGCCAGAGCAACGCCAGTCGCGGAGATCGAGATGGCATCGCCGGCGACGACGACTAGCACCGCCCCGAGGCTGGCCAACCCCAGCGCGACCAGCAGGCGGACGGACAGCGCCACTTCGCGAAGAGCCACCTCGATCAGCACGACCAGACACGGGTAGGCGTAGAAGAGCAACGCGACCGCGCCAGCGCTGCCACGGCCGAGCGCGAGGTAGAAGACACCCGCCTCAGCGGCGTACCCGAAGATGCCGAGCAGGGCCGCACGGAGTCGCTCACCGGCTGCCGGCCGAAGTGGCTCCCGCCGCAGGGCGAGGACGGCTAGCAGCAGCCCCGACGCGATGCCGAACCGCACACCGAGCGCTGTCGTGACCGGCAGGTCCTCACGGGCGAGACTGCGCTGCGTGACGATGTTGGCACCGAAGAACACCGCGGCGCCCAGCGCATAGAGCGAGCCGGCCAGCCGGTGCTCGATCGTCCACCTCCATGTCGGTCCGCGACCCTCACGCTGGCCCGGGGAGAATAGCCCGATGACCACCGTTCACAGCCGGCTGCACGCTGCATCGCCGTACCTGCTCGCCCTGCTGCTTGCCGGTGCCGGCGTCAACCACTTCCTGAGTCCGGGGACCTACGACCGCATCGTGCCGCGGATCATCCCGTCCCCGCGCGCGGTCACCTACGCCAGCGGTCTCGCCGAGCTGATCTGCGCAGGGTTGGTCGCGGTCCCACGGACCCGACGAGTCGGCGGCTGGGCGACGGCGGGGCTGTTCGTCGCAGTCTTCCCGGCCAATATCCAGATGGCTCTCGACGGCGGTATCCCGGAGTCGACCTCTTTCAGCGGCTCTGCGACGGCTGCCTGGCTGCGGCTGCCGGTGCAGGTGCCGCTCGTCTGGTGGGCGGTCCGGGTCGCCCAGCGGGGCGCGCGGCGGCCGGACGTTGAGCGCGCCCGTACGCCGGTCGTGTAAGTTTCGCTGCGTTTCTTCATCCCGGTGAGCACGAGCCGTGAGGGCGGTGTCAGATGGTTGTCCAGGCCTACATCCTGATCCAGACCGAGGTGGGCAAGGCGGCCTACGTCGCCAAAGCAATCGCCGAGATCAAGGGCGTCACCCAGGCCGAGGACGTCACCGGCCCCTACGACGTGATCGTGCGGGCTGAGGCTCGTAACGTCGACGAGCTCGGCAAGCTGGTCGTCGCGCGGGTTCAGTCGGTCGATGGCATCACCCGAACGCTGACCTGCCCGGTCGTCCACCTCTAGGGCAGTCGGCACAGCCGCACACGGTCGATGAGAGCGGGGGTCCGACGGGCATATGCCGTCCGGATCGCCGCCTTCGTCGTCACGGCGTTCGCTGTCGCGGGAGCCGGGCTGGCACTGCAGCGGGATGCAGATGTGCTCGCCGTGCCCGATCCACAAGCACCGGCGAGCGCGGCGGGTTCCTGCCGGCGCTTCGCCGCCGCGCTCCCCGACCGGCTCGGCGAGTTGAAACGTCGGCGTACGACGCCCGACCGACCTGGGCTCGCGGCGTACGGCGATCCAGCGGTTCTCGTCCGGTGCGGCGCCGCGCTCACCGGGAACTACCGTGTCGGCGACTCGCTGCTGGCCGTCAACGATGTGCCGTGGTTCGCCGAAGAACGCCCGGATGCAGTGGTCTTCTCGCTGCCGCGCGCACTCGTCAATGTCGAGGTGACGATCCCGCGGCGCTACCCAGCGGAACTGCTGAGCCTGCTGTCCGATGCCGTGCGCCAGGCCCAGCCGCTCTGAGCCGGGCGGCTACTTCAGGAAGGTGAAGGTGTAGGTGACCTTCGCTGCCGGGCTGGCCGCGAAGTTGCAGACGCGGATAACGATCTCCTGCGGCTTCTTCACCTTGTAGGTGATGGTCTCCTTGACCCCCGGAGAGGTGTTGGGCGTTGCCGCGGCATTGTCGCTGGCCGCGAGGTACTTGCCCTTGGGGTCGACGATCGCACCGTCGAAGTCACCCTGGAAGTCGGAGATGACGACCTTGAGCGTGCCGGGCGCCGGCGCCTTGAACGACTCGTGGTGGTCGCTCGGGATCGGACTCTTCTCCTGGCAGGCCACGCCCCACTGCGCGTTGGGGAACGGCACGACGTTGACCGAGTAGGACTTGGTGATGGGAGGCGGCGCCGCCTCTGCGGGCAGGCCGAGCGCGGCAGCGACAACGCCAAGCGCGGCAATGGGCACGAGGGTGCGGCGGCTCATGATGTACCTCCGGGCTGAGTAGAGCGTGTCCGGAGACGTTCGACACGTCCGGACACCTCTCCTGCCGACTGTCACAAAAGTGACTATTCGCCCAGCCAGCGGCAACCTCAGCGAAGACCGGTGCCGGCGTGCAGCGCAGAGCGAACCAGTCGATCGACGAGCGCGGGGTAATCGAGCCCGCTCGCGGCCCACATCCGGGGGAACATGGACTGCGGCGTAAAGCCCGGCATCGTGTTCAGCTCGTTGATGATGAGTTCGCCGTCAGGCTGGAGAAAGAAGTCGACGCGCGCGAGGTCCTCCGCATCGACGGCGAGGAACGCCCGACAGGCGAGGGCCTGCACTCGCTCGATCACGTCGTCGGGCAGGATCGCCGGTACGTCGAACTCGGTCGAGTCGTCGAAGTACTTCGCAGCAAAGTCGTAGAAGCCCCCCGAGGAGACTCTGACCTCAGCCGGCAAGCTTGCCTCCGGCGGCCCGCCGTCGACGCCGGCGAGCACGCCGCACTCGATCTCGCGACCGGGCATGGCCGCCTCGATCAGTGCCTTCGGGTCGTGCGACCAGGCAAGGCGTAGCGCCTCGGCGAGCCCGTCAGGGGCGTCGACGCGCGAGATGCCGATGCTCGACCCACCGCGGGCCGGCTTGACGAAAACGGGCCAGCCCAGCGGCTCCACCGCGGCAACCGCGCCGGCCGCGTCAGCGGATCGGAGCACGACGAACGGCCCGACGGGCAAGCCGCGAGCAGTCAGCACCAGCTTCATGTACTCCTTGTCCATGCTCACCGCGCTGGCGAGCACGCCACTGCCGACATAGGGCAGGCCGGCCAGCTCCAGCAGTCCCTGCACGGTGCCGTCCTCGCCAAACGGCCCGTGCAGGAGCGGGAAGACGACGTCGACGCCGGCCAGGGTTCGCGGGCCATCGCCAGGAGCCAGCACGACGAGGCCCTCGACTCCCGGGTCGCCAGGCAGTGCCACCGCTGCACCGCTGCTGTCGGCGATCGAGGGGAGCACGCCATCGCGGCTCTCGAGCCCCTGTGGGTCTCCCGACGCGAGCACCCAGTGTCCGTCAGGGGTAATGCCGATCGGCACGACGTCGTACCGCTTCGGGTCGAGGCAGGCCAGCACACTGCGAGCGGAGACACAGGAGATGGAGTGCTCCGTGCTGCGGCCACCAAAGATCACCGCGATGCGGACGCGGCTCACAGCAGGTCCAGCGCCCTCGTGAAGTCGTCGATCAGGTCAGCCGGGTCCTCGAGACCGATGCTGACCCGGACAGCGGCAGCGCCGATACCCGCTGCCGCCAATGCGGCGGTGGCGAGCTGTCGGTGCGTCGTCGACGCGACATGACTGACCACGGTGTGCACCCCGCCAAGACTCGTGGCCACGCTGCCGATGCCAAGAGCATCACAGAGCGCCATGCCGGCTTGGGCACCGCCCCGCGGCGTCACCAGCACACACCCTCCGTAGAGCGTCGCGCCGGCGTCACCGGTCGAGAAAAGCTTGCCCGCCAGGTCGTGGTCGGGATGCTCTGCGAGCCCGGGATAGCTCACCGCCGCGACGGCCGGGTGCTCCGCCATCGCGGTGGCGAACGTCATCGCCGACGTGCTGTGCCGCTCGACCCGCAGCGGCAGCGTCTGGAGTCCGCGGTGGAGAAGGAACGCGTCGTCCGGCGAGAGCATCCCGCCCAGCTCAGCGCGCATCGCCCGAACCTGCCCGACGAGCGATTCCCGCCCGACGACGACGCCGCCCGTAGAGTCGCTGTGCCCACCGATGAACTTCGTCGCGGAGTGCAGGACGAGGTCGGCGCCCCACTCCACCGGCCGGCAGAGGACAGGCGTGGCGAAGGTCGAGTCGACGACCAAGGGCACGCCGGCTGCCCGGGCGACCGCGGAAAGCCCCGGGAGGTCCGCCACCGACATCGTCGGGTTGGCAATCGTCTCGGCGTAGATGAGGGCGGTCTCCGGGCGTACCGCCGAGGCCATCGCCTCGCTGTCGCCATACGGCACCAGCGTCGCGGTAATGCCGAATCGGGGCAGCACGGTCGACAAAAGCGCGAAGGTCCCTCCGTAGAGGGCGGCCTGGGCGACGACATGGTCGCCGGCTTTGAGCAGTGACAGCAGCGTCGTCGAGATCGCGGCCATACCGGACGCGAACGGCTGGCCGCTCTCCGCCCCCTCAAGGGCGGCGACTGCGGCCGCAAAGGCGTCACTGGTCGGGTTGTCGATACGTGAGTAGACGTACCCGGCCGTCCGCCCACCTAGCACATCGGCGTAGTCCTGCATCGTGTCGAAGCGGTAGACCGCGGTGCGGTAGACCGGCAGACCGACGGGCAGCTGCGCCGGCACCGGAGGGTCGGGAGGATGCGCGGCCCGCGTCGACAGGGCGCGTGTCGACGGGGGCCTACGTCGAAGCAGGTCAGGGTCCTCGCGAGGGTGAGTCACCCTGTCATTCTGCCCTGGCTTCGCGGGACATCAGGTTGCGGAGCATGTCCTGCGGCGACAGCCCGTCGTGTACGACGCGCACGACCTGCTCGGTGATCGGCATGTCGACGTCGTGCTTCTGCGCGAGGTCAAGGATTGACCGAGACGACTTCACGCCCTCGGCCACCATCCTCATCTCGCCGATGATCTCCTCGAGCGACCGGCCACGTCCCAGCTGTTCACCGACCGTCCGGTTGCGCGAGAGCGGACTCGTGCAGGTCGCGCTGAGATCGCCTAGGCCGGCCAGGCCGGCGAAGGTCAGGGGATCAGCGCCGAGCGCGACGCCCAGCCGCGACATCTCCGCGAGCCCCCGGGTGATCAGAGACGCCTTGGTGTTGTCACCAAAGCCCATGCCCTCAGCCATCCCGCAGGCGAGCGCGATCACGTTCTTGACGGCGCCGCCGAGCTCGCAGCCGACGACGTCCGTGTTGGTGTAGGGACGGAAGTATTTGGTCAATGACGCTGCCTGAAGGCGTTCGGCGGCGTCTACATCGCTGCAGGCGACCACCGTTGCTGCGGGCTGTCGCTGGGCAATCTCCTTGGCCAGGTTGGGTCCGGACACCACCGCGATCCGGTCGAACTCCACGTCCGCGACCTCGGCGATCACCTCACTCATCCGCTTGGTGCTGCCCAGCTCGATGCCCTTCATGAGCGACACCAGGACAGCCTGCCGGGGAACGAGGCGCCGCCACTCGTCCAGGTTGGCCCGAAGGGACTGGGACGGGATCGCCAGCACCGCGAAGTCCGCTCCGTCCAGTGCCTCGGCAGCGTCCGCAGTGGCGCGCAGCGACGGCGGAAGAGGCACGCCCGGGAGGTAGTCGGTGTTCTCATGTTGGTCGTTGACCGCCCGCGCGAGCTCGGGTCGGCGGGCCCACAGCACCGTCTCCGTGCCCGCGTCGGCCATCACCGCGGCGAACGCCGTCCCCCACGACCCCGTACCGAGCACGGCCGCCCGCGTCATGCCGATCTCCTAGGAGCGCCATCGGGCGCCACGGTGCGGGAGTCGTAGAAGTCAGCCGGCGGGGTCTCGCCACGGATCTGTCCCAGCAGACTGCGCACGTCGCTCATGATGGCGTTGGTTGCCTCTCGAAGTGTCTCTGCGGTGTGCTCCCGCCCGGCCCACCGCCGAAGGTCCACCGGCGCACCAGCGAGCATGACCGCCTTAGTGCGTCGCAGCGCGAGTCGCGGCCGACCCGAGTGCCCGAGGAACTGCTGGGCGCCCCACTGGGCGACGGGGATCACCGGCGCCCCTGTGGCCAGCGCGATGCGGGCCACGCCGGTCTTGCCCAGCATGGGCCAGTAGTCGGGGTCTCGTGTCACGGTGCCTTCCGGGTAGATGACGACGCACTCACCCCTCTGCACCGCGGCAACGGCCGCGGCCAGCGCCAGCGCGGCGTCAGCGGACTCCCGGTGGACCGGTATCTGCCCGGCCCCGCGGATGATCCGCC
>JBKJUS010000074.1:0-35148 GCA_046590575.1 Mycobacteriales bacterium | reverse complement strand
ATGACCTCCATGCCGGCATCGCGCAGCGCCCGGGCGACGACCTTGGCGCCGCGGTCATGCCCGTCGAGACCCGGCTTGGCGACCACGACGCGAATGCGACCTCCGCTGGCCATCGCTGCACCTCCTCGCTCTCTCGGCTCATACGCCTCGACCGGACTCTGCGATGCTACCGGTGTGGACGACTGGCGCGATCGGCTGCTCCAGCGCTTCTCCTTCCCCCGCTACGAGCGGGTCGGGCGCAACCCGCTTGGCTGGCCCGGTTACTCACCTGCCGAGGTGGTGCGCTACGCCATCGGCGAGATCGGCGGCGTGAAGGTCGTCGCCTGTGTCTGGGACTTCACGGCGTACGGCGGCAGCTTCGGCGAGCTCGACGCGACGGCTTTCGCCGAGGCCTGCGAGCTGGCTGCGAAATACCGCGAGCCCCTGGTGTCCTTCGTCCGGACAGGGGGCACCCGACTGCAGGAGGGCAATGCCGCGCTCGTCGGCATCGCCCGCACCCAGCTCGCGCTGCGTCGGCTCGCCGCGGCGGGCGTGCCGCACCTCGCGGTAGCCGATCATCCGACGACGGGTGGGGTCTTGGTCGGAGTCGTGAGCCGGGCCGACGTACGCCTCGCCGTGGCGGGCGCCACGGTCGGCTTCGCCGGGCCCCGGGTCGTCGAGGCCGTGACCGGCGTACCGCTGCCGGCGAACAGCCATACCGCCGAATCAGCGCTCGCTGCCGGCCTGGTCGACGAGGTCGCAGCCGGAGACGACATGGCCGACGCGCTCGGGCGGTGGTTGCGGCTGCTGCGCGGTGTCCCGCAGGACATCGACGAGGTCTTCTTCACCCCTGACCCAGCGAACCGAGGTGGGCTCGACCAGGTGCAGCGCGCCCGCACCTCCGACGCACCGAGCGGCGTCCCGTTGCTCGAGCAGATGCTCACCGACGCGTCGCCGTTGCGATCTCCGGGCGACGACTCCACCGTGGCTGCTCGCGTCGGCAGCCTGCCCGGAGTCGGCACCGTGGTGGGAATAGCGGTGGCGAGTGCGAAACACGTGCGCCCGACGCCAGCGGGCTACCGGGTGCTCGAGCGGGCAGCTCACCTGGCCCATCGCCTCGAGGTCCCGCTGCTGACAGTCATCGACACACCGGGAGCCGACCCGAGCGCATCGGCTGAGGCCGCCGGCATCGCGAGTGCCATCAGTGACGCAGTGGACGCCCTCCTCGGGGTCCGCGCGCCGACCGTGGCCGTACTAGTCGGTGAGGGCGGCTCGGGTGGTGCACTCGCCGCAGCCGTCTGCGACGTCGTCCTCGTCACCGGCGATGCCTACCTCACCGCGCTGGCGCCGGAGGGCGCCGCCGCCGCACTGCGGGTGGACCTGGCAGAAGCGGCGGAACGAATGCGACTCACGCCGACCGACCTGCTCGGGCTCGGTCTGGCCGACGCTGCGGCGCCGAGCGATCCGGCCGGCCTGCGCGCTGTGGTTGCCAGCGCCATCGCCCGGCTGCGCTGCCGCGAGGCAGACGAGCGGCTTCGTGAGCGGGAGCTGCGCTGGTCGCGGCCGCTGCCGGGCAACCTGACGTGACGGACAAGCCGCGGCGTCCGCGCCCCGCCGTACCGATCGGCGGCGGAGTGCCGATCGACCCTGACACCGGGGAGCGCTTCGGCTACCTACCGCGCAAGGCGGCGAAGCGAAAGATCCTCATCAGGTCGGAGCTCGGACTGCCCTGGCTGGTCACCGCCTTGGTTTTCGGTGCCGCAATCCTGGTCGCCGGCGTGGCTTACCTACTGCTGCGACCGGCAACCCCGGGCGCGCCGTTCGTCGACCAGGGGCCGCTTTCGCGGTACGCCGACGGCGAGGTCACCGCGCTGCCGGACGGCAGCGGCTGGGTCGACCGGCGGGCCGGGCTCGTTGCGATCGGCGATGCCGTCGCCTTCTGCCCAGCAGACGGGGGGTGGACCGACGCCGAGACCGGCCGCTTCGACGCCGCCGGACAGCGTGTCGGTGGCGGCGACGGCCTGCTGCTGCTGCCCGTCCGGGCAGCCAGCGGCCGGCTCTTCGTCGACCCCACCGCGGGCCGACGCTCCTCCGCGGCCGGCGAGCCGCTCGGGGCCTGCCTGACCCCTCAGCACATCGCCGACGCACGCCCACCCGACGGGCTGTGATCCCGCCGCGCTCCGCGACTCGCGCCGATCCGACACCGATGACCGCGATGATCGGCTAAGTTTTTGGGTACTCCTGCTCTGGCCTGACCCCGCGGACGTCCTGGAGGCTCGTGAAGAACGCAGCATGGCGAGCGAGCACGGCCGCGCGCGACACCGCCCGAGCGTTGCTGAGTCCAGCCGGTCTTCGCGGTGCCGGCGTCGAAGTGGTGTGGGCGGCCGCGCACGCCGCCCTCTACCCGATGGGCGCCCTGCGCGAGCGCACCCGAAAGGGCCAGGGGCGCTACTCGCTGACCGGGCTCAATCCGGTCAAGCGGAGCCTGATCCTCGGCGACGTCGAGGCGGCCGGCACCCCGATCGTGCTGATCCACGGCTGGGTGGACAACCGCTCGATCTTCACCCTGTTGCGCCGCGCGTTGCACCGGCGGGGCTTCGGTCGCGTGGTGACGATGAACTACAACGTGCTCACGCACGACGTACCCCGTGCCGCGCACCGCCTCGGGACGTTGGTCGACCAGCTCTGCCAGGAGACCGGCTACGAGCGGGTGCACGTGGTGGGCCACTCGATGGGTGGCCTCGTCGCGCGCTACTACGTCCAACGGCTCGACGGCGACCAGCGCATCCACACTCTGGCCACCCTCGGTACGCCGCACCAAGGCACCCGCGCTGCTCACCTCTTCGTCGGCCGGGCGCTGAAGTCCCTTCGGGTCGGCTCCGCGGTCGTCCGTGAGCTCGAGGAACCGGCACCACAGTGCCGTACCCGCTTCATCGCGTTCTGGAGTGACCTCGACGAGCTAGTCGTACCCAAGTCGTCCGCCCGCATCGACCACCCCGACCTGCACGCCCGCAACGTGTTCGTCCGCGGCGCCGGCCACCTCTCCCTGCCGATCGACGGTCGAGTGGTGCATGAGATCGTCACTGCGTTCGCTCACCTCGACGTCGACGGCTCGACGTTGGCATCCGGTGTGACCTCGATTGCGCCGGACGCGGCCGCGAATCTACGACCGGCCCCGGTACGCCGCCGACGCGCTGCCGCCGCATCGGAAGATGCGGGTTAATCCAGAGCATTTGCCTCCAAACGTCCAAGTAAGTTACGGTTAGGTCACGGCGTCAGGTCCCCAGACCCTGATCTGACCCGACTCGGCCGCCCGGGCCACATTCGCCCGCGACGGCCGTCGCCATGTCACCGACCGGGGGGACCCTTCCGCGTGTCGTCGTTGTTCGTCCGTCATTCGCCTCTCGCCCGTGTGCGCCGCGTCTACCGGGCCCACCGTGCTCGGCCGGGCGGGCATGGCCTGACCGGCCCCGTGCTGCTGGCCGGCGCCATCGCAGTGGTGGGCCACCAAGTGGCCGCTCAATCCGCTGTCGCAGCCACGACGCCTGCGATCGTGGCCCACGTCGTCTCTCGGTTGCACGACCAGGCGGGCTACAGCGTCAAGACTTCTCTGCGGGTCTCCACCTTGCTGGGCGAGCCGGTGCCGGACGCTGCGCCCCGCGCTGCCCTGCTCTCGCCGCGCACGCCGGCTCGAGCATCGCGCAGCGACGCGCAGCGCCGGCCCGTCAGAGCGCGCAAACCGGTCGTGCGCGCCGCCCGATGGACCCGCCCCAGCGGCGGACCGCTGACCTCGCCATTCGGCTCGCGATGGGGCCGACTTCATGAGGGCCTCGACTTCGGTGCCCCCCACGGCTCACCCGTCCGAGCCGCCTTCGACGGCGTCGTCGTCTTCGCCGCGTACGACGGCGGCTACGGCAAGCAGGTCCGGATCCGGCACGCCGGCGGGGTGGTCACGACGTACTCCCACATGTCGAAGATCGTGGTGACGGGCGGGCGGGTGTCCGCCGGAGACGTCATCGGCCGAGTCGGGTCCACCGGATCGTCCACCGGACCACACCTGCACTTCGAAGTTCACATCGGTGGCTCACCGGTCAACCCGCGGCCCTACCTCGCCAAGCGCGGAGTTCGGGTCTAAAGCGGGTCAGGCGCCGACTGCGTGGAAGCCACCGTCCACGTGCACGATCTCGCCAGTGGTCCGCGGAAACCAGTCCGACAGTAGAGCGACACATGCCTTCGCGGCCGGCTCGGTGTCCTCGACGTCCCAACCCAGCGGGGCGCGGGTCGCCCACAGCTCCTCGAACGTGTCGAAGCCCGAGATGCTCTTCGCCGCCATGGTGCGCAGCGGCCCAGCAGCGACGAGGTTGACCCGGATACCTTTCGGCCCGAGGTCACGCGCCAAGTAGCGCGAGGTCGCCTCCAGTGCCGCCTTCGAGACGCCCATCCAGTCGTACGACGGCCAGGCCAGCGTCGCGTCGAATGTGAGCCCGACGATTGACCCGCCATGCTCGCCCATCAGCGGAAGCATCGCGGCAGCCAGCGCTTTCAGCGAGTACGTCGAGATTTCCAGCGCGGTAGCGACATCCGGCCACTCCGGGAGCATGAAGTCACCGGACAGGCACGACGCGGGGGCGAAGGCGACGGCATGCAACGCGCCGTCGACGCGACCCCACCGCTGCGTCAACTCCGCGGCGAGAGCTGCGAAGTGGTCAGCCTGCGTCACGTCGAGCTCGAGCACATCGGGGGTGCCCGGCAACCGCCGAGCGATGCGCTGGGTGATGCTCATCGCCCGGCCGTGCGAGGTGAGCACCAGCTCGGCGCCCTGCTCGAGCGCCAGCCGGGCGACACCGAAGGCAATCGACCGGTCGGTGAGCACTCCGGTCACAACGATCTTCTTGCCGGCGAGCAGGCCGGCCACGGTGTCAGTCACGGCGGCAGACGTTACTCGCCTAGAGCTTCTCGACGGGGGCGTAGCGCAGCAGCAGGCGCTTGGTGCCGACCTCGCCGCCGAAGTTGACGGTGGCTTCAGCCGAGTCCCCGGTGCCAGCCGTCGCGACCACTACGCCGAGTCCGAACGAGTCGTGGCTCACCCGGTCCCCCGGAGCAACGCCGATCACCGGCCGCAGCCCCACCCCGGGCTTCGCCCCCGGGCGTCCGCCTCCCGAAGACAGCGTGCGGGCCACCGTGGCCATCGCCGGCTCCGCCCGGCCGGTCCACTCGGTGAGCGCGGCCGGGATCTCGTCGAGGAACCGCGACGGCGGGTTGTACGACGTCTGCCCCCACATGAAGCGCACCTGCGCCCTCGACAGGTAGAGCCGCTCGCGCGCCCGCGTGATGCCGACGTACGCCAGTCGTCGCTCCTCCTCGAGCTCGGAGTTGTCGCCGAGCGCGCGGATGTGCGGGAAGACGCCGTCCTCGAGACCAGTGAGGAAGACGACGGGGAACTCCAAGCCCTTCGCGTTGTGCAGCGTCATC
Organism: Mycobacteriales bacterium; assembly: GCA_046590575.1. GTDB lineage: Bacteria > Actinomycetota > Actinomycetes > BP-191 > BP-191 > DATLNF01. The sequence continues at coordinate 29,697 of JBKJUS010000074.1, read as the reverse complement.
AGCGTCACGACGCCGACATCACCGGTAAGTACATCGACGTCGGCCACCAGTGAGACCTGCTCGAGGAAGGAGGCGAGCCCGTCGTCGGGCAGTCGCTCCTCGAACTCCCGCGCCACCCCGAGCAGCTCCTGGCAGTTCTCGACCCGGCCCTGACCCTCGATGGAGTCGTCGGCCTCGAGCTCGGCGAGGTAGCCAGTCCGCTCCCACACCTTCTCGAGGATCGCGGACGGTGCAGCGCCGGCGTCCGCCTCAGCCCGCAGGTCGGTGAGCAGGGCGGCGAACTCCAGGCACGACTTCATCGCCTGGGCTCCGATGGCCGGAGCGTCGGCGGCCTGCTCCACTGCCTGCCAGAACGGGATTCGCTCGCGCGCCGCGAGGGCCTCGAGGCACTCCTGCGCCTTGTCGCCGATCTTGCGACGGGGCACGTTGAGGATCCGACGTAACGACACGGTGTCTGCCGGGTTGGCAATGACCCGAAGGTAGGCGAGGGAGTCACGGACCTCCTTGCGCTCGTAGAAGCGCACCCCGCCGACGACCCGGTAGGGCAGCCCGACCCGGACGAAGACCTCCTCGAAGACCCGGCTCTGCGGGTTGGTCCGGTAGAAGACCGCGGTGTCACCGGCGCTCACGCCGTGGTCGTCGGCGAGCCGGTCGACTTCCTGCGCGACGAAGGCCGCCTCGTCGTGCTCGTTCTCGGCGACGTAGCCGACGATCTTCTCTCCCGCGCCGGCCTCGCTCCAGAGGTTCTTTGGCGTGCGTCCGGGGTTGCGCGAGATGACGGCATTGGCCGCCGACAGGATCGTCTGGGTCGAGCGGTAGTTCTGCTCGAGCAGTACGACGGTCGCATCCGGGTAGTCCTCTTCGAACGCCAGGATGTTACGAATGCTTGCGCCCCGAAAGGCGTAGATGGACTGGTCGGCATCGCCGACGACGCACAGCTCGCCGGGCGGCAATGCGACATCGCCCGGGCCGACGAGCTCGCGCACCAGGGCGTACTGCGCATGGTTGGTGTCCTGGTACTCGTCGACGAGGACATGGCGGAAGCGACGCCGGTAATGCTCAGCTACGGCGGGGAAGAGCCGCAGCACATCGACGGTCGTCGAGATCAGGTCGTCGAAGTCCATCGCGTTGGCCTCGCGCAGCCGTCGCTGATAGAGCGTGTAGACCTCGGCCAGGATCCGCTCCTGCTCGTTGGACGCACGGTCTCCGGCGCTCTGGAAGTCGACGAGCTCGTTCTTGAGGTTGCTCACCTTCGCCGCCATCGCCCGCGGGGTGAACCGTTTGGGGTCGAGGTCAAGATCGCGCACGCACATCGTCATCAGTCGCAGGGAGTCGCCCTGGTCGTAGATGGTGAACGTGCTGGTGTAACCCAGTCGCTTCCCCTCTGCTCGCAGGATGCGCACGCAGGCCGCGTGAAAGGTGGACACCCACATCGCCTTGGCCCGGCGGCCGACAAGGGAGGCGACTCGCTCCTTCATCTCGCCCGCCGCCTTGTTCGTGAAGGTGATGGCGATGATCTCACCGGTCTCCACGCGGCGCTCCGCCAGGAGGTACGCGATCCGCTGGGTCAGCACCTTGGTCTTGCCCGAGCCGGCGCCGGCGACGATCAGCAATGGTCCGCCGGTGTGCACGACGGCCGCGCGCTGCTGCGGGTTGAGGCCATCCAGCAGGCGCTCCGAACGCTCCGCGCGAGTCACCAGACCGGCGTATGCCGGGTCGTCGGAGTCGTCGGAGAGGGTGGTCATGACCAGCCCAAGTCTAGGCCGAGGTCTGACAGTCTCCGGACCCGCGGGACTGCTGGTCACGACCGATGTTGAGTGTCAGGCCCTGCAGGGAGCCACCCTGAACGTCTTGGTGCTCTCGGCGCTGTCGGCGGGCAGGGTGCGCGCGACGAGTCCGCGCAAGGAGGCTGCGCCGAGGGCACCGATCACCGACCCGTCGACCGGTTTACCGACGCCAGCACTGAGCGCGCCGAGGGTGATCGAGATCGTCACGGTGCTTGCGCCCAGGTCGTACTTCGCGTCGATGCCGACGTCAGAGATGAAGACGTTGTCCACCCGCAGCCCCTTCTGGAAGAACTGCGTGCCCTCTAGGGCGCCGGTACGGCTGCGCTTGCTGAAGACCTGGACCTTCTTGCCGGAGGCGGTGAAGAGGGCGTCGAACTGGTCGCCAGGGGCCGTATTAGCAAAGGCGGGGAGCCGCTCCACGCCGATCGTGACCGCAAGCGTCTTGCCGACCTTCGCGTAGGTGGCGCGGGTGATGTCGAGCCCGGAGTCATCCGTGTCGCCTGTCGCGTCCTCGACCACGGGACAGAACGGGAGCTTCGGCGCCGCCTCGGCGGCTGTCCCGAACACGCCCCACGTCGCGACCAGCGCGATGAGACAGGCTGCTCGGCGACTCATCGACGTTCTCCTGGACCGGCCGGGGCAAACTCGGCTAATACTTGAACGTGGCGGTGCCTACGGCGTGGTCAAAAGCGGACTCCGCCACGAAGTCGGCGGTGTTGAAGATGCCGGTGATCGGATCGGCGATGGTCACGAACGCCTCGAGCTCGGACATCGTTCCGGCCCGCATCTCCTTCGGCAGGCCCTTGGTCTTGAAGGTCCAGACCAGCGTGCTACCCACTGTCTTCGGAGTGACGTTGACGATCGTGAAGAACCCGCTGCCGTCGGTCGACTTCTCGGTGCCACAGGACATGTAGACCTGGTTCTGCTCGGTGAGTGCCACCGTCGCGGCAGAGGACATCTGGAACGTCCCGCACGCGCTCTGCGCGCCGTAGACGCGGTAGAGCACACCGGGCTGCCGCACGGCCGGAGCACCCAGCGTGAGCGTGACGGTGAATCCGCCCGCGATCTTGGCGAAGAGCACTGAGTGGATGTCGGTGCCGGACTGTGCGCCCTTCGCGTCGCCCTTGACGTCGACGATCTGCGGGGCCGGGGGCGCAGCCTGGCTCGCAGCTACGAGGCTGAGCGAGGCGGCGACCGCGGCAGATATGAGCAAGCGGATCCGCATGACGGCTACTTCCCCTTGGGAACGAAGGTGTAGGTGACCTTCGCTTCGCGCTGGCCGAGCCAGTTGCAGACCACGAGGGTGTACTTGGCGCCCGGCTTGATCTTCTTGAACGCGATCTTCTCCTTGCCAGGCATCACAGCGGCGTTGCCTTCTTCGGCGGTCTCCGCCGCGGCCGCCTTGGCGCCCTTCGAGTCGAAGAGGTAAAGGTCCCAGTCACCCAGGTAAGTGAGCTCGGCGGTGAAGGTCCCCGCGGTCGTGAAGGTCAGCGGCTTGGTGTTCTTGGTCAGCGTCTCCTGACCCTGCCAGCATCCGTCGTAGGTCGGGACGGAGGTGTTGACCGGGAAGGGCACGGGGGCAGTCACCGTGTAGGTCTCGGTCTGCGGCTTGGGGGCGGCACTCGCCGGAACAGTCACGGCAAACGCGACACCGGCTGCGGCGATGAAGGCGAGACGACGGAGGTGCACGGTGGGACCCTTCTCCAGGAAACGTGTACGGCGGTTGATTCGCCGTCAGAACCTGCTGGTCCTGCTCGCCCAACGAACGAGGCCGGGCGAGGTGACGTCGCTCAGTCGAGCGAGCGGCCCTCGGCCCACCTGGTCAGCTCTCGGCGGTTGGACAGCTGGAGCTTCCGCAGCACCGCCGAGGCGTGCGTCTCCACGGTCTTGAGGGAGATGAACAGCTCCGCAGCGATCTCTTTGTACGCGTAGCCGCGAGCAAGCAGCCGCAGCACTTCGCGCTCGCGCGCCGTGAGCCGGTCCAGCTCCTCGTCCGCAACAGGTGCCTCCGACCGGAAGGCGTCGAGCACGAAGCCGGCCAATCGGGGCGAGAACACCGCATCTCCGTCGGCCACCCGCCGCACGGCGTCGGCCAGCTCCTCCGCGCCGATGGATTTCGTGACGTACCCAGACGCGCCGGCCCGGATCACGGCGATCACATCCTCGGCGGCATCCGACACGGACAGTGCCAAGAATCGGACGTTGCCGCCGCCGACGCCCGCGATGACTGCTTGCCCGCCCCCGTCGGGCATGTGAACGTCGAGAAGGACGACCTGTGGCTGCTCGCGGGAGATCACGACGATCGCCTCGGCGACCGTCGCCGCCTCGCCCACCACATCCACGAGATCGCCGATCTCGGCGCGGACCCCGGCTCGGAAGAGCCGGTGGTCGTCCACCAAAACGACCCGGACCCGATCAGCCACGGAGCAGCTCCAACCGCACTTCAGTGCCTTCCCCGGGTGCCGACCGCACCACGGCGGTGCCGCCGTGCCGGGCCATCCGGCCGTGCACCGACCCGGTCAGTCCATGTCGGTCAGCTGGCACCGCATCGACATCGAAGCCGGCTCCGCGGTCCCGCACAAACACGCTGACCCGACCGGGCTCCACTTCGGCGTAGACGTCGACCGACCGTGCGCCTGAGTGTCGCGCCGCGTTGACGACGGCCTCTCTGGTCGCGGCCACCAGCGCGGTCAGCCGCTCGTCGAGCTCGACGTCGCCCACGGTGACCACCTCCACCGGCACCCGATGGGTTTCCTCCACTTCCGCTGCCAATGCATCGAGCGCCACCGCCAACGATCCGTCGGCGGACCGTCCGGCGTAGAGCCAGCCGCGGAGCTCCCGCTCCTGACTGCGTGCCAGGCGCTGCACCTCCGCCGGCTCGGCGGCCGCCTTCTGGATCAGGGTGAGGGTCTGCAGCACAGAGTCGTGCAGATGTGCCGCAACCTCGGCCCGCTCTTGCGACCGGATCCGCTCGCGTCGCTCCTCCCGGAGATCGGTCGCCATCGCGAACCACCACGGTGAAGAGAGCAGGCCGAGGCCGACGACCACGACCACTGTCGACAGAAGGCCAGCCCGCGCCACGGCCAGCTGTCCGCGGCTGGCGAGGAAGCCCACCAACCCAGCGATCAACAACGCAGCGCCAAGGCCCAACCGCCACGCAGCGCCACGACCGCTGGTCGCCGACGCCCGCCAGCGTTGGCGCTGAGCGACGTCTGCCTGCTGCCAGACGAGGGCTACCCCGGCCACCGAGACCAGCACCGGGGCGGTAGTGGCGCTGCCAGGGAGCAGGCCGAGCGGCACGAAGATCGCCAAGGCGACCACTGCCAGACCGAGCAGACCGAGCAGCACACCCTGAGACTGACGGTCCTCGCGAAAGGTGCGCCCGTCCGCCTGCGGCAAAAACGCCCAGAACACGGCGTAGACCACGATGCCCAGCCCGCTCGCCCCCGAAAGCACGACGAAGGCCAGGCGCAGGGCGAGCACCGGGAGTCCGGTGAGCTCGGCAAGCCCTGCTGCCACGCCGCCCAGGACCCGGCCGTCCGCGACACGGACCAGGCGGTAACGGGGTTCAGGTGCGTCGGTCACAGGCACAGACTCCCCCATCGCGCACCTGGCGTCGTCAGGGTCTTACCCTGAGGCCAAGATCAGGGTGATGCCCCGATGCGCTGGCTCGCCGGTGCCGCGAGTCTGTGGACATGACACAGACCTCGTATTCCGCCCCCCGTCTTGAACGACCCCGCGACAGTGCATTCAAGGGGGTGTGCACTGCGGTCGCCCGCGCCACCGGCACCGACCCGATCCTGTGGCGCGTGCTCGCCCTCGGCCTCTGTTTCTTCGGCGGGCTCGGGTTCGTCCTCTACCTGGTCGGGATCGTGGCCATCCCGGCCGAGGACCAACCCACCTCTCTCGCGGAGCGCGTGATCAAGGGCCCTGACCGCCAGATCACCACGTCTCAATCGCTTCTGCTCGCTCTCGTGGTGCTGTCGATCGGCGCCTTCTTTCTCGACGACAGCAATGACGGCCTGCTGGTCGGCGCGGTCGTCGGCGCTCTAGGTCTGCTCTGGTGGCGAGAAAGGGCAGCGCGGCCCGCCTCGCCAATGCCCTCCGCAACCGGCCTCTCAGACGCCGTCGCAGCCCCGGCAGATGCCGACTCCGTGCCCTCTCCGCCACTCCCCGTCTGGCACCCATCGCCACCCCGGCCCCGCTCGCCGCTCGGCGGCCTGACCATCAGCGTGGCAGTGCTCGTCTCTGGGGTGCTCCTGCTGGTCGGCGCTTCAGGCGCTGCCAGCGTCCCCGCCGAGGTCGTCCTGGCTGCGGCGCTGACGACCGTGGGAGTGGGTCTCGTCATCGGATCATTCTTCGGCCGCGCGCCGGGGCTCATCGCTCTCGCTGTCGCGTTGGGCCTGACCCTCGGCGCCACTGCGGGCGCGCGACCCGCTATTGAGGCCGGCATCGGCGAGCGAACTTGGACGCCGGCCGGCAGCGCGACGTACCGGCTCGGCATCGGAGAGGCCACCCTCGACCTACGCTCGCTGCCGACCAGCAGCGACCCACTCGACATCACGGCGCGCGTGGACGTAGGACACCTTCTTGTCCTCGTGCCCGACAACGTTCGGGTGTCCCTCGACGCCCGCGCCGGCCATGGGGAGGTGCTGATCTTCGGTGTCGAGGACAACGGCCGACGAGTCGAGCGCCACGTCGACGACGGTCCGACCGACGTCCAGCCGATCACTCTCGCCCTCAGCGTCCGCATCGGCATGGTCGAGGTGCGTCGTGACTGAGCGCCGGGTGAACCTCATGTCGCTGGTGACCGGCCTGCTGTCGCTGGGCGTGGCTGGGTTGTACTTCCTTTATCGCACCAACACCATCTTCGTCGACGAGCACATCGTGTTCGCGGGCACGATCGTCGCACTGGGCGTGGGCGGCGTTGCCACCTCTGCGTACGGGCTCCTCATCAGGCGCCGCCCCCGTCGTCACGATGACGACGCCGACTAGCGGAAGAGGCGCGCCCCACCGGTTTGGCCGACGAAAAGCGGATTGGACACAGGCTTAGGACCGTTGGTCGGCGACTTCAGCATCGTGTCCGATGCGGCGACCAGGAGCCGCCCCTTGGGGTCCACTGCCACGGTGACGTACTCCCCGAGCCGGCGGTCACTGGCCGTGACCCGGGTGTCGAGGTTGCACGAGGTGCCGTCGAGGCAGATGACGTTGGCGTGGATGGGCCGCCGCGACACGTCGACGACCGCGAAGGTGGGGCCGACCCGGCGGGACCGGCCATCGCAGCGCACCATCGAGCCGGTCGCGTTGAGCGTCTGTGCGACGTAGAGGTGGAACTCGTGCGCCTCGGTGGGGCGGTGCAGCCACAGCACCGCGACTCGGCCCGCGTCACCGGCGACGACCCACGGCCACATGGCATCGCCCGGCGGCGCCGGGATGCGCACGGGAGCGGACCAGGATTTCGTACGCCGGTCGAACGACATCAGGTTGACTTCGCCGTCGAGCTCGACGTCGTCGGGTCCCTGGTAGCCGCCAGCGGTGGCGACGTAAACCGTGCCTGCCTTGTCAACCGCCATTGCACCCGCGGAGAAGAATGCCGTGGACTTCGGCGTCTCCTCCATGTCGAAGACGTTCCAGGTCTTACCGCGGTCCTCGCTGAAGGCAACCCCGCCGGTCGACCGGCCCTCGGTGCCATCAGCCGGGGCAGTGGCGGTCACCGGCCCGATGAGTCCCCCGTCGGGGTGCAGTGGGTCGACCAGCATTTTTCCGTTGACCGGGAACGACGTCGCGACAAGGGCAAACGTGAGCCCACCGTCGGTCGAATGCCACAGCTGCTTCGGGCTGTTGACGTAGAGGAAGACCTCGTTCTTGCCCATGCCGGTCAACCACGGCCGATCACCGGTGCCAGCAACGGGGTTGGCGATCTGCGACCACGACGCGCCGTTATCGGTCGAGGTGTAGACCGACACGTTCGCCGGGAACGTGATCTCCGTGTTGTAAATGCGGCCGCCCGCGTCCACCGTCAGGTCGGGGTCGGAGAAGCCCGTCGACATGGCGCTGTGCGGGCCTACCGGCCTCCCGGCGAGGCCGACGAAGGCGAAGGTCTTCCCACCATCGGTGGAGCGCCAGTTGAGCGTCTGGTTGGCGTGGCCGACCGCGAAGTCACCAATGCCGGCGGCGGCGGAAGGATCTTTAAAGAGGTGCGTCGTACCCGAGTGCGCCGTGACCAGGATCGATCCGTCGGGCGCTGCCATCACCACTGGCTCGCCGCCCGCGCGTGCCTTGTCGACGTAGACCGGTGCGCCGAATCGCAGTGGAGGTGGCGCAGGAGCTCGGCACGCGGGCGCGGCCTGCGCGGAAGTCAGCACCGGCACACCTGCTCCGCAGACGATGAGCAGGGCAAGAGCAGCGGCGGGACGACGGGTCATGGGAAGGCATTTCGCCGTCGGCCCCGAGTCATCCTTCCGTGATGCCGCACACATGCGGCTGCTTATGCGTGGTCGTGCTCGTCGTCGTCGGCAGCGATCTTCGTCGCGTGCACGGTGCCGTCCGCGTGGTCCGGTGGGCCGTAGACCGTGTGCAGCACCAACGGCTCGGTGCCGATGTTGGTGAAGTTGTGCTCCACCCCGGCCGGGACGACGACTAGCGCACCCGGGTGGATCTCTCTCGACTCCCCAGCGATGTCAGCCCGCGCCGTACCGGCGATGAAGGTCAAGATCTGGTCGTTCCCATCGTGGACCTCGGTGCCGATCTCTCCACCGACCGGGATGGTCATCACGACCAGCTGGGTGTGCGCGCCCGTCCAGATGACCCGGCGGAAGTCTGCGCTGGCCTTGGCCACGGCGGCAATCTCGAAGTGCTCCATGTGCGCTGGCCTTCCCTCATCCGGCCAGGATTAGTCCTGCCAAGCGGAGCGCCTCAGCGCGCTAGTGACTTCCCACTTGAGCAGACACAAGCAACCGGCCGATCGACTTCGCCTAGACTGCCCGCCTGATGCTGCGCGCGTACTACGTCGTCCCCGCTACCTGCCTCGGTCTCGTCGGCCTGGTCGCGGGCGTCACCGTGGCCCTGCGGGACCACAACACATCTGAACGGCCTCTAGTGGCCGTTGAGATACCCGCCAGCTCAACGTCGGCGACGTTACCGACCCCCGCACCGGAGCCAGTCAGCTCCCATCCGCCGTCAGCAGCGAGCCTGCCGACCGCGGTGCCCGCTCCCGTCCAGCCGGAGCGCCACACGCTGCCATCCGTTCCCCGGCCGGGCGAGCCGGTCGCCGCGGGCGACGCCGCCGGACTTGCTCGGCAGCTTCGCGACACCGCCCGCGCGATCGACAACCCCTCGACATCGCCTCGCGCGCTGGCCCGGGTGGCTCACCTCCAACAGGTGGCAATCCGCGCCCTGATCACCGAACCTGCACGTCGGCGCGCGACATATGCCCTCCTCGATCCCCGCCTCCGCGCCGCCGTGGAGTCCGACGTGACAGCCGGCGTACAGCTTCGATCGATGATCCGTCGCCCGAAGGCCACTCTTCCGCCGTGGCAAATCGTCGCTCCCGCGCCCGCACCAGAGCTCCTCAGGCACTACCGCGACGCCGAGAGGGAGTTTGGCGTGCCGTGGCAGTACCTCGCGGCGATCCACCTCGTCGAGACTCGGATGGGACGGATCCGCGGCACCTCGACGGCCGGTGCGCAAGGCCCCATGCAGTTCATGCCGGCGACCTGGCGGTCCTACGGTGACGGCGGCGACATCCACTCGAACCGCGACTCGATCCGGGCCGCGGCTCGCTACCTGCGGGCCAGTGGCGCACCGTCGCGAATCCGTAAGGCCGTCTACGCCTACAACCACGACGAGCGGTACGTCGATGCCGTCGTTCTCTACGCCGACCGCATGCGGGTCGACGCTCGCGCCTACTACGGCTACCACGGGTGGCAGGTCTACTACGTGACCACGGTCGGCGGCGTCTGGCTCCCCCAAGGCTTCGGCAACGGCTGATCCGGTGCTGCAGTGACGGGCGCGGACGCCCCGTTCGATCTCGACGCCCGACTCAGCTTGCTGATGCTGCGCGACGAACACCTCTTACGTAGCCGACTCTCGGCGCAAGGCCCCTCTCCCGAACTGCTCGACGACGTCTCCAAGGCCGAGTCGAGAGTCGCCCGTCGGCGCGACGTGGTCCCCGAGATCGCCTATCCCGACGACCTGCCCGTCAGCGGGAGGCGCGACGACATCATCGCTGCGCTGAGGGCGGCCCAGGTGGTCGTGGTCGCTGGTGAGACCGGCAGCGGCAAGACGACGCAGCTGCCGAAGATGTGCCTTGAGGCAGGTCGCGGCGTCCGCGGTCTCATCGGGCACACGCAGCCGCGCCGGATCGCCGCTCGGGCGGTCGCCGAGCGGATCGCCGAGGAGCTGGGTGAGGAGGACGTCGGGGGCGTTATCGGCTATCAGGTCCGCTTCACCGACCGGTCCAGCGACGACACGCTCATCAAGGTGATGACCGACGGCATCCTGCTTGCCGAGCTGCAGAACGACCGGATGCTGCGCCGTTACGACACGGTCATTCTCGACGAGGCGCACGAGCGCAGCCTCAACATCGACTTCTTGCTCGGATACCTCGCCCAGCTCCTTCCGCAACGACCGGATCTCACCCTCGTCATCACCTCCGCGACCATCGACACGGAGCGGTTCGCCGCGCACTTCGGCGGCGCGCCCATCGTCGAGGTATCGGGCCGGACCTACCCGGTCGAAGTCCGCTACCGACCGCCCGACGCGGATGTGGACCAGGTGCAGGCGATCACCGACGCGGTGCTGCAACTGCGCGTGGAAGGGCCAGGGGACATCCTGGTCTTCCTCTCCGGAGAGCGGGAGATCCGCGACACGGCGGACGCTCTCGCTCGCCTTGAGCTTCCGTCCACCGAGGTGCTACCGCTCTACGCGAGGCTGTCGGCCGCCGAGCAGCACCGGGTCTTCGCGTCACACGCAGGACGGCGGATTGTGCTGGCGACGAATGTCGCGGAGACGTCGCTGACTGTGCCGGGTATCCGTTACGTCATCGACCCGGGCACCGCGCGTATCTCACGCTACAGCGCCCGCACCAAGGTGCAGCGGCTGCCGATCGAACGGGTCAGCAAAGCCAGCGCCGACCAGCGCAAGGGCCGGTGCGGTCGGGTCGCCGACGGCATCTGCATTCGGCTGTACGACGAAGCGGACTTCCTCTCACGACCCGACTTCACGGACCCAGAGATTCTGCGCACCAGCCTGGCCAGCGTGATCCTGGCCATGACCTCGCTCGGGCTCGGTGACATCGCGGCCTTCCCGTTTGTCGACGCGCCGGATCGTCGGGGCATCCGAGATGGTCTCGACCTCCTCCTGGAGCTCGGTGCGATCGAGTTGACGAAGACCCAGGACCCCCCGCGACTCACTGCGGTGGGCCGCCGACTCGCGCGGCTGCCGGTCGACCCACGGCTGGGTCGCATGGTGATCGAGGCGTCGGCTCAGGGATGCCTCCACGAAGTGCTCGTCATCGCTGCTGCGTTGTCCATTCAGGACCCACGCGAGAGACCGCTCGACAGGGCGCAGGTGGCTAATGAGCACCATGCTCGGTTCCGCGACGAGCACAGCGACTTCGCGGCCATCCTGAACCTCTGGCATCACCTGCAGGACAAGCAGGCCGAGCTGTCGTCGAGCGCCTTCCGACGGATGTGCAAGGCGGAGTTCCTGCACTACCTGCGGGTGCGAGAGTGGCAGGACCTGCACAGCCAGCTCAGGCGAGCCGCGAAGTCGGCCGGCCTCGTCGTACCGGGTGCGGTGTCCGGGCCACCCGACGACAGCGCCGTGTCCCGCTCGCTGTTGGCGGGTCTGCTCTCGCACATCGGAGCCAAGGACGGCGAGAAGCGGGAGTACGCCGGCGCGCGCGGCGCCCGTTTCGCCATCGGCGCAGGCTCTTCTCTCGCGAAGAAACAGCCTCGCTGGGTGATGGCGGCGGAGCTCGTGGAGACCTCCCGGCTCTGGGCGCGCACGGTCGCGCGTATCGACCCCGCCTGGGTCGAACCGCTGGCCGAGCATCTCGTCGTCCGCATCTATAGCGAGCCGCATTGGGACGCCGCACGGGGCGCCGTCATGGGCTACGAACGCGTGACGCTCTTCGGCCTGCCGATTGTGACGCGTCGGCGCATCGGCTACGCGGCGGTAGACCCAGCACTCGCCCGCGACGTGTTCATCCGGCACGCGCTAGTCGAAGGCGACTGGCGCACCCACCACCGATTCTTGGCCGACAACGCCAGGGTGCTGGAGGAGACGAGCGACCTCGAGCACCGACTGCGGCGGCATGACCTCATCGTCGACGAGCAGACGCTCGTCGACTTCTACGACGCACGCCTGCCCGACTCCGTGGTTTCCGGTCGGCACTTCGACGCGTGGTGGAAGTCGGCGCGACGAGTGACGCCGGACCTGCTGTCCTTGAGCCGCGACCTTCTCGTCGCGGAGCTCGCCGGCAACGAGGATCTCGGCGGGTATCCCGACGTCTGGCAGGTGGACGGCCTCGCGCTCGATCTGACGTACCGCTTCGATCCCGGCGCGGACGACGACGGCGTGACCGTCCACGTGCCGCTCCCGCTGCTCAACCGGGTGGATCGCGATCCATTCACCTGGCAGGTGCCGGGAATGCGGCACGAGCTGGTGACATCGCTGATCCGATCCCTGCCGAAACCGCTCCGCGTGCGACTGGTACCGGCGCCCGACGTCGCGCGTACAGCACTGGAGGCCATGACGGCACACGACGGCTCGATGATCCCGGCCCTGACGCGTGAGCTGCATCACCTGAGTGGGACGCTCGTCCCTGCAGACGCATGGCGGCAGTGGACGGTGCCGCCCTACCTTCTCGTGCGATTTGCAGTGCACGACGCCGACGGTGCGGTCATCGGCGCCAGTCGCGATCTGACGGAGCTGCAGTCAGCGCTCGCCCCACGAGTGCGCCGTGCCGTCGCGTCGGCGGCTGGCGATGTGGAGCGCGTCGGTCTGGTGTCCTGGTCGGTGGGCACCATTCCGCGGATTCTGGCTGCCGGGCAGGCCGAGGGCTATCCCGCGCTCGTCGACGAAGGCGCGAGCGTGGCGCTTCGAGTGCTTGCGAGTCCGGCTGACCAGGCCCGCATGATGTGGCGTGGCACCCGCCGGCTGCTGCTCCTCACGGTCGGCTCGCCGATCCGGGCTGTGGTCGGCCGCCTGCCTAAGGCTGTGAAGCTGGCGCTGCCGACGTACCGTCACGGGACGGTGCAGGAATTGCTGGCCGACTGTGTCGATGCCGCGGTCGATGCGCTCGTGACCGAAGCCGGCGGCCCGGTGTGGGATGAAGCAGGCTTCGTCGCGCTACGCGACGCAGTGCGCGGCTCGCTGCAGGACGAAGTTTTCCGAGTCGTTGCCGAGGTCGGCCAGATCCTCGCGATGGTGCAGACCGTGGGCGCCCGCCTCGACGAACTCGCTCATACACCTCTGGCGCGCGACGCAGTGGCCGACGTCCGCGCGCAGCTGGAGCACCTCGTCGGACCCGGCTTCGTCACGCTCACCGGCCGGGATCGGCTGAAGCATCTGCGCCGTTACGTCGAGGCAGCTCAGCGGCGTCTGGAAAAGCTGCCCGCGGAGGCGGATCGCGACCGGATCCGGATCGAGCAGGTGCAGCGACTGACTGGCGAGTGGATCGCCGCCGGGCGGCCGCCAGAGGTGCGATGGATGATCGAGGAGCTCCGAGTCAGCCTCTTCTCCCAGTCCCTCGGCACCGCGCACCCGGTGTCCGAGAAGCGAATCCGGCAAGCCATCGACGACTCTCTCCGCTGAGCGTGAGCGACGGTTCTCGCCGTAGGCTGGCCGCGCCAACACCGCCGAAGTCGAGGGAGCAGCGACATCATGGAGGAGCAGCAGGCGGCATCCGGGTTCACCCTCGCGCTCAACGATGACCAGACGCAGATCCAGAAGTGGGTGCACGACTTCGCCGCCGACGTCGTGCGCCCCGCCGCGGCGGAGTGGGACGAGCGTGAGGAGACGCCGTGGCCGATCATCGCCGAGGCGGCGAAGATCGGTCTCTACTCGCTGGAGTTCTTCGGCCAGGCGTGGTTCGACCCGACCGGGTTGCAGATCCCCGTCATCATGGAAGAGCTCTTCTGGGGTGACGCCGGCATCGGCCTGTCCATCGTCGGCACGACGCTCGCCGCCGTCTCGCTGCTCGCCAACGGCACACCGGAGCAGCTCGGCGAGTGGGCGCCGCAGATGTTCGGCACGCCGGACGATCTCCAGGTCGGTGCCCTATGCGTCTCCGAGCCCAACGCCGGCCCCGATGTGAGCTCGCTGCGTACCCGTGCGGTGTACGACGAGAAGACCGACGAATGGGTGCTCAACGGCACGAAGACGTGGGTCACCAACGGTGGCATCGCGAACGTGCACCTCGTCGTCGCGTCGGTCGAGCCGGAGCTGAAGTCGCGCGGCCAGGCCAGCTTCGTCATCCCGCCGGGCACCAAGGGGTTCTCGCAAGGGCAGAAGTTCAGCAAGCACGGCATCCGGGCCAGCCACACCGCCGAGGTCGTCCTCGACGACTGCCGCATACCGGGGCGCTGCCTGCTCGGCGGCAAGGAGAAGCTCGACCAGCGGCTGGCCCGGGCCCGCGAGGGCGTCTCGTCACGCGGCCAGGCCGCGATGATGACCTTCGAGACCTCGCGACCGGCGGTCGGTGCGCAGGCGGTCGGCGTCGCGCGGGCGGCGTACGAGTACGCCCTCGACTACGCGAAGACCCGCGAGCAGTTCGGCCGGCCGATCATCACCAACCAGGGCGTGGCGTTCACCATCGCCGACATGCGGATGCGCATCGACGCCGCGCGCCTGCTGGTGTGGCGCGCGGCGTGGATGGGGCGCAACGGCATTCCATTCACCGCCGGCGAGGGGTCAATGTCGAAGCTCTTCGCGGGCGAGACCGCTGTATGGGTCACTCAGCAGGCGATCCAGGTGCTCGGCGGCAACGGCTACACCCGCGAGTACCCCGTCTCCCGCTGGCACCGCGACGCCGCGATCTACACGATCTTCGAGGGCACGTCGGAGATCCAACGCCTCGTGATCAGCCGCGCCATCTCCGGCATGCCGATCCCCTAGCCCCCGTCATCGCGGCGCTCATGCTCTGAGTGTCCTAATAGCCGGGTGCCCCTAGGCTGCGCTCATGTCGGTCTCGCGCACTAAGAAGCGATCTGGGTCACGGCTGCTCAGCGCGGCAGTGCTCGTCACTGCAGTGGTACGACTGACGGCGTTGCCGGCGCTGGCTCAGCCGGGCGACGTCGAGGTGGCTGATAACACGTTCACACCGGCGGAGATCACTCGTGATAGCGGTGCCACAGTCACCTGGGTGTGGATTGGCTCCAATCCGCACAACGTGACCTCCAGCGACGGCCGGTTCCCGTCCTCCGGTCCAACGCAAGGAAAAGGGAGCAGGCACAGCGCGCGGTTTACCGAGCCAGGCACCTACTCCTACCTCTGCACCATCCATCCGGCCACGATGCGCGGCGCCGTCGTGATTCGCCAGCAGCCCCCGCCACCCGGCCCCTCGCCGACCAGAGCCTCGCCTCGCTCCGCACCCGCACCGACGCGCACGACCGCTCGACCGACAGCCACAGCCTCGCCGTCGGGTCCGGGCTCGGCGTCAGCCCGACCGGCAACCTCTTCGCGTGCACCGTCACCAACTGAGGACGCCGCGCCCGCGGCAATGGTCGTCCAGTCCTCGGCGCCGACAGCGTTTACGTCCTCGGTGACTGTGCCGTCGCCCAGTAGCGAGCCGCTCGCTACTTTGGACGAGCCACTGCCGAAGGACCGCAGCGGGCTGGCGGTCGGTCTCGTTCTCCTGGTCGCCACTGTGGGCGTCGGCACCGCTAGCACGCTGCTGCGACGGCGTCGCCGTACCCGGTTGAATTAGTGCAGCGGATGGCTACGAGCGCAAGGACACGGTGTAGTCGCTCCTCGATGACCGCCCGGGGCTGTAAGCGCCCAGGTCAACGTGAGCGGGCTACTCCCACTCGATGGTGCCGGGCGGCTTCGAGGTGATGTCGAGAACCACGCGATTGACCTCGCGCACCTCGTTGGTGATGCGCGTCGAGATCAGCGCGAGAACGTCGTACGGCACGCGGGTCCAGTCTGCAGTCATCGCGTCCTCGGACGACACTGGCCGGAGGACGACGGGATGGCCGTAGGTGCGCCCGTCACCCTGTACGCCGACCGACCGCACGTCGGCAAGCAGCACCACCGGGCACTGCCAGATGTCACGGTCGAGACCGGCGCGCGACAGTTCCTCGCGCGCGATGGCGTCGGCCGCACGGAGCACGTCCAAGCGCTCCTGGGTTACCTCGCCGACGATGCGGATTCCGAGGCCGGGTCCCGGGAATGGCTGGCGCCACACGATCTCCGGTGGCAAACCGAGCTCCTCGCCGACCCGGCGCACCTCGTCCTTGAAGAGACGGCGCAGCGGCTCGACGAGTGCGAACTGGAGGTCGTCCGGCAGACCACCGACGTTGTGGTGGCTCTTGATCGTCGCCGTGCCCTCGCCACCGCCTGACTCGACAACATCCGGGTAGAGCGTGCCTTGCACGAGGAACTCGACCTGCTCGCCGTGGGCACCCGCTTCGGCGACGACCTCGCGGGCGGCCTCCTCGAAAACCCGGATGAACTCCCGGCCGATGGCCTTGCGCTTGGCCTCCGGCTCGGTCACGCCGGCGAGCGCTTCGAGGAAGCGCGACGACGCGTCGGCGACCTTGAGCCGGATGCCGGTCGCTGCGACGTAGTCGCGCTCGACCTGCTCGGCCTCGCCCTTGCGCAGCAAACCGTGGTCGACGAAAACACAGGTGAGCTGGTCGCCCACTGCCCGGTGCACGAGCGCCGCGGCGACCGCGGAGTCGACTCCGCCGGAAAGGCCGCAGATCACCCGCTTGCCACCGACTTGGGCACGGATCACATCGACTTGCTCGTCGACGATGTTGACCATGGTCCAGGTCGGCGCGCACCCGGCCACGTCATAGAGAAAGTGCTCGAGCACGCGCTGCCCATGCTCGCTGTGCAGTACCTCGGGGTGAAACTGGACTCCCGCGAAACCGCGGGACACATCTTCGAACGCGGCGACTGCGGCACCCGCAGTGGTCGCCGTCACCGCGAACCCGGCCGGCGCGTCCGCCACGCTATCGCCGTGCGACATCCACACAGACAGCGAGTCGGGCAGATCGGCAAACAGGACGCCTGGCGAGGTGACGGTCAACGCCGTTCGCCCGAACTCCGCGAGGCCGGTCTTCTCGACTCGGCCGCCAAGCGCGAGTGCCATGGCCTGAAAGCCGTAGCAGATGCCGAACGTCGGTACGCCGGCGTCGAAGATCGCCCAGTCGACGAGCGGCGCCCCGTCCGCGTAGACCGACGCCGGACCTCCCGACAGCACGATCGCTCTCGGTCGCCGCGCCAACATCTCCGCCACCGGCATCGTGTGCGGCACGATCTCGCTGTACACCCGCGCCTCGCGGATCCGACGAGCGATGAGCTGGGCGTACTGCGCGCCGAAGTCCACGACAAGAACGGTGTCGAAGCCCTCTCCGGGGATGCTCACGGCGGGCCCTTCGCGCATCGCAGGCACATAGGTGCGGGAAAGACGCCATTCTACTGTCGCCCAGCTGCGCCTGCAGAGCGTGACATGTCCGGTCTCGGCGCGAATTATTGCCAACCACCTCGCGCCACGACTCACAGGTACCACAATCCGCTTATGGGAAAGTCGCCTTCGAGCCGTCGGCTGAAGCGCGGCACCGTGGACTGGGCAAGTCAGCAGCTCACCGAGTTCCTCTCCGCCCTCTCGAGCTACACCGACAGAGCGGCGGCGATTCAGGCCGCCGTCGAGCGAGCGGCGGAAGCCTTCGAGGCCGAGATCGGCGTGCTCATCGGCTCGGGCAAGGTGATCGCGAGCGTCGGCCCCGCCCGCGGTGAGACCCCGGAAGCGCTGCTCCTTGTTGCCGCAGCCGCCGTACCGACCACCACGGTGACCTTGCCCGTAGTCGGAGCATGCGAGATCGCCGTGGTGCCGCTCGACGGCACCGCGGAATGGCTCCTGCTGATGGGGCGGCCTGCCGGAGACAGCTTCACTCTCGCCGAGGTCAACCTGCTCCAGGCGATGGGCAGGGTGCTTTCGCAGTCGCTGCTGATGCTCAACAGCCTGGCGCGCGAGAGGTCGATGCGTGGCGATGGCGAGCACCTTCTTGTGGAGCGCAACGAGCTCCTGACCTCGCTCACCGAGCGTCAGATGCTGCTCGAGCGGCTCAGCCGGATCCAGCGCTCCATCTCTCATCGCGCGCCGCTGCAAGAGGTCCTCGACGCCATCACGAGCGGGGTACGGGAGTTGATCGGGGACGAGATCTCCGGTCTCCGGCTCACCGATCCTGCCGATCCCAGCTTCTACGACCTCGTCTCTATTTGCGGCGTCAGCGACGAGCTGCGAGCCAGCCTGGCCCGCGGACCGACTACGCAAGGTGCGGGCGGCCAGGCGATCACCGAGAACCGGCTGGTCATCATTTACGACTACGCCAGCGCGGACAACGGCCTGCCGGCGCTACGAGCCGATCGCCTCGCGGCCGCCATGGCAGCGCCCGTGCACGAGGACGGGCTGCCCATCGGCAGCCTCGCTGTGGCGACGTACGAAGTGGGACGGACTTACAGCGCGGAGGAGCAGGCGGCCCTGCTCGCCTTCGCCGAACACGCCAGCCTGGCGCTCGCCGATGCCCGGACGGTGGAGGCGATGCGAGAGGCGCAGCGCACCAAGGACCTTTTTTTGGCAATGGTCTCCCACGAGCTCAAGACACCCCTCACCGTGATCATGGGCACCTTGCGAACGCTGCAGAAGCACGGCCCGGTGCTGTCCGCCGACACTCAAGAAGTCATGCTCGAGGCCGCCTTCGGACGCGGCCGAGAGCTGGAGCGCATGATTGACCGGTTGCTCCGCGGTGCCCGCGCAGAGTTAGCCGGAGCCCGACGGGTCGCCACGGTCAGCGAGCTCGTCTCCGCCGCTGTTTCCGGCTTCGACCAGGTACGCCGGGTCGTGGTGACCGAGATCGAGGATCTCGAGATCGAGGTGGACACCGCAGCCGTGCAGGACGCCATCGGCATCCTCCTCGAGAATGCCGTTTCCCACTCCTCATCCGACACCGACGTGGTCGTATCAGCGGAGGCGCTCAACCACGAGCTGCGGGTCACAATCACCAACGTCGGGGAGCTACCAGCAGACGTCGACCGCGCCGCATTGTTCGCGCCTTTCCAGCGCGGTTCCGCGGCCACGTCTGCCGGCGTGGGTTTAGGGCTCTACATCGCGGTGCGGCTCGCGGAGGCGATGGACGGCCGCATCGACCTCGACGCGGCCGATGGTCACGTAGCCTTCACGTTGATCGTCCCCGCCCCGACAGTCGTCGAGGTGCGACGCCGCAGCGCCACCCAGTAGGCCAGATTCGCGAGTCGGCGACGGGGTGGTGCGGGTCGACCCGTCGCTGGAGTGACCTTTTCCGAAGAGTAGGTACGCCGACCTTCAGTGGCCAGCGCCCATGCCGACGCCCTGGGTGCGCTGCAACGACTTCCCCTCGGTCTGCAGGGACGGCGCCACCATGACCTCGACCCGCTGGAACTCCTTGAGGTTGGAGTAACCGGTCGTGGCCATCGAGGTGCGCAGGCCACCGAAGAGGTTCATCGTCCCGTCATTCACCGGCGCAGGACCGACGAGGACCTCTTTCAAGGTGCCCAGCGTCGCGGTGCGCACGCGCGTGCCGCGTGGGAGGTCCGGGTGGAAGGCCGCCATCCCCCAGTGGTAGCCGCGGCCCGGCGCCTCAAGCGCCCGGGCCAACGGTGAGCCGATCATCACGGCGTCCGCTCCACACGCGATCGCCTTCGCGATGTCACCTCCGGTGCGCATGCCGCCATCAGCGATCACGTGGACGTAGCGGCCGCCCGACTCGTCGAGATAGTCCCGCCGTGCTCCCGCCGCATCGGCGATCGCGGTCGCCATCGGTACGCCGACCCCGAGCACACCGCGCGTGGTGCACGCGTGGCCGGGTCCCACTCCGACGAGCAGGCCCGCGGCGCCCGTACGCATCAGGTGAAGGGCGGCCTGATACGTCGCGCAGCCCCCCACAATCACCGGCACGTCCAGCTCGGCGATGAACCTCTTCAAGTTCAGCGGCTCGGTGCGGCTCGACACGTGCTCGGCCGACACGACCGTGCCCTGGATGACGAAGATGTCGACGCCGGAGTCGATCACGGTCCTGTGGAACTGCTGGGTGCGCTGCGGGGTGAGCGACGCGGCCGTCACGACGCCAGCCGCCTTGATCTCGGCGATCCGCTGGCCGATCAACGACTCCTTGATCGGCTCCGCATAGAGCTCCTGCATCCGCTTCGTGGCTGTGTCGTCATCGAGCCTCGCTATCTCCTCCAGCACCTCCGCGGGATCGTCGTACCTGGTCCACAGCCCTTCCAAGTTGAGCACCGCAAGGCCGCCGAGCCGCCCGATCTCGATCGCGGTAGCCGGAGAGACCACGCCGTCCATGGCGCTCGCGAGCAGGGGCAACTCAAAGCGGTAGGCGTCGATCTCCCAGGCGATCGAGACGTCCTCCGGGTCGCGGGTACGCCGTGAGGGCACGATGGCGATGTCATCGAATCCGTAGGCCCGGCGTCCGCTCTTGCCGATGCCGATCTCAACGTCCGCCACAGGTCTCCTCGTCCGCTGCTCGCACCTGACCGAATGGTCAGCGCTGCTGGTAGTTGGGTGCTTCGGCGATGAGCTGCACGTCGTGGGGATGGCTCTCCTTGAGCCCGGCCGACGTGATGCGGACCATGCGCGAACGCTCCTGGAGATCCGCGATCGTCGCTGCTCCGCAATAGCCCATCGCGGCGCGCAACCCGCCGATGAGTTGGTGCGCGACCGCCGAGAGCTGGCCGCGGTAGGGCACCTGCCCCTCGATCCCCTCCGGCACCAGTTTGTCGTCGGAGAGTACGTCGTCCTGGAAGTACCGATCCTTCGAGTAGGAACGCACGGCACCACGGCTCTGCATCGCGCCCAGCGAACCCATGCCGCGGTAGGTCTTGTACTGCTTTCCGTGCACGAAGATGAGCTCGCCGGGACTCTCCTCGACACCCGCGAGGAGACTGCCGAGCATCACTGTGTCGGCGCCGGCAGCGATCGCCTTGGCGATGTCACCGGAGTACTGCAGGCCGCCGTCGCCGATGACCGGCACACCAGCCGGACGGGCAGCGAGCGCGCACTCGTAGATCGCCGTGACTTGCGGAACACCTACTCCTGCAACGACTCTTGTCGTGCAGATCGAGCCGGGCCCAACTCCGGCCTTGATTCCGTCAGCGCCGGCATCGACGAGCGCCTGCGCGCCGTTTCGGGTCGCGACATTGCCGCCGACGATGTCGATCGATGTCGTGTCTTTCAGCCGAGCAACCATGTCCAGGACGGCCTTGGAATGGCCGTGCGCGGTGTCGACGACGACGAAGTCCACGCCGGCGTCGACGAGCAGCTGCGCCCGCTTGAACGCGTCCTCCCCCACCCCCACCGCAGCGCCGACCACGAGGCGACCGTCGGCGTCCTTCGTGGCGTTCGGGTATTGGTCGCGCTTCACGAAGTCCTTGACCGTGATGAGACCAGTGAGTCGCCCGACGGCATCGACGATAGGCAGCTTCTCGACCTTGTTGGCCTGCAGCAGCCGCAGTGCCTCCGCTCCGGCTACTCCCTCAGGGGCGGTCACCAACGGCATCGCGGTCATCACATCGCGGACCAGGCGGGTCATGTCTGTCTCGAAGCGGGTGTCGCGGTTGGTCACGATGCCGACGAGCACCCCGTGACCGTCCACGACCGGGACGCCGGAGATGCGGTAGCGGCCGCACAACCGGTCGACGTCGGCCAGGGTGTCCTCCGGTGAACACGTCACCGGATTGCTGACCATGCCTGCCTCGGACCGCTTGACGAGGTCGACCTGTGACGCCTGGTCCTCCATGGACAGGTTGCGGTGCAGCACGCCGGCGCCACCCTGACGCGCCATCGCGATCGCCATCCGCGCCTCAGTGACGGTGTCCATGGCAGATGAGAGCAGCGGTACCCGCAGGGTGATGGACCGCGACAGCCGACTGGAGGTGTCCACCTCGCTCGGGATCACGTCGGAGGCATCGGGGAGCAGAAGGACGTCGTCGAAAGTCAGACCGACCATCGCGAACTTCTCGGGCACGCCAGCGGCGTCGTCCAGGTGATACATCAGACCTTCCGTCCCAGTGGGTGAAGGCGGCTCATCCTACCCGACGGACTCTCGTCCACTGCCCGCCACACCAGTGCCCTCCCTGTCGTCCAGCGAGGTAGCGTGTGCGGCGTGAACGACGACCAGCCCCTCGACCCGTTCGCCGGCGATCCGGCGGACCCGGCCTCGGCGCTCGATGACGACGAGGTGATGGAGCCGCTGTCGCCGGGGGAGCGAGAGGACGTGCTGACCGACCTGGCCGACCTCGAGGTCTACCGCACGCTTCTCGAGCCTCGGGAGGTGCGCGGGCTTGTAGTCGACTGCGAGGACTGTCACGAGCCGCACTTCTTCGGCTGGGACCTCCTGCGTGGCAACCTCCGGCACCTGCTCGACGCAGGCCAGACCCGCGTCCACGAGCCGGCCTTCGCGCCCGACCCGGCTGACTACGTCACCTGGGACTATGCGCGCGGGTTCGCCGACGGCGTCCTCGATGCTGCCGAGGGGGCGCCTGAATGACCGCCCTCAGCTGACCAGCCCTTGACGGAAGCCTGAGGCGACTGCCTGGGCGCGGTCGCACACGTTCATCTTCCGGAAGAGCCGACGCGCATGGGTCTTGATGGTGTCCTCGGAAAGGAAGAGCTCCTTGCCGATCTGCGAGTTGCTCTTGCCCTGGCTCATCCCGCGCAGCACCTGCAGCTCGCGTTCGGTGAGCGGCGCCTGATGCTCGGTGCCGCGGCTGACTCGCTCGGCGTATGCCCGTCGCATCGAGGGCTCGACCAGGTCCTGACCCGATAGGGCATGCCCCACCGCGGCACAGAGCTCCTCACGAGAGACGTCCTTGACGAGATACCCCCTCGCGCCGGCAGTGATGGCGGCTGCGACATGGTCGCGGTCGTCCGCCGCAGTGAGCATCAGGACCCTGGCGCCCGCGTGCTCGGAGAGCAGGCGTCGCGTGGTCTCGAGCCCACCCAGCCCCGGCATCTGCAGATCCATCAAGATCAGATCGGGCCGGTCGACGACGTACCTCGCCAGCACTTCCTCACCCGACGCGGCGGTCAAGACCTGGTCGACGCCGGGAACATCCGCGACGAAAGCCCGCAGGCCCTCCCGGACAATGCGATGGTCATCGCAGATCAGGACAGTGCTCATCCGCGGATCCCCGTGCTCGCGAGGTGGACGTCGAGGTGGGCCCCTCGTGCCGTCCACACGCCGGCGTCGTCGTACGCCGGTCCGGACACATCGACGACGACGGCACCCGACTTGGTGCGCAGCACACGCGCTCGGAGCGTCTCTCCAGGTCCAGCGGCCCGGGCACGTTCCTGAACCAGCCGGAAGGCGACGACGGCCTGCGCCCTGCTGAGGCCAGCTGCGTGCACCTGGTGGTGCAGCGTCGGTCCGCCGTCAGCCCCGAGACGTACGGCGAGGTCCTCCAGCGCACGATCAAGGCCGTCCCCGTCGCAGACGCGGGGACGAAGGTGCCAGACCAGGGAGCGGGTCTCCGCCAGGCAGATCTGCACGGCCCGGTCAGGGTCGGGCATCGTGGCGGCCGTGTCATCCGGACGCGCCGCCGCACCCGCTGGTCCGCGTTCCCTGGCCAGTGCGTGGCGGAGGACTACGAGGCACTGCATGAGGCCGTTGTGCAGGGCGTCGGCGTGGTGGCTCGCCTCGATCTCCGCGTCCAGCACCGCGCTCTCCCACGCGGCACGTACGGCACTGTCGGGCCCAGCGCCGTCGCGTTGGGCAGCGGCGAGGGAGTCGATGTGGGCGTCGAACGCCGACACCGTAGCGGTGGTCATGTCTACTGCTTCGGCGTGGGACGGGGGGTTCTTCAAGTCCCCCGCGATAAATAGCCCATCTGTGCCATAGCGGAGTGGCGCTCAGCCCTCCAGCAAGGCGGCAATGTCCGGACGGCCCAGCCAGTCCCCCCGCAGCGCATCGGGCAGGTCGCCGGCGATGGTGAGCACAGCTGCCCGGGCGGCACTCAACGACGACGCGCTCTCCGCGTCGTCGGTCCCCATCAGCACCGCGCCGAGCACCGCGCGGGCCGACCACACCAGCGGCAGTGCCCCGAGGCCTTCGGCGAGGGTGGCCGCCCGGCGCAGGGAGGACGCGCCCTCGACGGCGCCCGCTGTGACCTGAGCTACGCCCTGGAACAGGAGGCTCTTCGCGACGTGGCGAGGGGCGCGCGCCTTCTCGGCCCGCTCCACGGCCGCCTCGGCAGCGCTGATCGCCGTCACCGAGTCGTCTTCGAGCAGGGCGACCTCGGCCCGCACCCAGTCCATCCGCACGCGCTGACGCCACCATTCGGTCGGGCGTGAGGGCAGCAAGCGTTCCGCCGCCGCCATCTCGGAGCGAGCGACCGCGGCGTCACCCAGACCCACGGCGTCAGCAACCAGGCCGAGCTGGCACGCGAACGCCGACTCACCGCCCTCCGCGAGGGCTGCCCCCCGCTGGTCGGCTTCACGCGCCTCGGCATGGCGGCCCAGCTGGCGGCGTACCGAGCCGAGACTGGCACCGGCGAGCGCACCGAACAGCGCGCTCTCCTTACTCGCGTCGGGCGCCTCTCCCGCCTCCAGCAACGGAGTCAGGCAGCGGAGAGCGGACCCGTACCGGCCGGCCGCGCCGAGAGAGAGGCCGAGCAGCCAAGTCGCCGCCGTGGCCTCGGCTACTCGCTGAGACTTCTGCGCCACTGCGACCGCCTGCTCGAGCGCCGCGACCGCCTTGGCCGGTGGGCCGTGGAACGCTGCGCGCTCACCGAGCGCCAGCAGCTGCCCGAGATCCTCGGCCACTCGTCCTCCTTCGCAGTCCCGCAGTCCCGCGGAGGATATCGGTCGCCCGGTCAGCCGACCCCAGCGGCGAGCCGGATCAGATGCACGGCTTCACCGAGGTCGTGGGCGTAGGTGACCCGGGCCGACAGCGCATCCGGGTCCCAACCCGGCCCGCCGACCAGCACGACCGTCGGGGGGCGCGTGACCGGAAGGTCGGGCAAGAAGCCGGCTCTCGCGGTCTCCCCCAGCTGCGACCACAGGAACAGTGCCGCGGGCCCGGTGCGCCGTACGGCGGCCAGCACGGCGACGTCCGGGAGCGCGCCGCCCAGCATCCGAGCCGGCACCCCCCGCTCGGCCAGCGCCGTGGCGAGAGCGTGCAACGGGAGGCTGTGACCTTCTCCCGCTGTGCCGCAGAGCAGGATTGGTCGGGCGATCGGCACCGGCGCAAGGCGCTCCCGGACCACTCGAAGGACGCCGGTTACCGCCTCCGCGAGCAGATGTTCGACCTCGACCCCGTCGCCCGTTGCCGCCCAGCGGTCGCCGACCGAGCGCAGCACAGGGCACACCAGGTGGTTCCACGTGTCGATGACCCCACTCGCGTTCAGCGAGCGGAGGACGATCTCCTCGATCGCGGCGCAGTCGAGCGACATGGCTGCCCGGGAGAGCCCCCGGGCATCGCCGGCTGCTCGGGGCAGGGCCAGGATCCGCCCACCGGGGCCGCCCGACCGGCTCGACGCGTCGGCCGGTCGGTTCTCCGAAGGCACCTGGACCAAGCGCGCGGCCTCTGCCGGAGCGACGCCGTCATGAGTGAGACGACGCATCCGCTCCAGCCGCCCGAGGTCCTCTGGCAGGTACCGCCGCCGCTCACCCGCCACCCGTCCGGACGGCCCCAGGCCATAACGCCGGTCCCATGTCCGCAACGTCGACGGGGCCACGCCGAGGCGCCGGGCCACCGCGGCCACGGTGAGCGCGGGGCCATGCGCGGGCACGGACATGTCTCCACTATGAAAGCCCCCCGGCGGGCACACAACCCGAGACGCGCACGTTGCACAAGGTGTGAACATAGAACTTGCACAACTTGTGAACAGTCTCTACGCTCACCGTACGGCCCTGAACCCGCCCTACTAGAGAGAGGACCGCAGTGGTCATGACTGACACGCGGCGACTCCCCGGACCTACGTCCGACGTCTGGGAATGGCAGCTACACGGCCGCTGCCGCGGCCTGGACAGCGATCTCTTCTTCCATCCTGACGGTGACCGCGGGCCGAGTCGGAGCGCCCGTGAGCGCGCCGCCCAGGCCATCTGCGCCGGCTGTCCGGTCGTCGCCGAGTGCGCTCGGCAGGCACTGGCCACCCGCGAGCCGTACGGCGTGTGGGGTGGCTTGACCGAGACCGACCGCGAAGAGATCTTGGCCGGCCGTCGGCCCGCGCCGACCCCAGCGGCGGCCCGCGCCGCGTCCTGAGGCGCCCGTCGAGCAACTCCAGAAAAATCGGACATCTGCCGACATCCCTTATCAGGGATCTGCTGGCTGACGCATGATGGGGATGTCGCGCTGAGCAGCGCGCCGAATCGTCACGCCCACCGAAGGACTGCGACCGCTATGACCGACGCCCGTCGGCCCGTCCGCGCGCTGGGGCAGCTGCGTGTTCCGGCCGCGATCGCCGTCATCGTTCTCTCCGTGGCGTGCACCCCCGCCGGCGATCGTTCGAGCACTCCGACGAGGGCTGGCGCGCGCGATGCAGCAGGTGCGGTGTCGTCCAGCTCCGCGGTGCCGGAGGTTGGTTCGGCCTCGACCATGGGTCGGCCCGTGCCGGCACTGGCACCGCTCACCGGACGTGCTCGCGCCGACGTCATGGTCGTCGCCGACGGCGGGCTGGCTCCCGATCGCATCGCGGCGTTACGCGCGCTGAGCCCAGGCGGGTTCACCACCATGCGAGTCGGCGCGGTGACCTTCGCCGGGCGGAGCTTCCGGGCGGTGGGCGTCAACGCCGCATCGTTCCGAGCCTTCACACCCAAGGGAACCGCCGAGGCCACGGCTGTCTGGCAGGCAGTGGCCCGCGGCGACGTCGTGGTCGCCCACGCCGAGGCCAAGTCGCTCGCGCTCGCGCTCGGCAAGTCGCTCGACGTACGAGGCGCGCAGAGCAGCATGCCCCTGCGGCTGGGCGCGCTGGCCACGACCGGCCTGCCCGATGTGGTGGCGGTCGTCAATGACGGCACGGCGGCTCAACTGGGACTGCAGGTCGCATCAGGCGCGATCCTGGGTGCGGGCCGAGGTGATCCCGTGCGGCTCGCCGCCGCCGTGCGCAAAGCCGCCGGGCCGGGAGCTCGGGTCGACCTGCTCACCCACCCGGCGCCGCCGACGGCCTTCCTCACCGGCAGCAAGGCGGCCAAGGCGTTCGGCGCGTTCAGCTACCGCTACTACGACGACGGCACGATCGAGCCCGATGCGCGCTGGGTAGCCAGCAACATCCGCTACGCCCGGCTGCCACTGATCGGTTTCGTCCAGTGCCACCGGCTCACCATCCCGCAACTTCGGCGCGCTCTCACCGAGATCGAGGCGGCGGGTCTCAGCAGCAAGATTCAGTCGTACTCCGGGTGCTACGTCCCGCGTTTCGTCGAGCGCAACCCGACCCGGCCGGTGTCACTGCACACGTGGGGCATCGCTTTCGACATCAACGTGGCCACCAACCGGCTCGGCACCCAGGGCGACATGGACCCGCGCGTCGTGGCGATCTTCGAGCGGTGGGGCTTCCGCTGGGGCGGGCGCTGGGACTACCCCGACCCCATGCACTTCGAGCTTGGTGCCCTCCTCGACACCTAGCAGCGCTCCCGTACGCCGGTCACCATCGCGGGGACCGTCCGGCGCTTCCTGCACGGAAACCCCGATCGTTCGACCGTTACGTGCGGGAATCGCCGGACGGTCGCCGGCACCAGGGCGGGAACGCACGAACGGTCGCCGGCACCAGGGCAGGAACGCACGACGGTCCGGCCCCTTCGGGGCCGGACCGTCAGCGCTGTTCTACGGTGCTAGTGCGCGTGCCCGTGACCGCCGTGACCGTGCCCGGCAGCGGCCTCGTCCTTGGGCTCCGGCCGGTCGGCGACCAAAGTTTCGGTCGTCAACAGCAGCGCGGCGATGGACGCGGCGTTCTGCACCGCGGACCGGGTCACCTTGACCGGGTCGACGATGCCCGCGGCCATGAGGTCGACGTACTCGCCGGTCGCGGCGTTGAGACCCTGACCAGCCGGGAGCTCGCGTACCTTCGCGACGACGACATAACCCTCGAGCCCGGCGTTCTGAGCGATCCAGCGCAGCGGCTCGTCGAGCGCCCGGCGCACGATCTGCACGCCAGTAGCCGCATCGCCTGTCAGCGAGAGGTTGCCGTCGAGGGATGCAGCCGCCGCGACGAGCGCGACGCCCCCACCGGGGACGATGCCCTCCTCGATGGCGGCCCGGGTTGCCGAGATCGCATCCTCGAGACGGTGCTTCTTCTCCTTGAGCTCGACCTCCGTGGCCGCGCCGACCTTGATGACGCCGACACCGCCGGCCAGCTTGGCCAGCCGCTCCTGCAGCTTCTCGCGGTCCCAGTCCGAGTCGGTCTTGTCGATCTCGGCCTTGATCTGCGCGATGCGCCCGCTGATGTCCTCCGCGGAGCCGCCACCTTCGATGATGGTGGTCGTGTCCTTGGTGATAGTCACCTTGCGAGCCTTGCCGAGCAGCTCGAGGCCGACGTTGTCGAGCTTGAGCCCGACCTCGGCGCTGATGACCTGACCGCCGGTGAGGACGGCCATGTCCTGCATCATCGCCTTGCGACGGTCGCCGAATCCCGGTGCCTTCACCGCGGCGGCGTTGATGGTGCCGCGGATCTTGTTGACGACCAGGGTCGACAAGGCCTCGCCTTCGACGTCCTCGGCGATGATGAGCAGCGGCTTGCCAGCGCCCAGAGCCTTTTCCAGCAGCGGCAGCAGGTCGTGAATCGCGGCGATCTTCTGGTTGGCGATGAGCACGTAGGCGTCATCAAGAACCGTCTCCATGCGCTCGGAGTCGGTGACGAAGTACGGCGAGATGTAGCCCTTGTCGAACTGCAGCCCCTCGGTGAACTCCAGCTCGAGGCCCATGGTGTTGGACTCCTCGACGGTGATCACCCCGTCCTTGCCGACCTTGTCCATCGCCTCGGCGATGAGCTCACCGATCTTCGGGTCTTGCGCCGAGATCGACGCCACCTGCGCGATGTCGCTCTGCGTCTCGATCGGCCGGGCGGCCTTCAGCAGGGACTCGGAGACGGCGACAACCGCGGCCTCCATGCCCTTCTTCAGCGCCATCGGGTCGGCGCCGGCTGCGACGTTGCGCAGGCCCTCTCGGACCATGGCCTGGGCCAGCACCGTCGCCGTCGTCGTGCCGTCGCCCGCGACGTCATTGGTCTTGGTCGCGACCTCCTTGCACAGCTGCGCGCCCATGTTCTCGTACGGGTCCTCGAGCTCGACCTCACGAGCAATGGTCACGCCGTCGTTGGTGATCGTCGGCGCGCCCCACTTCTTGTCGATGACGACGTTGCGACCGCGCGGGCCGAGGGTCACTTTCACTGCGTCGGCGAGGTGGTTGACGCCTCGCTCGAGGGACTTCCGTGCATCGGAGCTGAACTCCAACATCTTTGCCATGCGATTCCTCTCAGCACACCGCCCCGGGCCGTCGTAGGACGGTCTCCGGGGCGGCGAGGGTGTGGACGGGGACTACTTCTCGATGACGGCGAGCACGTCACGGGCGGACAGGACGAGGTACTCCTCGCCGGTGTACTTGACCTCGGTGCCGCCGTACTTGCTGTAGATCACGACGTCGCCGACGGAGACGTCCATCGGGACGCGCTTGCCGTCCTCGAAGCGGCCGGGGCC
>JBKJUS010000144.1:0-4525 GCA_046590575.1 Mycobacteriales bacterium | reverse complement strand
CGAACACCACCCGGCCCGCCGCGCGGGACACGGCGTTGATCGCCAGGCCGGAGAACAGGAACACCACCGACGCGCCGATGATCAGGCCGAACAGCAGGTTGGGCTGGTCGATCGACAGGTTGAAGGTGAAGCCGTCACCGGCGATCGCGAGGGCGTCGGTGACCTTCGTCTTGAACGAGCCGAACAGCGCCGTTGCGGCGAGAACGGCCGTCGCGATGGCGATGCCCTTGGTGATGGCCTTGGTGGTGTTGCCGACCGCGTCGAGGCTGGTGAGCACGAGCGCGCCCTCCTCGCTGACCTCGCCGGACATCTCCGCGACGCCCTGGGCGTTGTCGGAGATCGGCCCGAAGGTGTCCATCGCGACGATGACACCGACCGTGGTCAGCAGACCCGTCCCGGCGAGCGCGACGGCGAACAGGGCGAGCAGCGCCACGCCGTTGCCCAGCAGGAACGCGGCGTAGACGGCGCCACCGATGAGCAGCGCGGAGTAGACGGCCGACTCGAGGCCGACCGAGATGCCGGCCAGGATGACCGTTGCCGCACCGGTGAGCGAGCTCTTGCCGATCTCGCGGACCGGCTTGCGGTCGGTCTCGGTGAAGTAGCCGGTCAGCACCTGGATGAGGCTGGCCAGCACGATGCCGATGATCACGGCGCCGAGGGTGAACAGGCGCGGGTCGCCGGTCTCCTTGGCGATGTCGGCGTTCACCCCGGGCAGGTCGGCGTAGGCACCCGGGAGGTAGATGAACGAGGCGACGGCGACCAGTGCAGCCGCGACGATGGCGCTGATGAAGAAGCCTCGGTTGATGGCCGTGAGGCCGTTCTTGTCACCGTCGCGGGGGGCGGTGGCGTAGATGCCGACGAGCGCGGTGAGGACACCGATCGCCGGGATGATGAGCGGCAGGACCAGGCCCATGGACCCGAAGGCCGCCTGACCGAGGATGAGCGCGGCGACGAGCGTCACGGCGTACGACTCGAACAGGTCGGCCGCCATGCCGGCGCAGTCGCCGACGTTGTCCCCGACGTTGTCGGCGATCGTCGCGGCGTTGCGCGGGTCGTCCTCGGGGATGCCCTTCTCGACCTTGCCGACGAGGTCGGCGCCGACGTCAGCGGCCTTCGTGAAGATGCCGCCGCCGACGCGCATGAACATCGCGAGGAGGGCGCCGCCGAAGCCGAACCCGACGAGGACGTTGGGTGCGTCCTCCTGGTAGAGCAGGATCACGCCGCAGGCGCCGAGCAGCCCGAGACCCACCGTGAACATTCCGGCGACCCCGCCCGTGCGGAACGCGATGCGCAGCGCCCGCTTGAGGCCGGCCTCCTGTGCCGCGGCAGCCACTCGGACGTTGCCGCGCACCGCCAGACCCATGCCGGCGTACCCGGTGAGGGCCGAGAGCGCAGCGCCGACGACGAAGAAGACCGACCGGCCGACCTTGACGTTGGTCGAGTCGGCCGGAAGCGCGAACAGCACGACGAAGGTGAGCGCGACGAAGATCGCCAACGTGCGGAACTGGCGAGCCAGATACGCCGACGCGCCCTCCTGAATGGCCTTGGCGATCTCCTGCATCTTGGCGGTGCCCTGGCTGGCGGCCAGAACCTCACGCGAGAGGTAGTAGGCGACGCCCAGGGCGAGGAAGGACGTCGCGAAGACCAGGAGGAGCAGCGAGTAGTCGCTGCCCTCGATCTTCGGGATCGACCCGCCGCCTACGGCGAGGAACTGCATTGGTCCTCCTTGACGACGCGGGCGCACGCAATCTCACCCGCGGGTCGCGAGTGATGACGTGCCGGTGGTGGCGAAGGCGCATCGAGCCGCCTCTCGTGGGCGGGAGTCTACGCAGAGGGTGCGATCGGGACAAAGCCCGGCGCGCGGGTCAGCCGCCCGACCGGGCGGCCACGAGCGGCCAGCGCATCCGTACGACGGTGCCAGCGGCGTCGGACTCAACGTCGAGATCCTCGACCAGGCTGGCAATCACCGCCAGGCCGAAGCCCGGGGGCAGGGTGCCGTCGAGGCCGTCTGCGGCCTCCACGAGGTCGGCCAAGGCGACCTCGGCTTCGGCCTGACCATGGTCGGCAACCGTCACCTCAAAGGTGCCGTTGTCGTCAGCGAAGCTGACGACGACCTCGTCGGTCACGCCGTGGGTGCGCTGCACGCCGACCGCCCGGGCGCAGGCTTCTCCCACGGCGAGGCGGACCTCGTCGACGAGGGACTCGTCGAGGCCGCAGCGGCGGCCGACCGTCGACGCGATGAGCCGCGCAGTGCGGACGTGGGCTGGTACGGCGCTGAATCGCAGCTCAACGATGGGCACGCGTTACTCGGTCGCCGCAACGGCCTCGTCGACGCTGCCGTGGATCGGGAAGACCTTGGTCAGGCCGGTGATGCGGAAGATCTTCAGGATGCGCTCCTGGGTGCAGACCAAGCGGAGCGACCCCTCGTGGGCGCGCACCCGCTTGAGCCCACCGACGAGGACACCGAGCCCGGTGGAGTCGAGGAAGTCGACGTTCTCCATGTCGACGACCAGGTGGTAAGCGCCGCTCGACACGAGGTCGATCAGCTGCTCGCGCAGCTTGGGGGCGGTGTAGACGTCGATCTCGCCGCCCACCACCACGATCGTCCGGTCACCCTCGGTCCGGGTCTCAAGAGACAGGTCCACGTGGTTCCTCCTGGCAGAGTCGGTTGACGTTGGGCACCATCGGGCAGAGGGGCACCAGTGCGCCTCGCAGCGACCGTTACCCCCGCCTACATCGATCTAACCATGGGGAGAGGTTCGGGCTCGGTCGTGCGAGACTAAGAGCACCCGCCGTACTGCACCCGCAGGTGGGATCGCTTGCCGGAAAGAGGCTCCAGGTTGGACAGCACGGTGCTCGCGTATGCCGCATTCCTCGCTTTCGTCGTACTGGCTCTCGTCGTCGACCTCAAGGTGCTCCACAAGGATGCGCACGAGGTCACCACCAAGGAAGCCGCGATCACCTCGGCTGGCTGGATCGGGGTCTCCCTGCTCTTCGCCGGCGCGATCTTCCTGATCGGCGACAAGATCCCCGGGGTACCGGACGACAAGACGAACAACCAGCTCGGGCTGGAGTTCCTCACCGGCTACTTGATCGAGAAGTCGCTCTCCGTCGACAACATCTTCGTCTTTGTCCTGCTCTTCTCGTTCTTCTCGGTGCCGGCCGAGTCCCAGCATCGCGTGCTCTTCTACGGCGTACTCGGCGCGATCGTCTTTCGGGCGATCTTCATCTTCGCCGGCGTGGCGCTCATCGAGCGGTTCGCTATCACCGTGCTGGCCTTCGGCCTCTTCCTCATCTACTCCGGTGTGAAGCTGTTCAAGAACGATGGGGAAGCGGTCGACCCGGCCAACAACCGGACGCTGAAGGTGGTACGCCGCTTCGTCGCGATCAGCGACAACTACGACGGCACCAAGATGTTCACCAAGCAGGGCACCGTGGCGGGCAAGCCGATCACCGGCCGCAGGGTCGCCACCCCGCTTTTCGCCGCTCTGGTGGTGATTGAGGTCAGCGACCTGGTCTTCGCCGTCGACTCGATTCCGGCGATCCTGGCCATCAGCGATGACGCCTTCATCGTCTTCACGTCGAACATCTTCGCGATTCTCGGGTTGCGGGCGCTGTACTTCCTCCTCGCCGGCGTCGTCGGCAAGTTCCACCTGCTGCGGATCGGCCTCGCACTGACGCTGTCCTACGTCGGCGTGAAGATGTCCTTGACCTACCTGCACGAGCACGTCGACGCCGCGTTCCCGAAGGTCCCCACGCTGGCCAGCCTGCTCGTCATCTTCGTGCTCATCGGCGGATCGATCTGGGCGTCGCTGATCTGGCCGTCGAAGGAGCCGGTTCTGGACGAGGGGTCGCTCCCCAACGACGAGCACGCGTCGTCGTCCCCGCTGCACTGACCGCTCAAAGCCTGCTCGGTCGGCTGCGAGACAGCCAGCGTTACCAGGGCCAGATCACGCACGTCGAGCACATTCCGCCGCGTGCTGCGCGGATGACCGACTGGCCAGGGTGGGCCGCGCCCCTGCTCCTCGACCGGCTTGCGCTGGCCGGCATCAATGCCCCGTACCTGCACCAGGTCGAAGCCGCCGAGCTCGCCCACGCCGGTCTGCACGTCGTCCTGGCGACAGGTACGGCGAGCGGCAAGTCACTCGGCTACCTGCTCCCCGTCATCACCGCCCTCGTCGACGACCCCAAGGCGACCACGCTCTATCTTGCCCCCACCAAGGCGCTCGCCGTCGACCAGCTGCGGGCAGTACGAGCGCTCGCGCTCACCGCGGTGCGGGCGGCCACCTTCGACGGCGATACGCCGCGCGAAGACCGTGAGTGGGTTCGCGCCTTCGCCAACCTGGTCCTGACCAACCCGGACATGCTGCATCGGACGGTGCTGCCGGGACACCCCCGGTGGGCTGCGTTTCTGCGCGGTCTGAAGTTCATCGTCATCGACGAGTGCCACGGCTACCGTGGGGTCTTCGGTTCGCACGTCGCTCAGGTGTTGCGCCGCCTGCGCCGGCTCTGCACGAAGTACGGC
>JBKJUS010000011.1:0-3463 GCA_046590575.1 Mycobacteriales bacterium | reverse complement strand
CTCGGTGACACCGAAGGCCTGAACGATCTCAACCAGTACCCGTCGTGTGCGCGGGGTGAGGCCATCGGCGCCCATCTGCTCAGCAGGCAGCGTTCCAAGGGAACCGTGCGCGACGATCGGCTCGGTGGCGGCGCACGTATCGGTGAGGACGCCGCCGGAGAGGCGAGAGACGAGGTCGGTCGCAAACGTTTCCCACCGCGCATATGCCATGGGGCGGGCGGACCGTTGCACCGACTGCGAGGCCACGGTCAGCGGCAGCGTCTGCCAGCCAGGCACCTCGGCGAGCCGTTGGAAGAAGACGGTAGATGCGCGGACGGGGTCGGTCACATCCCCATAGCTGCCCCAGCCCTGAGATGGACGCTGCTGGAAGAGGCCTGCGCTGTCGCGATCACCGCCTGGCAGGTTGCGCAGGCTCGACTCCTGCATCGCTGTCGCGACGGCGATGACGGCCGCTCGGGTCGGCAGCTCGAGTTGGGCTCCGACCGCGACGACGATGCGCGCGTTCGAGACCTGCGCACTGTCGAGCCGCGCGTCCTCCGCGGTGTCGCCGACAGGGACCGCGCAGAGCGTTGCAGACTGCTGCTGCGCGATCGGCACGAACAGCGCCAGCGACCCGACGAATAGGACCGGCACGGCGATCGGCAGCATGCGCGCGGCTGAGCCGGCCATGGAGCCACCTCCAAGGCCCGACCCGCGCGGAGGATCAGCCGGTGCGGGTCGGACCGGTCGTCGGGGGGTGGCCCGGGCTGGAGACATCGCTGCCGGTGTCGTCACCGGCGTCGCGCTCCCCGACGTACTGCCCGAGATGCCGCATCAGCGCGATGCGGCTGTATCGCCACTCGCGCCCGACCTTGATCCCCGGCAGCCGGCCGTCGCGACTCTCCTTGAGCACCGTCTGGACGCTCACCTTGAGCAACACGGCCGCCTCGTCCGCGGTCAGCACCTCGTCGTCGACCATGACCACCATTCTGTCGTAGCCGCCCCTGAAGGCAACTCAGAACGTTGTAACTCATTGTAAGTATCTACACAAGGGGTTGACAGCAACGTATCTATGGGTTCACCGTGTCCACCGTGCGCCGCATCTCGTCGGGGCACCCGGGGGCGGCGCCCCGCTCCCCGGAGGTTCGGGGATGGAGGGCGCGCGATGCTCACTCACTTCTTCACCCAGCTCACCCAGGCTCATGACGCGGCGATCCGGCTGGCGGTGGTCCTTGCTGAGCCGCGCTACAACCCCGGTGGCTCCAGCGCGCCGGGCAAGCAGATCGTGCAGGAGCTGCTCAACACCGTCGCCTACTTCTGCTCCGCACTCGCGCTGGCCGCATTCGCGTTCGGCGCCGCCACCTGGGGCATCGGCGGACGGGTGATGCACTCCTCCAGCGGCGCGGCGATGGGCAAGATGACCATGCTCGCCGCGGTCGGCGGCGCGATCCTGCTCGGCGCCGGCCCGGCGATCATCGCCTGGGCCATGGACCTGGGCAACCAGGCCTGAACGGCACGCATCCATGACTCCCGTCGCCGGCACCACCCGCACCGCGCCACCGGTCTGGCGCGTCACCACCGCACGCCGCGCGCGCTCGGCCCGCCCGGCGCTCGCCGTCGGCACCTCCCTGGCCGCGCTCGTGCTGCTCACCGTCGGCATCGCGCTCGGCCGCGCATCCGCCGGCGGCGACGCGTCGTCACCCCCGCCGGCGTCCGGGCGACAGAGCGTTGAGCAGCCAGGCCGTACGACGGGGAGTGACCGCACGGAGTACGGGGCCGTCACCGCGGCGACCGCCTACCTGGCCGCACTGTCCACTCGCGCCTACATCACGGATCCGATCGCCCGGGCAGACACCATCCGGGCGATTGTGGTGCCGGCCGACCGGGACCGGTTGGCGACCCAGGCCGCATCCGCCACCGGCCCCGCCGGCGCGGGCAGCCCTCTCGCCGCAGCGTTCGGCCCCGCGCGTAGCTCGGTCTGGCGCCTTGCACCCGCGGGCTACCGGCTCGACACGTTCACCACCGACCGCGCGGTCGTCGAGATCTGGGCCGTGCAGGTGACCGCCGGCACGGGAACCGTCGACGTCCCGGCTACGGCCACCTGGACGACCACCCGACTGCCGCTGCTCTGGACCGAGGACGGCTGGAGACTCGACCTCGTCGCCGCAAGCACCACCCCGGGACCGACGCCAGGGATGGGACCGATGGCGCAGAGCTCGGACCTGGAGGTCATCGCAGCCGACGGACAGTTCGAGGAGTACCGCCATGACCCTCGCTGACGGCTCGCTCGCCGCAGGACTCTCGGCCATCTCACCGGACGCCGGTATCTGCGACATCCCCGGCATCAACCTCAACCCGGCCTGCTTGGGCGAGAACGCAGTCGGGGGACTGGTCGGCGGCATCGCCGGCGGGGCCCTGCGCGAGCTGTCCGAGGCCGTGGTCGGCGCGGTCACCGAGATCCTCGAGGCGGTGCTCGGTTTCCTCGCCGCCCCGATCTCCCCGGACGTGCAAGAGAACTGGCTCGCCACATCGGTTGACCGGATGCTCGCCGCGTCGGCGACGTTCGCCTCGCTGTTCTTCGTGTTCGGCATCGCCCGGGCGATCCTGCGGTCCAGCCCTCGCGAACTCGGACGGGTCATCGGCTTCACCGTCGCAGCCTTCGCTGGCTCCGGGGTGGCGCTGGCGCTGACCCAGGCGTTCATCGTCCTGGTCGATGTCGCCACCGGCCAGGTCGCCGCCGGTACAAGGCGCGACATCTCCGAGACCTTCACCGGCCTGACCAAGCCGCTGGGCCTGCTGGCTGCCGGCAGCGGCGGTCAGGCGCTGCTCGCGTCCCTGCTCGGGCTCTTCGTCGGACTCGCCGCGCTTGCCGTCTACCTCGAGCTGTTCGTGCGGAACGTGATGATCCACGTCGTCGTCTACTTCCTGCCGCTGATGCTCATCGGCACCATCTGGGGCCCGACACGGCGCTGGGGCAAGCGCGGCATCGAGTTCCTCGCCGTGCTGATCCTGAGCAAGTTCGTGCTGTTCGCGGTCATCGCGCTCGGCTGGTCGGCAGTCGCGTCTTTCGACGACTCCGCACTCAGCACGTCGTGGGCGTCGGTGCTGACCGGCTTCGTGCTCGTCGCCGTCGCAGCCTGGCTGCCGTGGCTGCTGTTCAAGCTGCTGCCGTTCATGGAGGTCCATGTCCAGGCCGCGATGACCCGCCACGACGCCCGCGCCGGGATGACTGCCCCTCTGACCTCCGCGGGTGCGCCGATGCGCACCCTGGAGGGCAACCTTCGTCGCGCGGCCGGGGTCGCGGCGCTGGTCAAGGGCGGCCCGGTTGCAGCTGGGATGGTGCTTGGCGGTGGCGGTGGTGGGCGCGGCGGCGGGTTCGGCGGATTCCTCACCTCCTCGGGCGGAGCACGGATGCTCAGCGGCGGTGGAGGCGGAGGAGGAGGAGGGTCGGCCGGAGGTATCGCGGCCGGGGCACCCAGGCAGC
>JBKJUS010000200.1:0-4197 GCA_046590575.1 Mycobacteriales bacterium | reverse complement strand
AACATCGATGGGCGCCACCACGCGAGGCAGACCGGAGCGGCGTTGGCGGGTCTGGTCGCCGCTGGCGCCATGCACGTCGTGGGTCTCCTGTGGGACGGATGCAACAGCAGCGACCTGCTCGCTCTTGCTGCGTCAGGTGAGCTACCCGCGGTGGCACGACTGCTGGAGCGCGGCTGCGCGCTACGCGGCGGAGCGGTCGCGGAGTTCCCTAGTGTCACCCTGGTCAACCACACGTCTGCGCTCACCGGCTGCGGCCCGGGACGCCACGGCATTCTCAACAATGCGTTCTACGATCGTCGTACCGCGTCGCGCGTCGTACCCAACGATTCCTCGACCTGGCATCGCGCCTGCGACTGGTTGGAGCCCGATGTCGAGACAGTCTTCGAGACGATGGCAAGGGTCCGCCCCGATGCGCTGACGGCCTGTGTCAACGAGCCGATCGACCGCGGTGCGACGTACTCCACCTTCGCGCTTGTCCGCGAGCGGGGGCATCACGACGGCGCCAAGAGCATGCGCAGCGACTTGCCCGACCCCACTGCCGACCCGCATGCCTCGCCGGATCACGTTGCGGCTGACCCCGGCTACGCCTGGGGTACGTCGGTCGACGCGACCGGTTTAGCGCAGGTCCTCGGCCTTTGGGCTGACGTCGCTACCCGCCCAGCGCTGATGTGGTGGAACACTACGCTCACCGATAGTGCGCACCACGCAGGCGGGCCGCACTCGGCCATCGCTCGCGCCTCGATGCGCGACGCGGACCGGCGGCTCGGCGCATTTCTCGGTCTTCTCGATACGACCGGTACGGCGGACGACACGTTCGTCCTGCTCACGAGCGACCACGGCTCCGAGGCAGCCGACCCGACCTGCCGTGGCGACTGGGGCGACGCGCTGACCGCGGCGGGCATTCCCTTTCGCGACGAGGCCTACGGCTTCCTCTACCTGGGGGTCTAGGACCGGCTATTAATGGACCTTTCGCGGACTTTTCGCGGAACCCGGCCGATCCCGACGTGGGCGAGGAGGCCGCGGTCATCACCTCAGTCGACCTGCGCCTGCGCCCCTGGCGCGACCTCGAATCGGCGGTGCAGCCCGGTCAGTGGGTTGTCGCCCCCACATAAATCTGAGTGGTAGGTTCCGCGTTTCCGGCCAGGTCGGCCGAGCAACCGAAGGGCATCGGCATCGTGAATCCGAACAAGGCGTTGTGGGAAAAGGGCGACTTCACCAGGATCGCGGCGAGCATGCGAGACAGCGGCGAAGAGCTGGTCGGCCGACTCGGCATCACCAAAGAGCTCAAGGTGCTCGATCTCGGGTGCGGCGACGGGACCACCGCCGTCCCGGCCGCTCGCCTTGGCGCCGAGGTCTTGGGTGTCGACATCGCGAGCAACCTGGTTGAGGCCGGGAACCGTCGAGCGAAGGAAGCGGGTCTCGACAACCTCCGTTTTCAGGAGGGCGATGCCTCCGATCTCGCCGATCTGGACTCCGACACATTCGATCTCGTCGTGAGCATTTTCGGTGCGATGTTCGCACCGCGACCCTTTGACGTGGCCAAGGAGATGGTGCGCGTCACTCGTCCAGGCGGTCGCATCGTCATGGGCAACTGGATCCCCGGTGACCCCACCTTGGTCGCGCAGATTCTCAAGACCAGCTCCTCCTACTCGCCACCACCACCCGAGGGCTTCGTGAGCCCGATGACCTGGGGGATCGAGAAAGACGTGCTCGAGCGCTTCACTGCAGCTGGCGTTCCCGAGGCCAGCGTCTCTTTCGATCGTGACACGTTCGTCTTCAGCGCGCCCGGATCGCCTTCGCAGCTCGTCTCGACGTTCAAGGACTACTACGGCCCGACCATGAACGCGTTCGAGGCCGCCACGGCGAGCAGCCGTGCCGACGAGCTGCTCCGCGACTTGGAGGAGCTGTTCAACGCGCAGAACCAGAGCCCCGACGATCAGTCGACCCGGATCCCCGCCACCTACTTGCGCGTGACCGTTCAGCTCTGATTTCGGGGGACCCAAGTGCCCCGGGAGAACCTCGAATCAGATCCGCGTGTTGCACTTTCTTGTCGACGCGAATCCTCTACCTCGGTGAGAAGAGTTGGGCCAACTGGCTTGCCCGGCGCGCTACCGTGGCTCGGTGAGCACACCGCAAGTGCCCGGCGGGGCAGTGCATGAGTTGCCGGCTGACCTTCGCACGGCGCTGCTCGCCAACGCCACGGCGCTTGGAGCTTGGCAGGACATCACGCCCCTGGCCCGCAACGAGTTCATCTGCTGGGTCGAAGACGCCAAGAAGGCGACGACCCGCGAGCGCCGCATTCGCCGGACCCAGGAGGAACTCGAGGAAGGCCAGCGTCGCCCCTGCTGCTGGCCTGGGTGCAAGCACCGCGAACGTACTGGCAGGTAACTTCCGACGTTGACAGACTGCACGCTGTGACGAGTTCCCTTGCCACTATTGGCATCGATGCAGTGGACCCGAGGGTGGTCGCCGAATTCTGGTGCGCCGTCCTGGGTTGGGTAGTGCTCGAAGAAGACGAGGGCGGTATCAGCATCGGCTCTCCGGACGCCAGCTGGCCGACCATCGACGTGTTTCCCGTACCCGAACGCAAAACGGTCAAGAACCGTCTGCACTTCGACCTACGCGCGGATGGAATCGAGCGACCGGACGAGCTGCAGCGGCTGCTCGACCTGGGCGCGAGGTCTGTCGACGTCGGGCAAGCACCAGACGTGAGCTGGGTGGTTCTCGCCGACCCCGAAGGCAACGAATTCTGCCTACTCGCTCGAACGGTGCAGGAAGCGCGCTCTCCGCTCGGCTGACCGCCGGCGTTGTGGGGAGGGTCGCGGTCGCCCTGGCGACCGGCATCCTCCCCACAACTACCTGGGACCTCGGACGGCGCGACGGCTAATGGCTCAGCGGTGAGTGAACGTGTAGGACACCTTGGCTGTTGGTCCGCCTTCGACGTTGCAGACCGCGATCTTCACCACCTGCCCGGGGGTGGCCTTCTTGTACGTCACCTTGCGCACCGGGGCCGTATTGG
The DNA here is from genome assembly GCA_046590575.1 of Mycobacteriales bacterium. Classification (GTDB taxonomy): domain Bacteria; phylum Actinomycetota; class Actinomycetes; order BP-191; family BP-191; genus DATLNF01. The sequence continues at coordinate 1,178 of JBKJUS010000200.1, read as the reverse complement.
TCGGGTCGAGCTCGGCCGCCTGGGCGAGCATCTTCCCTTTGGCGTCGAAGAGCTCCAGCACCCAGTCGCCGAGGAAGCCGCTGAGCTCGACCTCGAGGACGCCGCGGGTGGGAAGCTTGACTTTGCGAGTGTTCTTCGTCGCGCCTTCCACTCCCTCGCTGCAGTGCGAGGCACCGTCGACCGGGTAGGGCACGGGGGCGGTCACGGAGTAGCTCTCGCGCATCGGGGGTTGGTGCGCGGCGGCAGCTGGTAGGGCGACCGCGGCGGCGGCGAGGACGGCGGGCAAGAAGGTGCGCATGCCCATTTCATTCGCCTCGGTGGGGCAGTCTCCTGCGGCAGAGGTGTCTCATGCGGTGGGCCGACGGCGCGAGGGGTGTCGGACATCTGGTGCGGGAGCACTTCACGGCCGACGTGGGTGACTTGTGGGCATACTGATGGGCATGCCGGATGCCGCCGCTGAGTCCCCTCAGGCCTACTGCAGCTGGTGCGGCGCGACTTCGCCCGACGGCGTACCGCTGTCGTGGTCCATGCAAACCTCCGAGCGCGGCGTGCAGGTCCTCTGCGAGCCGTGCACCCGCACCAACGTGCGCTCGATCGAGGCCAAACTCGACGGCGAGTGGTGGTAGTTCGTTCAGGACGCAGTACGACGCCGCGCGCGCGGCGTGCGGGGTGCCGGCGCGAAGCCCGGCAGCAGCTCCTCTGCCAGCGCGCGAAATTCTCCTGACGCACCGAGCTGGCAGAGCACCCCGGTCGTCCCGGTGGCCACCCGGTGAACGAGCAGGTAGGCCGCCGGCAAGTTGAGTTGGCGGCCGAGCCGGCCCAGCTCCGATCGTGGGTCACCGACCCGCATCGCCTCGCGGCGAAGCCAGCTGCGGCTGAAGGTGAACTCCGGCTCGACCACCGAGGCGAGCAGTGGACCGACGTAGGAGAGCAGGGCGCCGGGCGCCACGACGAGGTCCGGAGGGAGGAAACCTTCGGCGCGGAAGAGCGCCTCGACGCGCTCGGCATCCCCGTCGACGACCGCGCGAGCGATCTGACCGAAGCCCATCGGCATGCCGCTAGGCAGCCGGGCGACGGCGCCGAAGTCAATGACACCGAGACGGCCGTCGGCGAGCAGTCGGAAGTTGCCGGGGTGCGGATCGGCGTGCAGCAGGCCCACCCGCGACGGCGACTCGTAG
>JBKJUS010000097.1:0-3729 GCA_046590575.1 Mycobacteriales bacterium | reverse complement strand
CGGCCGCGACGCCGGTGACAGTGCACGCTGCCTTCGCGTCGGCAATAGCCAGCGCTGCTGTCGTGCTGCCGTAAGGGGTGGACTTCAGACCACCAGCGGCGCTGGCTATTGCCGACGCGAAGGCTGCGTGCACTGTCACCGGCGTCGCGGCCGGCACCTGGAACGCTCCGAGCTAGCCACTGCTCAGTTCGTCATGCTTCTCTCCCGCTGGGGGCTTCGAGATCTTTTCGAAGCCCCCAGCGGCATGCCGGGCGCCGATCATCCTCAAGTTGCCCTAGCGCGGTGTCGACAGCTAAGAGGTCATCGAGCCGTTCGGCCAGCAAGGGCACACCCGTCGTGAGGCGGGGTCGCAAAGCAAGGGGACCGCTGCACTGCGGTCAGCCCGGCTGCCTGGTCGGTCCCCGCCTGGGGGCCGCGCCGAGCTCCGAGCACTACGCGCGGCTCATCTCACCTGTACACGGAGGACATCGACATGCTCGCTCGCATCCGCAAGACCCAGGAGGAGAACGAGGGTGGCTTCACCCTCATCGAGCTCCTGGTCGTCATGATCATCATCGGTATCCTCGCTGCTATCGCCATCCCGGTCTTCCTGTCCCAGCGCGCCAAGGCTCAGGACTCGGCGGCCAAGGCTGACGTCTCGACTGTCGGCAAGGAGCTGGCGACGTACTTCGTCGACAACACCGTCGTGCCCGCGATCGACACGACGACCACCACCGGTAGGTACACGCTGACCGCCGCGACGACCCCGGCCACGTCTCAGGATCTCGGCAAGGTCAGCGACAACGTCGCCTTCGACGCCGCGGTGACTGGCGCTGGGATCGTCGACGGGACGCACTGGTGCGTGTCGGTCACCAACGACAAGGGGTCGCAGAAGACCTACAAGTACAGCGCTCGGGGCGGGCTTGCCAAGGGCGCCTGCGTCGCAGGCGACATCGCCTAACAGCACCCTCGACACATCGCGGAGGCGGTGCCGGCATCAGCCGGCACCGCCTCTGCGCGTTCCCCGTTCTCCCTCAAGCCGGGATCTGCCCGCACCGAGAACAAGTGCATGTGCTGCGACAGAGGCAAGAGCCATGACTAGAGGTTTACGCTCATCGAGCTGCTCGTCGTCATGATCATCATCGGCGTCCTCGCCGGCATCGCTATCCCTGTCTTCCTCAGCCAGCGCGCCAAGGCGCACGACGCCGCGACTAAGGCCGACGTGAGCAGTCTCGGCAAGGAGGTCGCCACGTACTTCGTCGGCGGGACGGGACCCCTCGTCCTCGACTACTCGACCCCCGGTGCCGTCGTCCTCACAGACACGTCCACGTTCACGACGAATGCGCGGCTGACCATCGGCTCGCGGCCGCCGGTATCCGGCGTGAGCGCCAACCTGAGCGATCCGATGGGCTGGTGCGTCTCGCTCACCGACCCGGACGGCGCTGTCAAGGACTTCAAGTACTCCGCCCTCAACGGGCTGGCCCCCGGGACTTGCACATGAGCTCAGCCCTGCGACGTCGCCTTCAGGCGCACAGCGCGTCCGAGGACGGCTTCACCATCATCGAGCTCATGGTCGCGATCATGGTGATCGCCATCGGCCTCCTCGGCCTGATGGCCGTCCAGGTCAGGTCCATTGGCAGCGTCGCCCTTTCTGGCCAGCGGCAGGCCGCCGTCGGTCTGGCGAACCAGGCCATGGAGCAGATGCGCTCCCTGCCGTATGGAACGTTGACGGGCGGTCTTGTCTGCACGGACCTCGCCAGCGACGCCGCGAACATCACCGTCATCAGCGCCGGCACCAACTGCGTCGCGGACTTCCGACCCACCTACGACGTTAGCGTCAACGAAGCGCTGGTGACGACGAGCGGCACCCAGGTAGCGCCCCTCAACCCGCACATCCAACCGCTGACAACCACCAAGATCAAGAACGTACAGTACAAGGTGCGCTCGTATGTGAGCCGTGTCAGTCGCACGGCCGACGTCGGCTACTGGCTGACCGTGATCACCACCTGGTCGTCCAACGTGACGCGCGGCGAGACGAAGAGCTTCGCCGCAAGGTCGCAGGTGTACTCCCCCAGCGGATGCCTTGCGACCACCACACACCCCTTCTCGGGACCGTGCCAGGCCTTCCACTACTCGGATGCCGGCAGTTCAGGGGGTGGTATCAGCTTGTCCTCGACCCGGGCCGGCCTCGCCGTCGTCGACGGACTCGTCACCACGACGACCTCGGCGAGCCTGTTGAGCTTCGCCGCCAGGACGCAGAGCGAGCAGGTCCTCTCCGCCCAGTCGAAGGTGACGACCTCGGCGTTCAAGCTCCAGGGTGGCGCCGGTGACAGCGGTGGGGGCTTTTCTGCTGTCTCTTCCGCGGACACCGATCCGTCTACAGGGACCGCGAACTCGCCGGCCTCGTCCAGTACGGTCTCGCAGTCGGGATCCACTTCTCGTACGGATTCCGGTGGTGGGACACAGCTGACAGTCAGCGCGGACCCCACCGGCACCGGGTCGACCTACAGCACGATGACAGCGTCGACGACGCCGGCGTGCTCGGACGACGCGAACATCGGGATAACCAACGGCCAAGCCTGTTCGTCGTCGCTCGCGACCCCCGGAGCGCCTGTGGCTACCACGCTGCGGCTACCAGCCATGAGCGTGGGCTCGATGGTCATCGGCAGCATCGCTGCCGGCGCCACCCCGTGGAACGCCTTCGGCGGCCAGTTCCGCAACGGGACGACCGATCACTGCACCGGTACGTCCGGCGCGGGCTGCGTTGCCGCAGGCATGCGCCGCAGCCTCGGCACGATCACGGCGGGCGGCTTCGCAGTCGTCACCGGAACCGACAGGCTGCGCAACCACCTGGGGGCGGACGTCACCACTGCCTTTGCGAACGGCGCGACCAGCCTGGCCACCATCACGGGTTACACCGACCGCGCCTACAGCGAGTCAGGACCGAGCGCCAAGCCGTCGGTCTTCTCCCGTACCGGCAGCGTGTCGGTCTGGAACGGCACCGGCTTCGACGTCGTCCCCTTGGCGTCCGTTGGTACCGCAACTCGCAGCATCCCCGCGGTCACCGCTACCTACGGCACGACGACGGTGACGGTCACCGGACAACTGGTCACGACGGCGCCGGCAGCGACGGTGACTGGCACGTCGCCCTGTGTTTCCAACTCCTGCTCTGTCAAGGCCTCCGCCGGCTCTGCGCGTGTCCAGCTGACCTACACGATCGCCACCGGCGGCGTCGTCGTGGGTGCCTTCACCGCCACCGTGGACCTCGGCACGACGCTGGCCCAGACCACCTACAAGGGAGCTCCCAGTGCGTGACCGGATGCGCAGGAGGATGCGGCCGTGCCGGTCGGACGACGCAGGCCTGACCCTGATCGAGCTCCTGGTGTCGATGTTGATCTTCAGCGTCATCATCGGCTTCGTCTACGGGGTGATGCTGCAGGTCCAGAAGCAGAGCGCCGACGTGCAGGGGCGCGAGCTGAGCGTCGGCAACGCACGCTTGGCGATCGAGCAGATGGACCGGCAGATCCGTTCGGGGAACGTGCTGTACGACCCGAACGACACGACCGACCCCGGCTACCTCCCCATGTCCATGCGCATCTACACGCAGGCCAACGGCGACGAGAAGTGCGTGCAGTGGCAGATCTTCGGTGGCAAGCTCCGCGTTCGATCCTGGAGCACGACCTGGACGACTGACGGCAACGTGTCGCCGTGGAGCAACGTCGCGAACGACGTCGTCAACGCGTCGGGCAC
>JBKJUS010000017.1:0-2869 GCA_046590575.1 Mycobacteriales bacterium | reverse complement strand
ACCACGGTCACGGCGTACGCCGATCGTCGACGCGGCGAGCGCACCGTAGACCTGCTCCGGATCAACGGGTGACGGATGCGGGCCGTCGTCGCCGGGGCGGTGGGGTGTCAACACAGCCCAGGGCGAGTGCGTAGGCATCGACCGCCTTGAGGTCGCGCGACGGCGGCGACCACACCCACTCTGCCGACCGCTCGCGACCGCGCACGCTGACGAGCAGTGACAGCAGCCACGAGCCGTCCGCGCGCCGGCAGGCCGACCACTTCTCGTCATCCGCCGGCGGCACACCCTTTGCCGCCAGGTTGGCCGAGACGGAGTCGCCGAGCGATGCGGCGGAAGGACCTCTGCGAGCCCGGACGAGAACCGCGTCGCGAGCCGCCGCGATGACCTGAGCGCGCTCGGAGAGCACCGGACCGTAGAACCGGGTGATGCGCTCGACCGGCACCCCCGCAGCGCGCGCCACCTTGTCCGGAGAATGACCCGCTCGCAGCCGCGCCTGGATCTCCTTGGGCGAAAGCGAGCTCTCGGCCGGCGGCGGCGGCGGAGCAGTCGATCCGTCGATGTTGAGCTCGCCATTGAGCGCGCGCTGCAGGCGTGGACCGACCTTGACGAGATAGGCGCCTCTCGGCGATCCCTTTTTCGACGACAGGACGACGTGCCGGCCGTCGGAGCTGAGCGCGACGACGAACAGCTCGCGCACGAGCACCGTCCTCCGCCCTTGTGCTACCCACTGCCGCCCGTTCGGGATCGGCGCGCTCATGGTCGCCTACCGGCGCGCCCGGAACAAGCGACGCGCCGCATGGGTGTGGACCTGAGGCGGCAACTCGGTCACGATGCATGGGCGCGAACGGCTCCTCGAAACGCGCCCAGCAGAAGGAGCTTTGGATGACTATCCCCCGGCCCTCGATGGACTTGGCGTGGGTCGATCTGATGGAGGAGGCAGAGCAGCGCAAGTTCTACGAGGACGTCGCAGCCAAGGCCTCTGCTGCCGCGAACGGCGGTGGGTACGCCGTACTCGAGGCGTGCCTGCACGAGTGGCGCCTGACCGCAGATGCCCTCGACACCGCGAGCATGCGCGTGGCCCTGTTGGAAGAGCCCTAAGCGCCTAGCTGGCTACTGCATCTCCGGACGGATGCGACAGCTGCAGAGGTGGGACCAGACCGCTGCGGCCCAGCACCTCCAGCGCCCGGCGCTCGTCGGCGTCGAGCCGCAGCGGTCCGGGCGGTGCGCCGAGCATCACGGTCACGACGCAGTCGCCGCACGCATCACCGCGGACCGTGCACGTGTCGCAGTCGATCAGCAGCTCCTCGTCGGGGCGGTACAGGTCTCGAGCCATGGGGAAGCCTCGCCTTCGCGGCAGCGGAGTGCTGCTCCCGTCACACGCTAGAACGGGGGTGTGACAACGGCAGTCGACAGGTCAGGCGGTGCTTTGCTCGGCGTCCGGGCGAGGGACCAGCTCGACCTGGTCGACGGCGTTGCACCAGCGGCAGACCGCTCGGTCAACGGTCTCCGTGACGATGACGCGCTCCTCCACCACCGGCTCGCCGGCAAGGTCAGCGTGGACGAAGTCCTGCACCTTCAGAGTCCGCGAGACGTCGAAGCGGGTGAGGTTGCCGCAGGCCGTGCACCGCCACCGGGTGGTCGCGTCGGGCAGCGGCACGGGCACGGCGCAACTCCTTCGGTGGGAAGTGTCGGACAGCTGACAGCAGGCTACCTCGCACGTCACACCCGAACCGTCCGGCAGCCGTCACCCCGCCGCGGCCGTGCCGAGCAACCTGGAGTCGAGCCACACCGGGTGGCCGCCCAGACCAGGAGCCCCCGATGAGCGCCATCGCACCCCGCGCGACTCGCATCGTCCTTGGCGCCGCTCTTGCGGCGACCGCCTTCGCTGCACAGCCCTCTGATGCCGCTCCGCTCGACGCATGCGGACACGGCCCCCGGCGCGAGGTCGAGACGCTCGTCGTCGAGCTCACGCCGGCGCCGTCGCTCCGACTCGGCTCGGCCACACCCATCGAGGTGCGGGTCCGACGCTCAGGCCATGGCTCCCTCGTCGGCGCGGTGCAGGCCGACATCTCCATCCGCGTCGTCACTGACGGCATGGTCTCGTACAACTCTGCTTCGACGGACCCCAGCGGTCGCGCCCTGATGCAGCTCACCCTGGACGACCGCACCGAGCCGGGCACAGCGACGCTCATCGCCGATGCGTGGTCACCGAAGAACCGAGAGCACGGCTGCATCCCGTCCGTCGTGGAGCACGGCAAGGCGGAGCAAGAAAGTCGCGTCGCCCGCTCCTGACGGCTACCGCGAGAGAAGAGCCTCGACCCGGACCGGGTCCGGCAGGCCGAGCAGAGCGCGTGCCTCGGCCGGGCTGGCGACCCGTCGCCCTTCGGCCTCGACGAGTCGCGCTGCCTGGGCGACCAGCTCACCGTTGCCAGCCGCCTTCGTGCCGTCGGGCAGGGTGAAGTTGTCCTCGAGCCCGGTGCGCACGTTGCCGCCCAGCGCAGCGGCCTGGCTGATCAGGCCCCACTGCTCGACGGAGATGCCGATGACTTCCCAGGTGCTCCCCTCGGGTGCGCGAGCCGCCATGTGCGCGAGGTTGGACGAGTGTGCCGAGATGCCGCCGACGACCCCGAGGATGAAAGAGAACTGGATTGGCGTGGTGAGCAGACCGGCCTCGATCAGCGGGTACACGCTCTCGACATGGCCAATGTCGAAGCACTCGCACTCGGGCTTCACCCCGACCTCGTTCATCCGCTCGAGCAGGTAGGTGATGTCCTTGAACGAGTTCTCGAAGACGAAGTCGAAGATCCACGCCTTGCGTGACGACGACCACTTCGCGTAGTTCATCGAGCCCATGTTGAGCGCGCCGAGC
>JBKJUS010000119.1:0-15658 GCA_046590575.1 Mycobacteriales bacterium | reverse complement strand
GCTCGGGATCGCCTGACCGGCGACCAGGCCGATGAAGTGCGCGGCGTCGACCATGAAGACCGCACCGACCTCGTCGGCCACCTCGCGGAAGGCGGCGAAGTCGATCAGGCGCGGGATGGCCGAGCCACCAGCGATGATCATCTTCGGCTTGTGCTCGCGGGCGAGGTCGCGCATCTGGTCGTAGTCGATGTCCTCGCTCCCCTGGGCGACGCCGTAGTGCACGGCGTTGAACCACTTGCCCGAGAAGCTCACCTTCGCGCCGTGCGTCAGGTGACCGCCGTGCGGCAGGCTCATCGCCAGGTAGGTGTCGCCCGGTGAGAGAAAAGCGCCGAATGCGGCGATGTTGGCACTCGCCCCGGAGTGCGGCTGCAGGTTTGCGTGCTCGGCGCCGAACAGCGCCTTCGCCCGCTCGATGCCAATGACCTCGGCCTTGTCGACCTCCGCGCAACCGCCGTAATAGCGCTTGCCCGGGTAGCCCTCGGCGTACTTGTTGGACAGGGTCGAACCCAGCGCGGCGAGCACGGCGGGCGAGGTGAAGTTCTCGCTCGCGATGAGCTGCAGACCCCCGCGCAACCGATCCAGCTCGCTGAGCACGACACCGGCGATCTCCGGGTCGCTCTGCTCCAAAGCGTCGAAGTCCGGACCCCAGAACGGCGTCGTCATGCTTTGCTCCCGATCTCGGTCGTCAGCTTGGCGACCCGTCGCTCGTGCCGGCCCCCGAGGAACTCCGTGCCGAGGAAGGTGGCGAGCGCGGCCTGGGCCACACCCTCGCCGACCACGCGCGCACCCAGGCACAGAACGTTGGCGTCGTTGTGGGCTCGACTGTAGTGCGCGGTGAAGTCGTCGTGCACCACCGCCGCGCGGACACCGGACACCCGGTTGGCAGCCATGGCGATACCGATACCAGTGCCACACACCAGCACCCCGAAGTCGGCTTCCCCGCAGGCGACGGCCCGGCCGACAACGAGCCCGAAGTCGGGGTAGTCGACGCTGTCATCCGACGAGGTGCCGACGTCCTGGACGACCCAGCCCGCCGCCTGGGCGGCCGCGAGCAGAACGTTCTTCAGCCGCCAGCCGGCGTGGTCGGCGCCCATCACCAGCCGGGCGCGATCTGCCGCCGGGGGCGCGGGAATCTGCACGGGCTCGCTCATGTGGTGGCCTCCCGGATCGGGGTCGTCTGCTGGAAAGGCTCCCAGATCGCCCGCATAGGACCGGTGAGTGCCTCGGCGATCTCCGCGCTGCACACGACGAAATCAGCAACACTCCGCCCGTACGGATCCGCGATGTCGTCGTCAGCGGGCTCTACCCAGACCCGGCCGCGGCACGCCGCGGCAGCCGCCACCAGGGCGCAGGCCCGCTCTACCGGATCGACCGAAGGCAGCGCCGCCCGGTCGACCAAGGCCACCAGCCGGGCGAACTCGCGCAAGGTGAAGGTCCGACTGGCCGCGCGCGGATCGAGCCGAACGACGGCCGACCGGTGTTCGCGGGTCGCGGTCAGCACGAGATCAGCGCCGGCGACCATGTCCTCGACGAGCAGTCGGGCCCGGAAGTCAGCATGAGCTATGCCGAGGCTGTCGAGCTGCACCGCGGCCGGCGCGTTGACCGGCCACCCCTCGAGCCCATGGGTTCCGGCCGAGTGCACCCGGAATCGGGCGGCTTCCACGCCGAGGCCGCGGACCAGCTCGCTCGCCGCGATGAGCTCCGCCATCGGCGACCGGCAGATGTTGCCCGTGCACACAGTCAGCAGGTCGAAGGCATCGTCAGCCAAGGGTCACTCCGAGAACGTCCTCGAGATCGGCCCGGGAGATAGCACCGTCACGAAGCAGCCGGGGCGCGACATCGGTGAGGTCGACGATGCTCGACGGCGCAGAATCCGGCGCTACGCCGCCCTCCAGGTAGACGGCCACCCCGTCGCCGAGGTCCTCCTGCGCCGCCGCAGCGGACGTCGCCGGCGCAGTGCCAGTGCGATTGGCGCTTGAGACAGCCATCGGGCCGGTTTCGGCGAGGAGCTCGAGGGCTACCGGGTGCAACGGCATCCGGACCGCAACCGTGCCTTTGGTGTCGCCGAGGTCCCACGTCAGCCCCGTGCCCGCCGTCAGCACCAGCGTGAGCGCGCCCGGCCAGAAAGCCGCGATGAGGTCGTTGGCAGCTGGAGGCAGCACGTCGACAAGTCCGTTGACCGTGCGCCAACTGCCGATCAGCACCGGCACCGGCAGATCGCGGCCCCGTCCCTTCAAAGTGAGCAGCTGGCGCACGGCGTCCGGCGAGAAGGCATCGGCACCGAGACCGTAAACGGTGTCGGTGGGCAGCACCACCAGGTCACCTCGGCGGATGGCGGCAGCAGCGGCGGCGACTCCTGCGGCGCGGGCCTGCTCGTCCTGGCAGTCGAAGAGCCGGCTCATGCCGGCGCCCGTCGCGCAGTCAAGTAACGCGGACGGCCGGTGAGGTCCTCGTGATCGACGACATCGAGCCAGCCGCCGGCGTCGAACAGGACTGCGGGTGCGCTCTTGCCCTGGCGGTCCGCGTGCTCGACGACGAGCAGCCCGCCGCTTCGCAGGAGCCCCGCACTTCGCACGACGACCTCTCGGATGATGTCGAGCCCGTCCGGCCCAGCGACCAGGGCGGCACGCGGATCGTGATCGCGCACCTCAGGGTGCACCTCATCCATCTCGTGCGCGGCGACGTAGGGCGGATTGGCGACCACGCAGTCGACAGTGCCGTCGAGCTCGGACAGCGCGCCATCGACGGGTCCGTGATGCAGCTGCACCCGCGGATCGCCGGCAAGGGCGCGTGCCTCGACATTGCGCCTCGCCCACACCAGAGCACCGGCGTCGAGCTCGACGGCATGGACGACGGCGCCAGGTACCTCGTGCGCGATGGACAGGGCGATCGCGGCGGAGCCGGCGCAGAGCTCGACAACCAGCGGATCAGGCTGGGCGGTGGCTCGCAGGTGATCGATGGCGAACCCGACGACAACCTCAGTCTCGGGGCGCGGGATAAAGACACCCGACCCGACCTCGAGATCGAGGTAGCGGAAGCCGACCGTTCCGGTCAGGTGCTGCAGAGGCACTCGTTCCGCCCGCCGGCCGACCAGCCCGACAAAATCGGCATGCTCGGCACCGGTCATCGCAGTCAACCGCACGAGGTCTGCGCGACGCACGCCCAGCACGTGAGCGGCGAGCTGCTCGGCGTCCCATCGAGATGACTCGACGCCCGCGTCTGCCAGTCGAGCTTCTGCCCAGCGCAATTCGCGGTCCAGGGTGGTGGCGTCGGCGTCGGATGCCAGCGCGTCAGTCGTCATCGCCACCAGCCATCCGGGCAGCGTTGTCGGCGTCGACAAGCGACTGGATGACAGGGTCGAGTTCGCCATCGAGCACCTGGTCGAGGTTGTAAGACTTGTAGCCGGTCCGATGATCGGAGATGCGGTTCTCCGGGAAGTTGTAGGTGCGTACCCGCTCGCTGCGGTCGACGGTGCGGACCTGACTCTGCCGTTCGACACTGGCCGCCGCTGCCTGCTCGTCCAAAGCCAGTGCGAGCAGCCGCGCGCGCAGGATTCGCAGAGCCGACTCCTTGTTCTGCAGCTGGCTCTTTTCGTTCTGGCACGACACCACAGTGCCAGTCGGCACATGGGTGATGCGCACAGCGGAGTCGGTGGTGTTGACGCTCTGCCCACCTGGGCCACTGGAACGGTAGACATCGATGCGCAGGTCGCTGGGGTCGATCGTGACGTCGACGTCCTCAGCCTCCGGCATCACGAAGACTCCGGCGGCACTCGTGTGGATGCGACCCTGACTCTCGGTGGCCGGCACTCGCTGCACGCGGTGCACGCCGCCTTCGTACTTGAGCCGCCGCCAGGCGCCGGTTCCCTTGGCCTTCACCGCCACGGAGACGTCCTTGTAGCCGCCGAGGTCACTCTCGTTGGACTCGAGAACCTCAGTCTTCCAGCCTTGTCGCTCGGCGAACCGAAGGTACATCCGAAGCAGGTCGCCGGCGAAGAGCGCCGACTCCTCCCCTCCCTCTCCCGCTTTCACTTCGAGGATGACGTCCTTGTCGTCGTTGGGGTCGGCCGGGATGAGGAGCTCGCGCAGCCGGGCGTGCAGCTCCTGCAAGCGGACCTCGCCCGATGTCACCTCGTCGCGGAAAGAGGCGTCCTCCGCGGCGAGCTCGCGCGCCGTCTCGATGTCGGCCGCGACGGCGACGTACTCCTTGAATGCCTCGACTACCGGCGTCAACTCGGAATAGCGCTTGGTGACGGTGCGGGCCCGAGCCTGGTCGTTGTGCAGGTCAGGGTCGGACATCTCACGCTCCAGCTGAGCGTGCTCTGCCTCGATCTCACCGAGCTTGTCGAACATGGGTCGCCTCGAAGGTCGGGCGCCCGGCGAGGAAGTCGGGCGCGGAGCGGGCAGGGGGCGGGCGCGAAGCGTCCGCCCGCACTAACCCTGCTTCGCGCCGGCGTCGCGCTTGCCGAAGCGCTTCTCGAACTTCTCCACCCGGCCGCCGACATCCATGATCTTCTGCTTGCCGGTGTAGAACGGGTGGCACTTCGAGCACACGTCGGCGCGGATGTCGCTGACGGTGCTGTGGGTCGTAAACGTCTCACCACAGGAGCAGTGGACCGTTGTCTCAACGTAGTCGGGGTGGATGCCGGCCTTCATGATCGATCCTTCATCTCGGGGCGACGCCGGGTCACCTCACCTTGTGGCGAGGTGTGAACCGGTTCGCGGTTCCTCGATTGTGCCAGACTCCCTCCCCCCTGGCGACTGAGCGGAAGGCAGATGGGCGACGATGCAGATCCTCTACACGGCCGAAGCGACGGCGTACGGCGGTCGCCGCGGTCGCGTCACGTCTTCTGATGACCGGCTCGACCTCGAGCTCGACATCCCCCAGGAGGTCGGTGGACCCGAGAGCGACGCTACCAACCCAGAGCAGCTCTTCGCGGCCGGCTACGCCGGGTGCTTCCACTCCGCGCTCCAGTTGGTGGCGAAGAAGATGTCCGTGGACACGACGGACTCGACCGTCACCACGCGGGTCGGTCTTGGGATGGCAGAGAACGGCCTCGGCTACGCGCTCGAGGTCGAGCTCGTCATCTCCCTCCCGAATGCCGATCGTGAGCAGACCGAGGCGGTCGTCGCCCGGACGGACCAGGTCTGCCCATACAGCAACGCCACCCGGGGCAACATCCCGGTGTCCCTCACGATCGCCTGACTCCTCGCCGCTAGTCGGACGACGCGACCGTCTTCTGAATCTGCATGAGGAACTCGGTGTTGCCCTTCGTCGACTTCATCTTGTCGATCAGCAACTCGAGAGCCTGACCGGTCTCCAGCGCGTGGAGAACCCGACGCAGCTTCCATGTGATCTGCAGCTCCTCGGGGGACATGAGGAGCTCCTCCTTTCGGGTGCCGGAGGCATCGACGTCGACAGCCGGGAAGATTCGCTTGTCCGCCAGTTTGCGGTCGAGCTTGAGCTCCATGTTCCCGGTGCCCTTGAACTCCTCGAAGATGACCTCGTCCATCCGTGAGCCGGTCTCGACCAGCGCGGTAGCGAGGATCGTCAGCGAGCCACCGTTCTCAATGTTGCGGGCGGCGCCGAAGAATCGCTTGGGTGGGTAGAGGGCCGTCGAGTCGACACCGCCGGAGAGGATGCGCCCGCTCGCCGGGGCGGCGAGGTTGTAGGCGCGCCCAAGCCGGGTGATCGAGTCGAGGAGTACGACGACGTCGTGGCCGAGCTCGACCAGCCGCTTGGCCCGCTCGATTGCCAGCTCGGCGATGGTGGTGTGGTCCTCCGCCGGCCGGTCGAAGGTCGAGGCGATCACCTCTCCCTTGACCGAGCGCTGCATGTCGGTGACTTCCTCAGGTCGCTCGTCGACGAGGACGACCATGAGGTGGGTCTCGGGGTTGTTGGTCGTGATCGCGTTCGCGATCGCCTGCAGCACCATCGTCTTGCCGGCCTTCGGCGGCGAGACGATGAGACCACGCTGACCCTTCCCGATCGGGGCGACGAGGTCGATGATCCGGGTCGTGAGGATCTGGGGATCGGTCTCCAGCCGCAGACGGTCCTGCGGGTAGAGCGGGGTCATGTCCTTGAAGTCCGGTCGGAGCTTGGCCTTCTCCGGGTCCGTCCCGTTCACCGTGTCGAGGCGGATGAGCGCGTTGAACTTGTCCTTGCGCTCGCCCTCTACCTGCTGGCGCACTGCGCCGGTGACGACGTCACCCTTGCGCAAGCCGTAGCGGCGCACCTGCGACAACGCGATGTAGACGTCGTTGGGGCTCGGGAGATAACCCGTGGTCCGGACGAAGCCGTAGTTGTCGAGGATGTCGACGATCCCGGCGCATGGGACCAGGACGTCGTCTTCGCGGATGACGGTGTCCGGCTCGCCGAAACCCATTCCCCCGCGCGGCCCGCTCTGCCGGTTGCGCCCGCGCTCCCGGAACCGTCCCCGGCGTGCGCCGCGACCGAACTCGTCGTCGCGCGGGCCGCCCTGGCCGCCTTGGCCGCCCTGCTGACGGGGGCCGCCCTGCCCACCTTGCTGGCGCTCACCCTGGGACTGGCCACCCTGCTGGCCTTGCGGCCGGTCACCCTGAGACTGCCCACCCTGAGACTGGCCGCCCTGCTGGCGGTCACCCTGGGGTCGGTCCCCCTGGCCGCCCTGCGGCCGGTCGTCGCTCTGCCCTTGGCGGTCACGGCTGCGCTCGCGGTAGCGCGCCTCCCGCGCCTCACGGCGCTCGGCGTACGTGCTGCCGCTGCGCCCCTCGCCGGCCTCGACGCGGGTCTCGCCGCTGCTGCCGTCGCCGATGCTGATCTGGGGTCGGTCGCTCTGGGTGTCCACCTGGGTGTTCGAGGTGGCCTCGTCGCCCCCGGCGCGCGACGAGGTGGGTCGCTCCGCGCGCTCGCGACCGCCAGTCCCCGCAGACGCCTTGGCGCCGTTGCCGCCCTGAATCGCGGCCACCAGCTCGCTCTTGCGCAGCTTGGCTACCCCGCTGATCCCCATGCCAGAAGCCACCTGCTGCAGCTCGGCGAGCTTCATGCCGGAGATCCCACCGCCCGCTCCGCGCGCCTTGCGCGGTGGCGCCTCCGCGCCGCCGTCTGCGCTCGGAGTGCCGGTGATCTCTGTGGTGTCGCTCAACGCTGTTCCTCTCAGGTGCGGACCGGTCGTGATCGACGAGCCCGAGCACGGCGTCCCAGCAGAGATGCCGTGCGGTGGTGACGCCCCCGCGGGAGGCGAGGGAGTGTGTGGGCCGCTGACTGCGCGGCGTGCCCCGATGACGAAGCCGTTCGTCGACCCCGTCGTCATCCGGGGCGACGTGGCGCGCTGTGCGCGGATTCCGACGACGCTGCACGGAAGACGATGACAGGGTGGGCCGCGGGCCACCGGGAGTACATGCGTCCGGTGTACGGCGCCGAGAAGAGCGGCAGCCAAGCTGCGCGAGCAGGTGGGACAAGGCGAAGCGTAACGATGCGCCGCCGTCAGGGCAACAGCGCCGCGCCGGTGAGCATTCCGGCCGGTTCCAGTCACCCGCCGATCGGCACCGCCTGGGCGCCGGTCCGGTCGATGTCGAGCCGGTGCGCTGTCCATCCTCGGGGAGCCATCCCGGACACAGCTTCAAGCCCCGGACTGCTGCCCAAGGCGATTACCGTGGGACCGGCGCCGCTGACAGCGGCGGCCACACCCTTGGCTCGCAGGGCCTGCAGCAGCGACGCAGTGCGCGGCATCGCCTCGGCCCGGTAGGGCTGATGGAGCACGTCATCGGTGGCGTCCAGCAGCAGGTCGGGGCGGCGACTCAGCGCTTCGACCAGCAGTGCAGCCCGACCAGCAGACCAGGCGGCATCGGCATGCGGCACCGTCTCCGGCAGCATCCTCCGGGCCTTTGCGGTCGACGAGCGGGTGTTCGGCACCAGCACCACAGCACGCAGATCGGGGTGTAGCTCCACCCGCGTCGCCCGCACGCCGCGCTCGCCCGACCACGCGATGGTCGAGCCACCCAGTAGCGCCGCCGCGACGTTGTCTGGATGCCCTTCCAGCTGCGCTGCGAGTGCGAGCACGTCCTCGTCAGTCATACCGCCGAGCACCAGGTGGCGAGCTGCGGTAATGCCCGCGACGATCGCTGATGCGGACGAGCCCAGCCCCCGGCCTTGCGGGATCCGGTTGGCGCAGACCACCTCGATGCCACGGGGCTGACCACCGAGGGTGTCAAAGGCAGCTCGGACAGCGCGGACCACGAGGTGCCGCTTGTCTCGCGGCAGGTCCTCGGCTCCCTCGCCGGCGACGTCGACGTGCAGCCCGGAGTCGGCGATGCGGACGACGACGTCGTCGTAAAGGCCCAGGGCGAGACCGAGCGCGTCGAATCCAGGGCCCAAGTTTGCCGACGTGGCTGGCACCCGCACCCGCACCGGTGCCGCTCGAAAGCTCGGACCTGCCACTTGAGTCTCTCCCTCTGCCGCCGCCGCATCGCCGTACGCCGAACCGACCTAACTCGTGATCTTGGGCGCTGTCCACACCGGGGTCGTCACGTCGGGCCCGGGCTGGCGCCGAAGCCGCCGCGTCACGGCGTACCAGACCAGCGCGTAGCCAAGGACGACCAGACCGAGACCGGCCGAGATGGACCGCACCGCGACCGTCTCGCTGAGCACACCCGCGACGACCTGGCTGATGGTGATGGCGGTGGTGGCCAGCATGTAGTCGGCACTGAAGACACGGCCGCGCACATGGTCCGGAACGACGGACTGGATGCCATACGTCGAGAGCACCCAGTTGGCACCACCTCCGACGTGGGCGAGGGCGACGAACAACAATCCGACAGCGAAGATAGGTGCGGCAGAGAAGCCAAGGTAGGACACACCGAAGAGGCCGATGCTGACGGCGAGCACTGGCCAGAGAAGCGCGGAGTCCCGGCTGACGAAGCGGCGCATGAAGAACGGACCGACGAGGGCTCCGAAGCCGCGCGCGCTGTAGAGGAGGCCGGTGCCGAGTTCGCCGGCCCGAAAGATCCTCGTCGAGTAGAGCGGAAACAGCGCGAGCGTGCCGTTGCCGAGCGAGACCCCGACCTTGCACGCAAGCAGAGCGCGCACTCTCGGCTCCGCTCGGGCATAGCGCACTGTCTCGCGGATGTCGTCGAGCACCGACGACACTGCCGCCTTCTCACGCTC
This sequence comes from Mycobacteriales bacterium, assembly GCA_046590575.1. GTDB lineage: Bacteria > Actinomycetota > Actinomycetes > BP-191 > BP-191 > DATLNF01. The sequence continues at coordinate 6,514 of JBKJUS010000119.1, read as the reverse complement.
CTCGCTGAACGGCGTGCGCGTGCGCATGACGAGGATGCCGGACACCACGAAGCTGAGTGCGTCGAGCACGAAGCACCACCGGGCTCCGATGATGAAGCCAAGAAGTCCGCCTGCGGCCGCCCCGACTGCGAGCATCGTGCCCCACACCGCACCGCCGAGGACGGTCGCGCGGACGAGATCGGCGGATGGCACGAGGTTGGGGATCGCGGCACTCGACGCCGGCGTGAAGAACGACTTGGCGATGGCGACCCCACCGATCGCGACGAGCGCAACCCACGCAGTCGACTCAGAGCGGACGAGAAGCAGAAGTAGCACCATCGCGGCTGAGGCGAAGTCGGCCACGACCATCGTTCGGCGGCGGTCGAACCGGTCGGCGACCGTGCCGGCGTACGGCGCGAGGACCGCGAAGGCCGCCGTGTCGACGGCCAGAACAAGCCCACCCCACAGTCCGCCGCCGGTGAGTCGCTCGAGCAAAGTCAGCAGCGGGATGAGCGCGAACCAGTCGCCGCCGAGGCTGATGATCTGCGCGAGGAAAACCCGCCGGAAGTCGCCTTCCTCGCGGAGCAGCGCGACGTAGCCCCGGCTGCCGGGTGGCGGCTGCATGGGCGCCCGCTCAGATCAAGCCGAGCGCCGCCGCGGCCGCCGGCGCGTCGACGGCCACAGTGCGCGGCGCGGGAGCACCCGCGATCGCCCACTCGGGGTCTTTCAGGCCGTGACCGGTCACCGTGCAGACGACCCGCCGACCGCGCTCGAGGGTACCGAGGGCGCTGGCCTGCAACAGCCCCGCGACGCTGGCCGCGGAGGCCGGCTCGACGAACACCCCCTCCGAACGGGCCAGCAGGCGGTAGGCGTCAAGGATCTGCCGGTCGGTCACTGACTCGATCGCGCCACCTGACTCGTCACGCGCCTGCAGAGCCTCGGACCACGACGCAGGGTTGCCGATCCGGATGGCGGTCGCGATGGTGACCGGTTTGGCGACCGGCGTACCGGACACGAGCGGGGCGGCGCCGGCTGCCTGGAAGCCGCGCATCACCGGCAGCGTGTCGATGAGGCCGTCGCGGTGGTACTCCCGGTAGCCCTTCCAGTACGCCGTGATGTTGCCTGCGTTGCCGACGGGCAAGCAGTGCACATCGGGTGCCGAGCCGAGAACATCGCAGACTTCGAACGACGCCGACTTCTGGCCCTCGATGCGGTAGGGGTTGACGGAGTTGACCAAGGTGACCGGATAGTTCTTCGCCAGGTCGCGGGCCAGCCCGAGACAGTCGTCGAAATTGCCGTCTACCTGCAGCAGCTGGGCACCGTGCACCAGGGCCTGTGCGAGCTTGCCGAGCGCGATCTTCCCGCTGGGCACGAGCACGGCACAGACGATCCCGGCACGCGCAGCGTAGGCCGCCGCCGAGGCCGAGGTGTTGCCGGTCGAGGCGCAGATGACGGCGCGACTGCCCTCCTCCACCGCCTTGGTGATCGCCACCGTCATGCCGCGGTCCTTGAACGACCCGGTCGGGTTGGCGCCCTCGACCTTGAGCCACACCTCACACCCAGTCCGTTCGGAGAGGGTGGCTGCGGGCACCAGCGGCGTGCCCCCCTCGCGCAACGTGATGACAGAAGTGGTCTTGTCGATGGGCATCCGGGAGCGGTACTCCTCAAGGATGCCGCGCCAGGACGCCGGTGCTGCCAATCCGCGCTCGGTCATATCGGCTCACCGCCCTCGACGCGCATCACGCTGGTGACCGCGCGCACGACGTCAAGGCCTCGCAGCCAGCCCACGGTGCGGGCGAGCGCCTCGTCGGGAGCCTCGTGAGTGACCAGGACGAGTGTGGCGTCGGCGCCGTGCCCCTCCTGCCGGACCGTCCGGATGGAAACGTCCTGCGCAGCGAACGCGCCGGCTACCTCGGCCAACACCCCGGGCACGTCCGCGACGTCAAGGTTCACGTGATAGCGGGTCCGGGTCTCTCCCATCGGACGCACTGGGAGCGCGGCGTACGCCGACTCGCCCGCACCGCGTGAGCCCGACAACCGGTTGCGTCCCACCGCCACCAGGTCGCCGAGCACCGCACTAGCCGTCGGGGCTCCGCCGGCGCCCCTGCCGTAGAACATCAGCTGGCCCACCGCCTCGCCCTCGACAAAGACGGCGTTGAAAGCCTCGCGCACTCCAGCCAGCGGGTGGCTGAGCGGGATCATCGCCGGGTGCACACGCACGCTGATGCCGTCCCCGACCCGCTCACAGATCGCGAGCAGCTTGACCACGCGACCCATGGCGCGGGCGCTGGCGATGTCGGCTGAGGTGACGTCAGTGATCCCTTCACGGTGCACATCACCAACGGTCACCCGAGTGTGGAAAGCGATGCTCGCGAGGATCGCTGCCTTCGCCGCCGCATCGAAGCCCTCGATGTCCGCGCTCGGGTCGGCCTCGGCGTACCCGAGTGCGGTCGCCTCGTCGAGAGCCTCGGCGAAGGATGCCCCCGTCTCGTCCATGCGGCTGAGGATGTAGTTGGTGGTGCCGTTGACGATGCCCAGGATGCGATGCAGGCGGTCGCCGGCGAGTGACTCCTTCAGGGGCCGCAGCAACGGGATACCACCGGCGACGCTCGCCTCGTAGTAGAGGTCGGCGCTGGCCCGAGCGGCGGCGTCATAAAGAGTCGCGCCGTCGCTGGCGAGCAGCGCCTTGTTGGCGGTCACGACCGACTTGCCGCTCTCGAACGCGGCGAGCAGCAACGTGCGGGCCGGCTCGATCCCGCCGATGACCTCGACGACGATATCGACGTCGGCACGCTCGACGAGACCCTTGGCGTCTGCCGTGAACAACGCCGCGTCGACTGGCAGGTCCCGCTTCTTGGCGGGGACCCGCACGGCGATTCCGGCGATCTCCAGTGGAGCGCCGATGCGCGCCGCGAGGTCATCGGCGTGCTCGTGCATGAGTCGCACGACCTGAGAGCCGACGACGCCGCAGCCGAGCAGCGCGACCTTGAGCGGCGCCTTCACCCGACGTCCAGAGCGAGCAGGTCGGCCTCAGTCTCGCGGCGGATCAGGACCCGCGACGTGCCATCGCGTACGGCGACGACGGGCGGTCGCGGCACGTGGTTGTAGTTGCTCGCCATCGAGCGGTGGTAAGCCCCCGACGCCGGCACGGCGACAAGATCCCCCGGCGCCAGGTCAGCAGGGAGCGGCACGTCGTGCACGACGATGTCACCGCTCTCGCAGTGCTTGCCGCAGATGGTGACGTTGCGCGGCTCCGCGTCGGATCTGCGCGACGCGAGCACCGCGGTGTAGCGGGCGTCGTACAGCGCAGTGCGAATGTTGTCGCTCATCCCGCCATCGACGCTGACATAGGTGCGCAGGCCAGGTAGGACCTTCACTGTGCCCACCTCGTAAATCGTGACCGTTGTCGGTCCGACGACCGCCCGGCCGGGCTCGACGACGACGCGGGGCACCGTGAGACCGACGGCTGCGCACTCCCTGTCGACGATCGCCCGAAGGCCGGCCGCGTGGTCGGCCGCGCTCATCGGATCGTCGGCGGCGGTATAGGCAATGCCGTGCCCACCACCGAGGTCGAGCTCGGGAAGCTCGACGCCGTGCTCGTCGCGGACCGCAGCAAGCAACTCGACCATGCGATGCGCGGCGAGCGAGAAGCCGTGGGTGTCGAAGATGTGCGACCCGATGTGGCAGTGAATGCCGACCAGGTGCAGCGCCGGCTCAGCCATCACCAGACGGCAGGCCTCGATCGCGGCGCCCGAGGCCAACGAGAAGCCGAACTTCTGGTCCTCCTGGCCGGTCTGCACGTACTCGTGGGTGTGCGCCTCGACCCCCGGCGTAACCCGAACGTAAACCCGCTGCCGGACCCCGCCTGCAACGGCTACCGCCACGAGCCGGCCGATCTCCTCGAAGGAGTCGAGGACGATGGTCCCCACTCCCGCGGCCACTGCGCGGACAAGCTCGTCGTTCGACTTATTGTTGCCGTGGAACCAGATCCGGTCGGCTGGGAAGTCGGCGGCCAGCGCCACCGCAAGCTCGCCACCGGTGCAGACGTCAAGCCCGAGACCTTCCTCGGCGATGATCCGCACGACCCCCTTCGTGAGCAGCGCCTTGCCGGCATACGCGACATCAGCTCCGGCCGGCCACCCCTCGAAGGCCGCGCGCCAGCCTTGACACCGCGCGCGGAGGTCGTCCTCGTCGAGCACTAGCAGCGGCGTCGCGTAGTCCTGCGCGAGCTGACGCACGTCAAGGCCGCCAATCTCGAGCGCACCCTCCGCATTGCGCACCGCGGTGCACGGCCAGACCGATGGCACGAGATCAGCGTGGGCAGCTTGGCTGGTCACATCCGCTCCGGTGCACGGACGCCGAGCAGGCCTAAGCCGTTCTCCAGCACCGTGCGGGTGGCCCGCCAGAGCAACAGGCGCGGGGCAGTCGTGGCCGCGACCGGCTCATCTCCCTTGGGCAGCACCTGGCACTCATCCCAGAAGCGCTGTGCTGACCGGGCTACTTTCTCCTCCAGATACCGCGCCACCCGGTGTGGCTCACGAAGCTCCGCGGCGGTGGCGACGACCTGTGGAAACTCGGCCAGGGCCAGTAGCAGATCCGTCTCCCTCGGATCGGTGAGCAGCGACAGGTCAGCGTCGGGATCGACCTGCAGGCCGAGCTCGCCCGCGTTGCGGAGAACAGACGCAGCCCGCGTTGCGGCGTACTGCACGTAGAAGACCGGGTTGTCGCTGCTCTGCCGCGACCACATGTCGAGGTCGATGTCGAGAACCGAGTCAGCACTGGACCGGGCCAACGCATAGCGAGCCGCGTCGACGCCGATGGCCTCAACGAGGTCGACCAGGGTGATGACTGTCCCGGCCCGCTTGCTCATTTTCAGCGGCTGGCCGTCGCGCAGCAGGTTGACCAGCTGGCCGATGAGGATCTCGAGGTTGACCCCAGGTGTGTCGCCGAATGCGGCGCACATCGCCATCAGCCGGCCGATGTAGCCGTGGTGGTCGGCACCCAGCATGATCACGACCCGGTCAAAGCCCCGCTCACGCTTGTCCAGGTAGTACGCGAGGTCGCCGGAGATGTACGCCGGGACGCCGTCGCTCTTGATGACGACCCGGTCCTTGTCATCGCCGAAGTCGGTAGTACGCAGCCAGTGAGCGCCGTCCTGCTCATACATGTGGCCCATGGCCCGCAGGCGGTCAACGGCCCGCTCGACCGCCCCCGTTTCGTGCAGGTGGTTCTCATGGAAGTACACGTCGAAGTCAACGCCGAAGTCGCGCAGTGATGTCTTGATCTCGTCAAACATCAGTTGCACGCCTTGCGCGCGGAACACCTCCTGAGTGTCGGCCTGGTCGAGTGCATCCGGCACCAGCTCGAGGACGCGCGAGGCGATCTCGCCGATGTAGTCGCCGCCGTACCCGTCCTCAGGCGCCTTCTCGCCGCGCGCGGCTGCCAGCAGCGACGCGGCGAATCGGTCGATCTGCGCGCCGTGGTCGTTGAAGTAGTACTCGCGGGTGACTTTTGCGCCGCTGGCCTGGAGCAGCCGGGCGAGTGAGTCACCCACCGCAGCCCAGCGGGTGCTGCCAAGGTGAATCGGCCCGGTGGGGTTCGCGCTGACGAACTCGAGGTTGATGCTCTGCCCGGCGGCGCGGTCGTTGGTGCCATAGGCGGCTCCCGCAGCTACCACGTGCCGGGCCACCTCGCCAAGAGCCCCGCCGGAGAGGCGCAGGTTGAGGAACCCGGGTCCAGCAATCTCCACGCTCTCGATCCCGGGGTCGGCCCGCAACCGGGCCGCGACGACCTCGGCGACCTCGCGCGGCGGGCGGCCGGCCTCCTTGGCCAGCTGGAGCGCCACATTGGTCGCGTAGTCGCCGTGGTCACGAGCCTTCGGCCGCTCGACGACAACGGTCTCCGGGACCGCCACGTCGAGCTCACCGGCCTCCACCGCGAGCTGCACGGCGGCGCGCACGCTCGCCGCGAGCTCTGATGGCGTCATGCGCCGAGGCTATCGCGCGCGCTTGCAGCTCCGTCAGGCAGTTTCGCCGGCGAGCCGTCGTACCGTCTCGATCAGCTCGTCCGGGTCGAACGGCTTGGTGAGGTAGGCATCGACGCCGAGGCCCTTGCCCCGTCGCAGATCCGCCTCTTGCGCCCGCGCGCTGAGCAGCACGACCTTGATGTGCGCGGTCCGAGTGTCCGCGCGGAGCCGGGCCGCGGTCTCCCATCCGTCGAGCCGCGGCATCATGATGTCCAACGTGATGACAGCGGGGTTGACCTCGACGACCTTGTCCAGGGCGTCCTGGCCGTCTTCAGCGGTGAACACCTCGAAGCCCTCGAGCTCGAGGTTGACGCAGACCAACTGACGGATCACAGCGTCGTCATCGACGACCAGCACACGGGTAGGCACCTGCGGAGGCTACCGTCGCTCTGCGGTATCGTGCGGATGCCCTGGCCCCCGTAGCTCAGGGGATAGAGTGCTTCCCTCCGGAGGAAGAAGCGCAGGTTCGAATCCTGCCGGGGGCACAGGTAAACATGCAGGTCAGAAGGC
>JBKJUS010000120.1:0-14202 GCA_046590575.1 Mycobacteriales bacterium | reverse complement strand
GTCGTAGCGCTCTCGCGCGTCGCGCAGGCAGGCGGCGGAAGCGGAGTTGCAGGCGATCACCAGGAGCTTGACGCCGTCGCCGACGAGGTGGTCCATGACGTCGAGGGCATGTCGGCGTACGTCGGCCAGCGGGAGTGGGCCGTAGGGGCCGTGCGCGGTGTCACCGACGTACACGATCGGCTCGTGCGGCAGCTGGTCGAGCACGGCGCGGGCGACGGTCAATCCGCCCACGCCGGAGTCGAAGATGCCGATGGGCTCGTTGGTCACCACGACATTATGTATACGGCCGTCGAAACGGCATGTCATCCGAACGACACTTCCGGTGACCAGCTTCACCGCCGAATGCCGTGAAAGTGCCCACACCTCGGGCGTTCCCCCAGAGCCGCGGCCTGACGTGTCATTGATGACACGCCACACCGCAGCTCTCCAGGGGGCCCGAATCACGCTGTCCTTGCGAGCTCCGCCATCCGGAGCGCTATCGCGGCCCGGATGCGATTCAGGCACCCGGGCAGGTCTTCCCGGATCGCCCTGGTCGAGAAGCGGATGATCAACCAGCCATCGAGCACAATGTCGTTCTGTCGCTCGAGGTCGTCCTCCCAATCCTCGCTGAACAGGTGATAAGCCTTCCCGTCGATCTCGATCGCGATGCGCAGTGTCGGGTAGCACATGTCGAGCCACAGTCGACGGCCTTCTATCAGGAGCGGGTAGTTGCGTTCAGGTTCGGGCAAACCGCTTCGGCGTACGCCGTCGAGGACCTCGCCTTCGAGCTCGGACCGGCTGCCGCCGGCGATGTCACTGATGATCTGAAGGAGGCGCGCATGGCCGGCCATCGTGGGGTTGATCAGGACCGATCCCCTGAGCAGATCGGGCGTAACCAGTCCTTTCTGGACCGCGGCACTGAGCAGCCCGCGCGCCCGACGAGGGTGGCGAACCGCCATGGCGACGACCGCGTGCTCGATGCGCAGTGCTCGCAGTCTCCGTCGTTCACGTCTGGAGCGGGCACCGAACGCCACGCTCTGCCGCACCCGCGCGCCGTCGAGTCGCCGCTCGCTTCCCCGGTGGGGCACGACGGCGCGCACCAGGCGGGGAACGCCGGCCGGCGAGAAACCCCAGAGCCAGGCCGCGGTTTCGGCGTCGAGTGCGGCGTCCTCTCCCAGCGCGGCCAGCACTGCGGCACACCGGGCGTCCAGACCGATCGGCCCAGTGCAGGCGTAGAACACGCCGTCGTGCACCCGCTGCCACCGCCCGTCGCGGACCCGGTTGGTGGCGAAATGGCGCGGGATGCCGAGCGCGGCGAGCTCCGGGGTCGAGACGACCTGGTGATGGTTCCGCAGCCAGCGGCTTAAGGCGAGAAGCCGGTCTGGATCGATGACAGCGACAGGAGGCATCCACCCAGCCTGGGTGGTTCACCCCCGCGATTGGATCGCCGGCAAGACATCTGTGGACGTGACCGCGTCCAGAGCTGCGGTCTGATGTGTCGTCTATGACACGTCAGGCCGCAGCTCGAACGGGCGGCGGCGGAGAACGGGCGGCGGCGGAGAAAGGGCGGCGGCGGCTCAGGCCCAGAGGTGGCCGTCGAGGCGGGCCTCGGCCTCGGCCAGCGTGCCGGTGTAGGCGCCGGTCGAGAGGTACTTCCAGCCGCCATCGCAGACGATGAAAGCGATATCAGCGGGCACGCCTGTTTTGACGCATTTCGCCGCCTCACCCAGAGCGGCGTGCAGAATCGCACCAGAGGAGATGCCGGCAAAGATCCCTTCGAGTTCGACCAGCTCGCGGGTACGACGGAGCGCATCGTGGGAGTCGACGGAGAAGCGAGTGTCGAGCACCGACGCCTCGTAGAGCTCGGGGACGAAACCCTCGTCGATGTTGCGCAGGCCATAAACCAGATCGCCGTAGCGCGGCTCGGCGGCGACGATCCGGATGCCCGGCACCTTCTCCTTCAGATATCGCCCGCATCCCATCAGCGTCCCCGTAGTGCCGAGCCCCGCGACGAAGTGAGTGATCGTCGGCAAGTCTTCAAGGATCTCCGGGCCGGTCGTCTCGTAGTGCGCCAGCGCGTTGGCCGGGTTCCCGTACTGGTAGAGGAAGACGTACGCCGGGTTCTCGGCGGCCAGCTCCTTCGCGCGGGCGACGGCACCGTTGGACCCGCCTGCGGCGGGGGTGTTGATAATCGACGCGCCGTACATTTCGAGCAGCTGGCGACGCTCGACCGAGGTGTTCTCCGGCATCACGGCGATCAGCGAGTAGCCGCGCAGTTTGGCCACCATCGCGAGCGAGATGCCTGTGTTGCCCGACGTCGGCTCGAGGATGGTGGCACCCGGCACCAGGCGTCCGTCGGCCTCTGCCGCCTGGATCATGTAGAAGGCCGCGCGGTCCTTGATCGACCCCGTCGGGTTGTCCTGCTCAAGCTTGGCCCAGAGCCGTACGTCGGCCGAGGGCGACAGCCGCGGCAGGCCCACCAGCGGCGTGCGACCGAGGGAGTCGAGTAGCGAGTCGTAGCGGGCCATGGGCGTGCGCCGTCAGCCGGCTCCGCCGGCGACTGCCGGCAGGATGGTCACGACGTCGCCGTCGGCCAGCGGTGTCGAGATCGAGCCGAGGAAGCGTACGTCCTCGTCGTTGACGTAGACGTTGACGAAGCGGTGCAGCTCACCGTCGTCGGTCACCAGTCCTCCGCGCAGTCCCGGGTGACGACCATCGAGGTCGGTGAAGAGTTCGGCCAGGGTCTCCCCGGCCCCTTCGACCTGCTTCTCGCCCTCGGTGTGCTTGCGCAGGATCGTCGGGATTCGGACCTGCACGGCCATGAGCGGTGTTCTCCTCAGCGAAGGTGGTCGTCTGTCCTGGCAACAGTAAACGGAACTCAGCATTCCCCACCTCAGTCGACCTCGACCGGCTCCTCGGTGACGAGCCCGTCGACGATCCGGTAGGACCGCACCTCGTCGACCTCGGGATCGCGCGTCGACAGCAGCACGTAGTGCGCGTCCGGGTAGCCGGCGATGGAGATGTCGGTGCGGCTCGGGTAGGCCTCGGTCGCAGTGTGCGAGTGATAGATGACGAGCAGATCCTCGTCGCGGTCATCCATCTCGCGGAAGGCGCGCAACTGCTCCCGCGGATCCATCTCGTAGAAGGTCGGGGAACGCGCGATGTTGGTCATCCGGATCACCCGGGTGGGCCGTCCGTCGATGCCCGCGACCAGCCCGCAGGCCTCGTCCGGATGGTCCGCCCGAGCGTGCGCGACCATCTCGTCGCGCACCGCTCGCTCGATCCGCAGCATGAATAGGAGGGTACCTGCGGAGACCGCGCGGGGCGCCCCGGGTCCGCCGCTAGGCTGGCCACTGTGCTGCTCACCGCGCTGCGACAGGGCGCCGTCGTCGTACGCCGGGCGGGGTGGCCGACGGCGGGGCTCGTGCTTCTCGCGGCTCTGCCGGACCTCATTCCGACCTCCGGGCTGCCCGAAGGGTTGCAGGTCCTCGTCTTTCCCGTGGTCGGAGTGCTGCGCACAGTGCTCTTCCTCGCTGTGATCCGGCTGCTCGGCGCCCACCGTCCCGAACCGGTGCCACCACCTCCGGCGATCGGCGACTCGGGGGTACGCGTGGTGCTGCACTCCGTCGTGGCTCCCGTCGGGGATGCCGACCGGAGTGTCGCGATCGCACTGCGGTGCGCGGTAGCGCTCAGGCGGCCGGCGCTGCGGCTCTTCGGGCTTTCCCTCCTGGCGACGCTCGCCGCCGCCGCCCTGGCCTTCGGCCTCGTCGTCGCCAACGGTGCCGACGCGTCGGAGCTTGACTCGCGCGACCCGCTCCTCGTCGTACCCCCGGCGCTGCTCATCGCGCTGCTCATCGCCTTCGTCGCGGTCGCGGACCAGCGGGTGGCGCTGGAGGGTGACCCGCGGGTGCTGCTCGCTGCTGCGCATTCCGTGCGCATTGCGGGATCGTCGTTCGGCACGGTCTTCGGCCTCATCCTGCTCAGCTCTGCGTCGGGCACTGTTGGCAGCCTGCTGCCGTACGGCGTCGACGGGCTGCCCTACCAACTGCCTCGCATGGTCATCGGCGCAGTGGTCCAGCTCTATGTCGTCGCTGCGCTCAACGAGGTCTACGTCGCCGGGCCGAGGGCCGACCTGCTCGTCGACCTCCCGCAGACGTGAGGCCTCAGGACATCAGCGTCTCGACGAGCGACTCCTGCAGCCAGCCGAGCCACGCGTAGACCTCGAGCGCCTGGAGCCGCGGATCGGTTGACGTCTGCGCTTCGGCAGCGTCGAGCTCGTCGTACGTTTCCTCCGTCACGCCGAGCCGGGTCCCGAGCGTCAGGCGCAGGTCGTTGAGAGCGCCGAGCCACTCGTCCGCGACGGCCACGTCGAGCACCAGACGCCCCTTGCCATCACGCTCGCCGAGCCCGGTCAGAACCGCCCGGAGGGCCGACCGCTTCCCCTCTCGCAGGTCGTCCTGAATCATCGACCGGAGATCGTCGGCGGCCGCAGGGTCGTCGCGGTAGCCGTCCGGAAAGAGCCGCGCGAGCGCTTCATCACCTGAGGTCGGCTCCTCCGCCAGGAGAGCCAGCAGGTCCTCGACCAGGTCACGGAGCAACGCTGCTTCCCCCGGCTCGAGGCGAGCCTCGAGCCCACCAGAGGTACGCCGGAAGCGCCGGGCCATCGACGTACGCCTCAGTCCTGCTGCAACGTGGCCCAGAGGCCCGCGGCGTGCAGGCGCGCAACGTCGAACTCCATCTGCTCCCGGGCGCCGGAGGACACGACGGCGCGACCCTTGTGGTGCACATCGAGCATCAAAGACGTCGCCTTCTCGCGGGAGTAGCCGAAGAGCTTCTGCAAAACGTAGGTGACGTACGACATGAGGTTGATCGGGTCGTTCCACACGATCGTGACCCATGGCCGGTCGCCGCGGACATCCTCGTCCTGCTCAGGCCGGTCGACCCGCTGCGGGGCGATGGTGGGCGCGCTCATTGGGGCCATCGTCGCACGGGGGAATACCCGGTAGCGCGGCTACGTAGGTTGTAGGTATGGGCACCCCGAGCACAGCCAGGATCTGGGTCGCGCTCGGATCGGTCTACGTGATCTGGGGCTCGACCTACCTGGCGATCCGCTACGCCATCGGTGCCGGCACCGGTGACGTCGGGCTGCCGCCGCTGCTGATGGGGTCGGTGCGCTTCCTGTTGGCCGGCGCGCTCATGCTCGCGTTCGCCGTACGCCGCCCCCATCGCGACGGCCGCCCCGATCCCCTGGGCTGGCCGCAGTGGCGCTCGGCCGCCATCGTCGGCGTCGCTCTTCTGCTCGGCGGTAACGGATTGGTCGTGCTCGCCGAAGAGCGGATCAGCTCTGGCGTCACGGCCGTGCTCGTCACGACGATGCCCCTGTGGCTCGCCCTGCTCGTCTTTCTCCTCGGCGGCGAGCGGCTGTCCCGGCTGCAGGTGGTGGGCCTGGCGATCGGGTTCCTCGGTGTAGTGATCCTCGTCGACCCACGCGGAGAATCCGTCGACCGCGTCGGCGCGGGGATGGTGCTGCTCGCCGCTCTGAGCTGGGCGTGCGGCTCTTACTACTCGCGACGCGCGCAGTTGCCGCGTCGGCCACTGGTGATGACTGGAATGGAGATGCTCTGCGGCGGCGCGGCGATGGGCGTGACGAGTATGGTCACCGGGGACGCTTTCGAGCTGCGGCTCACAGCGGTCGACACCCGGGCCTGGCTCGCGTTCGCCTACCTGCTGGTGTTCGGCTCGCTCATCGCCTTCACCGCCTACGTCTGGCTGTTGGCCAATGTGCGGCTCTCCCTCGCCGGCACCTACGCCTTCGTCAACCCAGCGGTCGCGGTGGGTCTCGGCGCCCTCCCCCCGCTGCGTGAGCCGCTCGGCCCGTCGGTCCTCGTGGGCAGCGCCGTGATCATCACCGGTGTCGCCCTGATCGTGGCGAGACGGCGTACGCCGATCCCGGCGGCGCCGCTGGACGTCGAGCTCACGCGCGAGGCCAGCGTCACGCGAGTAGCGTGAGCCCCAGCGTCGAGAGAGAGGTTTGTGTCATGGCTAAGGGCAAAGACAAGGGCGGTCGGGAGACCAAGAAGCCGAAGAAGCCGGCCAAGTAAGCCAGTCGACTTCCTACGGGGCGCAGTTCGCCCAGTCGGGTTGGAGCGCGGGCGCGTCATAGATGCCGCACCCGCGCTCCAAGCCGGGTCCGGCTAGCTACTCAGCCAGGGAGCAGGTCGTAGGCCAGCCGCAGGGCGAGGGTGCCGACGACCACGAGGAACACCAGACGGACGAAGCGGCTGCCACGGGTGATTGCCGTATGCGCTCCGAGCCAGCCGCCCGCGACGTTGAACACCCCCATCGTCAGACCGAGGCGGACCATCGGCGCGCCTTGAGCGAAGAAGACCGCGAGCGCGCCCGCGTTGGTTGCCAGGTTGACCATTCGGGCTTTCGCTGAGGCCTGCAGGAACGAGTAGCCGAGCAAGCCGACCAGCGCGAAGGTCAGGAAGCTCCCCGTGCCCGGGCCGAAGATGCCGTCGTAGAAGCCGATGCCCAGCGCCGTACCCACGGCCGCGGCGTAGTGCGGCCGGCCGGCCCAGCGAAGACTCTGGTCGGCGCCCAGGTCGGGCCGGCGCACCGTATAAGCGGCGACGGCGACAACCAGCACGAGCACCAGCGGCCGGAAGACGGACTGCGGCAACAGCGACGCGCAGGCTGCCCCGCCCGCCGAGCCGACGACCGCCGCGCCGACCATCGGCAGCGCAGTGCGCAGGTCCGGCCGCACCCTGCGGTAGTAGGTCGCCGTCGCCACCGCCGTACCGCACACGCTGGAGAGCTTGTTCGTCGCCAGCACCTGTGCGGGTCCCGCACCGGGCAGGGCCAGCAGCAGCGCGGGCAGCTGGATCAACCCCCCGCCGCCGCTCACCGCGTCAACCCAGCCCGCCAGCGCGGCAGCGAGGCACAGGGCAACGACCGTGGCGAGTTCAGGCACGACGAGCCGGAGTGATCATCGCGTGACGGTGCGCCTCACGGCTTACCAAAGCCGGTCGGCGCCGCGCGCTCGAGCAGCGACAGGATCCGCGTCTCGACGACCATGCCGTCGACGACCCGGTACGCCGTGAGCCACTCGAGGTCTTGACGACGGGACGCGCCGTCGTCGCCCACTACCGTGCCGCCGGCGAAGGCGCGGACGGCGACCCACTCCCCCGTCTCGACGGTCTCCTGCACATCGATCCGCCAGTCGGGTCGGACATGCGCCTGCTGTGTGTAGAACGCTCGAAGCGCCTCTCGATCAGCGGGCCAGCCGTACCCGTCGCCGCGGTAGTCCGACGACACCAGCTCATCCACCGCGCCGGTCTCCTGACGGTTCACGACCCGGTCGAGGTAGTCACGAACGAAGGTCCCGAGGTCGGCCATGACTGAGACCGTACGCCGAGCCGGTACCGTCGAGGAAAGACCACCAGGAGGAACGATGAGCGACGCACCGCGACTGCTGCGCGACGGCGAGGGAGACGTGCTGGGCGATCCTTCGGCCTGCACCGACCGGTTCATGATCGAAGGAGTGGACTCCGGCGGGCGACTGGCGCTCGTCGAGCACACGATCGCTCCGGGCGCCCTCGCTGCGCCGATGCACATGCACTCCAACGAGGACGAGTTCACCTACGTTCTCACCGGGACGTTCGCCGCGATGCTCGGCGGCCACGAGGTCATGGCGGGGCCGGGCGACCTGGTCTTCAAGCCACGCGGCCAATGGCACACGTTCTGGAACCCAGGCGACCAGCCGACGCGAGTGCTCGAGATCATCTCGCCCGCCGGCCTCGAGCAGTTCTTCCGACTGGTCGACGCGCCCGAGGCAGAGCAGGACATGGCGGCAATCGGGGCGATGGCGGCGCGCATCGGCTGCGACATCGACGAGGAGGCGACCGCGGCGCTGGTCGAACGCCTCGGCCTGCGCTTCTAACGGGTCAAGGGAGGAGAGCCGCCCTCGGCATCGAAAACCCAACGGGCTGTCCTCGTCTCAGCCATCGGGGCGAATGACGACGGTGACGGTCCTGTCCGACTGCGAGCACCCGTCGGTGCTGCGGTTGCGCCCCGCGCCACCGACCGCGACGCCACTGCCGGCGACGGGTGCGCCAGTCGCGCTGTCGTGGGCAGCCCTTGCCGTGCTCGCAGTCGCGTGCGCCGCCGGCCTGCGCATCACGTCGGCGCGGCGCGCCTAGCCGCCGTACCGCGCCGTGATCACTTCTTTCATCGCGGCGGCGGCGGTCGGGCTCGACTCCATCACCTGGTGAAGTCGGTCCCGCGAGATCGCGTAGGTGAGCAGGTGGGTCATCGCGGTGACGGTGGCGGCTCTCGGAAGGTCCTCGATCGGGCCGCGCTCGCCGACCACGTCGTCGGCACCCACCGTCGCGACGGCCCGCCCATCGATTGTGACCCGCGCTTCGCCCTCGACGATCACGTAGCAGTCGTCCGCGGCACCACCCTCGACGCAGAGCATGTCGCCGGGGTCGAACGCGATGGGGTACGCCGTCGCTGCGAGCAGGGCGAGCTCCGCGGCTCGGCAGCCGGCGAAGAGCGGGATGCCGTCCAGTAGGGCGACGCGGCGCGCCAGCTCCTCGGCGTCGAGCGACCCGGCTGCCTGCTCGGACCGGCGGCGGTACGCCGCACGCCATGCCGAGTCATCGCCGCCCGGTCGCGCCGCGAGCTGCTCGCCACCCGCGACGCCGCGACGACCCAGGCGAACCGTCACCTCCGTAGGCCCGCGAAGCGTCAGCCGATCGCGGTGCGGCGGCCGGGCCACGGCGAGCTCGGCTACGTCGAATCGCTCGACAAGCTTGCGGAACACGATCTCCATGTTGGCGAGCGCTGCGCCGAGGCAGAAGTGCACGCCACCGCCGAAGGACACCGGCCGGATGTTGGTGCGGGTGACATCGAGCCGGTCGGGGTCCGCATAACGAGCCGGGTCGCGGTTCGCCGCACCCAGCAGCGCGTACACGGAGTCGCCGCCAGGGATCGTCGTGTCGCCGATGGTCACGTCCTCTGTGGTGAACCGGTTCACCACCTGCACCGTCCCGCCGTGCCGCAGCAACTCGTCAGACAGATGCGCGCAGAGTTCGGGCTGCGCGCGAAGCAGGGCCAGCTGGTCGGGCTGGTCGATGAGGGCGAGTACGCCATTGCCGATCAGGTTGGTCGTCGTCTCGAACCCGGCGAACAGCAGGAGCATGGCGAGGGTGTTGATGTCCTCGTCGGTCAGCGGCTCTTCGTTCGGGTCGTCGGGGGGTCGGACCAGGCGGCTGATCAGGTCGCCGCCGGGACTCGCACGCTTGGTGGCGATGAGGTCGTCGAAGTAGGCGATGGACTCCAACGCGGCGACGTCAGCGGCGTCCTTCATCTCTCGGGTAACCCGCATCTCGAAGGCTGCCGTCAGGGCGAGGACCCGCGCGCGGAACTGCGGCAGGTCGTCGGCGGGGAGGCCGAGGAGCTCACCGATCACCGCGATCGGCAGCCGAAACGCGAACCTGTCCATCAGCTCGCCGCCCCCGCTGCCGGCGAGGTCATCGAGGAGTTGGTCCGTCATCGCCTCGACGGTGGGGCGCAGCGCCTCGACGCTGCCGCGGGTGAAGTACCGGACGACCTGACGGCGAAGCCGAGTGTGCACCGGGCCGTCGAGGTTGAGCAGGGACTTGCCCATCCAGACCAGCGCCGGCCGCTCGCGCCAGTGTCGCGACCGGGCGTCGAGCGCCTCCTCGTAGCGCTTCTCGAAGCGCGGGTCGCGCAGCGCGGCGTGACAGTCGTCGTACCGCGTCAACAACCAACCCCGAGCGGACTCGCTGTGATGCACCGGCGCCAGCTCGCGCAGCCGGTGGTAGAGCGGGTACGGGTTCGAGCGGCCCTCGGGCGTCTCGAACAGGGCGGTGGCGACCGACTCGGCCTCGTTGACAAGCTCCGTGTTCACAACTGTCCCCATGGTTCCCCCTTCGACGAAGCACGACCACGTGCCTCAGGTCGACTGAGGAAGAGCATCCACTCGCCGTCGACGCCCTTCAATGGGTGAGATCCCGGGGGCGTGAAACGCAGGCCAGAGGTCAGCCCGGACGGGGCGTTTCCCCCTCCATCCCGATGTCAGGAGGTCAGGAGGTCAGGAGGAGATCGCGCGGGCTGATGGCGTAGAACACGCCGTCGACCGCCTCGACCTTGACCCGCCCCTGCGTCGTCGAGAGGCCGGCAGGGAGGGCGAGCACCGCGCTGCCGTCGTTGGGCGTCGCCTCGGCGAGCACGTGGGGGAACGTGAGCCCGCCGTCGGTCGACAGCAGCACTCGCACCCGGGCGACGCCGAGCAGCCGGTCGGTGCCCGCGACGTCCCAGGCGACCGGCAACGTGCTGAGCGTCGAGGGCAGCCCGGCCGGTAGGTCGAGCACCCGGAACGGGCCGGCGTTGCGCACGACGCGCACCAGCGTCCGGGAGGTCGCGGTGCCGCCCGCACCTGGCACGCTGTCGCGGACGGTGACCCGGAAGGACAGCACGCCGTCGCGTGCGGTGCCGAGGAACGCGGCCGTCGGCAGCAACTCGCTGTGGCAGTCGATGAAGGCCTCGCTGCTTGCCAACGCCGGTGGGCAGAGGCCGGTGGCGGCGTTGGTGTTGCCGCGCGCGACCTGCGCCGCGTCGGGGAAGCTGCGTGAGGGATTGGAGGTCGCAATGTTCTGGCCCGGCGACGGGGACAGGTAGGCGTCGTTCGGACGGGCGTAACGGGCGGCGATGCCGAACTGACGGAAGAGCGGTCCGAGGACGCGGACCGGTTCGCCCAGAGCCGACCCCAGCGCCGGGATGCTGCCGTCCGCCTGCTCCCACAGGTAGGTGAGCCGGTCGCCGTCGGGGTCATGGCCTTTGGCGGTGAGCTTGAACGGCGTCTGCACCGGTACCTGCACCGTCTCTGGCGCGGTGACCGACGGGGCGCGGTTGTCGCTCGCCACTTGCGTCCCTGCCCGCCGGGTTGTGCCGCCCGCGACGGTCTCGCCGACGACGGCGGGCGCGCCTTGCGGCGCGATCTTGAGGAGCACAACGTTTGCGGTGTCGGCGAGCGTGCCGCCGAAGGCGACGGTGAAACCGCGGTCCGTCACCCCGCTCACGATCACCTGACCGCCCTCGGGAAGCACCCCCGAGATGGCGGCCTGGATGCCTGCGGCGTCATGGTTGACATTGCGCGTCACCCGCGCGCTGGCACGCCCGTCGTACCGCAGCAGGTAGGAGTCGCTTCCGTCGAAGCCGCGCAGCGCCACAAACTGCGTGCTGCTGAGATCCGCCTCGTTCTCGGTGTAGGCCTCCATCTGGTCGAGCGACACGTGCGAGAAATACGGATCAGTGTGTGCCTGCAGGTCGTCGACCGTGCAGATGCCGGCGTAAGCCATGACCGACGAGCCGCTGCCGGGTTCCACGGCAGTCGTGCCGGAAACGTTGCGGTTGGTGGCCGAGCAGGATCCCTGGTTTCCGTTGAAGGAGTGATGGGCGCCGAACTGGTGGCCCATCTCGTGCGCGACGTAGTCGACGGCGAAGAAGTCGCCCTGCGGTCGCGGCACGCCGGTGCAGCCCCGGGCCTTGCCCGAGTCACCGACCACCCCGAGGGCAGCGATGCCACCGCCGGCCAGGCCGAAGGCCACGTGCCCGATGTCGAAATTCCGCGCGCCGACCGTCAGCCCGGCGACAACGACATTGGCTGCCAGCGTCGCCGACGAGCACCCGGTCGCCTGCTCCGCGCTGAAGCACGGGTCGCCGCCGCACGGGCCATTCGGCCCGGTCATCTCGGCGTCGGTGTTGAGGTTGGTCCGCTCGGTCGCGGCGACGAGAAGCATCCGGGTGCGCAGGTCGGCCTCGTAGAGCTGGTTGATGCGGTGCACCAGGACCGCCTTGGCAGCCGTGACGACACTGTCGACCCGCCGCTCGTCGGCGAGGTCCACGTTCGCGGCATCGGCCCAGAACCGCGCGTACGACGGATCGGTGACGAGTGCGAGTCGGTAGACGCGCAGCGGCACCGTGATCCCGCCGCGCTTCTTGCTGTCGCGCTTGACGTTGGTGTCGCGTCCGGCGCTGTCCGTGCCGTGCTGTGCTCTGTGGGCATCGCCGGCGACAACGACCGGTGCGGCCTTGTCGTGCGGGTCGGCCGGTAGCGGCAGCGTGTCGCGTGTGTAGGCGACGTGCATGGTCCTGTCACCGCGCATCTGCGGGTCAAGGTACCAAGCGCGGCCGTCGCCGAGTACGGAGGCGTGCACGCCGAGTGGAGTGAGCGACAGGCGCAGCGTCGCCGCGGGATCGTCCAGGCCGCGCCCGGTGTAGGTGCGAATCTGTGGGTGACGCCTGGCCAGGTCCGGCTCCATCACGGGTGCAGCGACGACGGCGAACCGCTCCGTCCCGCCGTCCGGCGTGGGCAAGGCGATCTCCAGGCCGGATCCGCCGCCCTCAGCGGGAGCGGCGTCGAGCACCCCCCGCAGCGCCGCCGTGTCGAGGGAGAGCACATGCCCCGCGAGCGGGTCGACCAGCCGATCGGGTCCGCCGGGGACGACCTCGCCCAGCGATGCCCAAGCGGCCCTCGACGCGGCCAGCGACGAACCAGGTGACGAGTTGGCCGCGGGCAGAACGAGCCCCGCGACGGACAGCGCGACGAGAAAGAGCAGAACTGGACGACGCACGACGGCCCCCCTGAAAGCCGATCCTCCGGATCGGTCAAGTCATGATATTTGCATCAAATACGCCTGGGCGACCGCAGCCGACCGAGGACCTGGCCCCGCCGGCCGGGATGAGCAACCGGGTCGAGCTGCTGGGCGCGCTCGGCGATGGCGCCTAGGTCGAGGTGACCCGACGCCAGCAGCGCGTGCACGAACTCGATATCCTTCGGCCGGCCGGCGGCGAGTTTCGCTACGGCGAGATCGTGCGGATCCAGGCAGAGCACGGGCGTACTCCCGCCGGCTCGCGAGGGCAACTCGGCCAGCGTCACAAGTCTGCCGTTCCAGCCATCCGGCAGCACGCACGTCGTCTCGTCGACGCACTGCAGGTACACGCCGTTCTCCTCGTGGAAGGCACTGCCCTCACCGAACATGGCGTCGACCAGATCCGTCAGCTCCTCATCGTAGGTGCCCTGCCGCCGAATCAGTCGAGCTCGGCTAAGACCTCACCGATGATCTTCGTCGCCTCGTGGGCGCGGAGCGGCTCGCCACCTTCGGCCTCTGCGACCTCGGCGGCGAAGGCTTCGACGGAGGGGACGCCGCCGACGAGGACGTGACGCAACGCTTCGCCACTCGCTTCGGGATCGTCGAGCGCCTCCAACGCCGGCGCGACTGCGTGGTCGGGTGAGGTCGCCACCGCGTGCACCAGGGCCATAGCCTCCTGCCGGCCGGCCGCCGTCGACACGGCTGGCGCACGATCGGGGTTCTGCTGGAGGTCCCATTCGGCGAGCGCCTCGTCGTAGCCACCTTCACCCGGATGGAGCAGACGGGTCGTCGGCGCCGCATCCGTCTGCGTCCCCGCGTCATCAAGACGGACAGCCGAAGTATCGGCGCTGTCATCGGTGTCGCGCGGCCTTGGCTGCTGCACGGGCACGACAAGGGTGCCATCGGCGTTTCGAACAATGTCCATGAGCCGGTCTCCTCGGGTAGGCGACGCGCGGCGCGACGCCGAGGACCGTTATACCCAGACTCGCTACGTGCAATGCTCGGTCAACCGCCCGCTCCGCCCGAGGGGGTCGTGCCGGGACCGGCAGTCATGTCGTCACCTCGTGCTCGGGTGCGTAACCGGCGATGTGTGGGCTTGGTGGGATCCGTTCGGGTGGACAACAACGGGATTCTCCGGTTGCCCTTGCGGACGGTCACTTCCAACGTTCCGCCGACCGCGTCGACGTACTGCTCCAGTACGTCGATCGTGACGTTGCGCGAACGTTCGATCGCGGCCACGCGCGGCTGCGAGACGCCGATGATTTTTGCGAGCTCCCGCTGCGAGAGACCAGCCTGTTCGCGCAGCCCGGTGAGCCCGGCCGCGAGGCGCAGCTCGTCTTCAATCTCGGCCACGCGCGGAGCGGCCCCCGGCACCGCCAGGACCTTCTTCTCCCACTTCTTCATGCTCATCGCTTCCCTCTACCTTTCCCCCGCCGGCTCTTGTCCTGAGTGGTCGTCTCGGTGATCGCTTCTGTTCTAGCTGGGCCAGGTGCCCGTCTAGTCGCTCGTCAGCGATCGGGATATTCGTCACGTACCAGCGCTG
>JBKJUS010000095.1:0-7968 GCA_046590575.1 Mycobacteriales bacterium | reverse complement strand
CGCGCTGATCGACATCCTCGATGCCGAGCTGCAGGCCGAACGTGAGATGACGCTTCGCTGGTACGACGTACTCGTCCACCTCGAAGAAGCGGAAGACGGGTTGCGGATGAACGAGCTCGCCGGCCGGATCCTGGCGAGCAAGAGCGGCCTAACCCGAGTAGTCGACCGGATGGAGGAGGAAGGACTCGTGCAGCGCGAACGCCCGCCAGGCGACCGGCGCGTCGTCCAGGTCTCCATCACCCCCGAAGGTCGCGAGGCGCTACACGCCTCGCGCGTCGTGCACCACCGCAGCATCCAGCAACACTTCGTGCAGCACCTCGACCTGCGCGACCTTAGGGCACTGACGCGCGCCCTCGAGAAGGTGCGAGACCACGTGCGGCCCCTGCGCCCCGGCCGCATCAGCGGCTGAGCACTTCGTATGCCGCTCCGCCGCGACACTCTCGGGTGAGATTCCCGGACTCTGGCCCAGGCGAGCACGCGACTCTCTAGACTCGACGTCGGGGCTGCTGGATCATTTGAGTCGTCAGGGAGGTGGGTCGGGTTTCAGCGGTAGACGATGTTCTGGCGACGATCGACGGCTTCGGCGCTGCGCTGAGAGCACGGGATCTTGCGGCGGCGGAAGCTGTTTGGGCACTCGACAGAGCAGACTCGGTGATCCTCGGCTCGGCGGCGGGCGAGGAGTTCATCGGTCGGGATGCGGTTCGTGCTTGCTTGGCCGCGCTTACTTCTCGACCGACGGCCCACGACTGGCGCTGGGTAGATCGGCAGATCTCAGTCGTCGGCGACGTGGCTTGGCTCATCGCTGATGCGCCGTGGCAGACGGTGCACCCAGACGGCGGCGTAACCGAACGTCCCTACCGTGTGACCGGCGTGTTCGTTCATGGTGAGGGCGGCTGGCGGTGGTCTCAGTACCACGGCTCCGAGCCGCTCGGCTCTGTCGGGTAGGTCACGAAACAACGAGGCGTTCGGCTCTGGTGTCATTTCCGGACCCCGGGGGCGAGCGAGACCCCCGCAGCCGCAGCCGCGATGGCAACTGACCGAGTTCTGCCAGAGACGATCGGCGGCGGTTGGGGGATCATCGACTTCTGGGAGTCACGCGCTGGCTTCGACGCCTTCGCTCCACGGATCGCGGAAGGTATGGGGCGGCGGGAATCGAGCCGCAGGTTCCACCAGACATCAAGGAGTTCCCCGTGTACGAGATGATCGGCGCTTTTTGGGCCTTGGCGTTGGTGCCGTGTCGATGTCGTGCAGGGCAGATTCTTGGCAAGGGCGTGTACTAGCGTCGCATGCGTCAGGCCCGTCTGATCAAAGGGAATGAGGAAACGCGTGCTGCTCGCTGATACGACATCGGGCGGCAACACTCCGAGCATCGGCTCACGTGTCCGTATGCTGCTCGCCGGAGGTGACTGGGATCGGGAGCCGGTTGCCTGGTGGGGCAAGCGGGCAGGCCCAGCGTGGGTCGTATGAGCAGGAGGGGTTGAAGGCGAAGTTGAAGTCGAGTACGGCGGTGCGGGTGGCGCGGTCGAAGCCAAGGTCGGCGCCTTTGACGGTGTCGATCAGGTAGCGGCCGCCGCCGTAGGTTGTGGCGCCGGTCGTCTCGTCGGTGAAGGCGAGGAAGATGCCGCCGCCGTAGCCGTCGTTCCAGCCCAGCTCGAGCTCGTGCTCGGCTCCTTGCAGAGCAAAACGTGCGATGCCGATGCGGATGAAGGAGAATGTGCCACCGGTGCTGGCCGAGATGTCTCGGTGGGCAGGTTCGGCGTCCTCGATCGCGGCGGTCGTCCGCCAGGACGGGTCGTAGTCGTAGAAGTCGCAGCCAGCAAAGTCGGCACGACTGTTTGTGGGGATCGGCGACTGGGAGTGGCTCCGGTACATACTGTCGCGGGTGACGCGCCAGTGTCGCCATGCTGCTGGTGGATCGTCTGTTGCGCGGATGCCGGCGTAGAGGTCGAAGATCGAATGCTTCCACTCGAGCAGGTCGATCGCATCGGCCGCGGTGAATGCGCTCTCGACGCTCATCGTTGGAAGCTAGCCGATACGCGCGCGGGCAGGAACCGTCAGCACCGATCGGAGGGGTGGCGAAGCCGGGGCCGCGAAGTACCCGAGCTCCCTCGTCCGCCCCGACCGCTCAAGCCGGAGGAGCCGCTCGCCGTCCTCGGCCCGGTCGATTCAAAGGTGCGGCCGTCGAGTGCCGCGCACGTCCAGGTCGTCCTTCGACTTTTCAGATTTGCCAGACGGGGTGACATCCGCGGTCTGAGTACCCCCTCTGCAGGATGCAAGCGAACTGTTTCACCTCGACCCTCACGGCGCTGGCGTATACTCGCGGTGTTGTACTCGGAAAAGGTCGAGACGATTGGGACGAGAGAACTCGAGTGAGACGATGGCCCGAGGAGATCGCCACCTTGCAAGGAGCACGCTCGCCTTACGTATTCGTTGCGATGGCGAGGAGTTGTACGTGCGTGGACTCGTCCGGAAGAGGGAGAAGCACTGCCCCGTCGGCGAGGCGACGCGGGCAACGTCCCGTTCAGCCTTATCGTGGAGGTCGTTCCTGTTGGCGGTTGAGCGCGTCCGTCGATGGCGTCTGGCCCGTCATCGGGAGCGCTACCGGTGGCGGATGCGCCTCGGCGAGTTCCAGGGTTTGGCCACTCGCGTGCTCCGGCGCACCGAAGCCACCAGTCTCCGGCGAGATTATTCAGCGTTTTCGAGTTGCAGGTCTTCCGCTGGTAGCGAACAGTGCCGTTGACGGACAGCTTTCTTGATCGCTCCGCATACCACGCGTGAGCGTAGCCGTCCTGCCTCTTCGTCAACGGCGTGCGTGTGGGTCGGTTTGTCGGGGCAGAGCAGCGGTGCGCATTGTGGTCACCGGCCTCGTCGCCGCCCGGGGCGACAAAACAGCGAGATCGACGATAATCGCTGAGGATGGGTGGCTTTCGGAAGGAGCTTGAGGCGCTGCTGGAGGCGGTTGGTCGCGGGGACGTGCTGCCCGGTGACGCGCTGGAGCGTCTTGTCGCGTTGCCGTATCGTGATCTTGGTTTTGCGCGGGTCGACACGCACCGCGAGTTGCGTCAGGGCGCGCCCGAGGCGGTGCTTGCCGAGGGGAAGACGCCCGAGCAGGTTCGGGCGATCGTCGCGGCGTTGCTCGAGGCGGGTGCTGGGAGTGTGCTTGTCACGCGTGCCAACGACGATGTGCGGGCATCTGTGCGTGATCTGGCGTCGGATGCCGAGGAGGATGAGCGAGCACGCGCGGTGTGGATTGCGCGCAGCCTGCCGGAAGTACGCGGCCTCGTCGTCATGGTCTCGGCTGGGACGTCGGACGGCCCGGTTCTGCACGAGGCGCGGATCCGCGCAGAGCTGCTTGGGACGGAGGTGGTCGTCCACGAGGACTCGGGTGTCGCTGGCCTCCATCGCCTCGCTGCGGCGCTGCCCGACCTGGAGCGCGCCGATTGCGTGGTTGCCTGCGCCGGGATGGACGCGGCGCTCGCGAGTGTCGTCGGTGGCCTCGTGTCCGCGCCGGTTATCGGGCTGCCGACGAGCGTCGGCTATGGGGCTGTGAGGGGCGGGGAGACAGCGTTGTACGCGATGCTCTGCTCGTGTGCGGCTGGGCTCGCTGTGGTCGGAATCGACGATGGCTTTGGAGCGGGGACGATCGCGGCGCAGATCGCTCGGTCGGCTGGGGGCGGTCGGTGAGCCGTCTTGCTTATCTCGATTGCGTCAGCGGCCTGGCTGGCGACATGCTGCTCGCTGCCTTAGTCGATGCGGGCGCGAGCCTCGAGCGGCTGCGCGAGGTTCCCGGCTTGCTGGGTCTGCGGGGTGTCGAGATCGAAGCGACCCGGGTGGAGCGGCAGGGCATCGGTGCGCTCCATGTTACGGTGTCAGTTGCTCGCGACAGCGAGACTCGCGACTATCGCGCGATCCGCTCGCTCATCGAGGCATCTCGGCTCGAACCCTTACCGAGGGACCGCGCGCTTGAGGTGTTCGCGCGACTGGCCGTCGCGGAGGGTCGCGTCCATGGCGTTGAGCCGGACGAGGTACATTTCCATGAGCTGGGCGGCGTCGATGCCCTCGTCGACGTCTGTGGAGTAGTTGTTCTGCTTGAGGATCTTGGCGTCGAGCGGATCGTCTGCTCGCCGCTGCCGGTCGGGCGTGGCCTTGTCAAGGCCGCGCACGGTGTTCTACCGCTGCCGGCTCCTGCGACGCTCGAGCTGCTCCGGAATGCTCCGTTGCGTGGCGTCGATATCGAGGTCGAGCTCGTCACGCCGACGGGGGCGGCGCTTGCCGCGGTGCTGGCCGACTCCTGGGGACAGCTGCCGCCGCTCGTGCTCCAGCGCGTTGGCTACGGCGCGGGTAGCCGCGAGCTCAGCGACCGGCCGAATGTCGTGCGCGTCCTCCTCGGAGAAACCGAAGCGGGTGAACGGACGGCGGAGGTCGTGCTGCTCGAGACGAATCTCGACGACCTCGTTCCCGAGCTTGTCCCTGACGCTGTGGAGCGCTGCTTCGCGGCGGGCGCGCTCGATGTCTGGACGGTTCCCGTCCAGATGAAGAAGGGCAGGCCCGGCCTGGTGCTGTCCGCGCTCGCCCGTCCGATCGACGAGCAGGCGGTCGCGGTCGCGCTGCTGGAGGAGACGAGCGCGCTCGGGGTACGCGTTCAGCGCCTCTTCCGTTACGAGCTGGAGCGGGAGGAGATCGCGGTCGAGCTCGAGGGCGGGAGCGTACGCGTCAAGATCGGCCGGCTCGACAGACGAGTGGTCAATGTGGCACCGGAGCACGACGACTGTGCGGCGCTCGCCCGAACGACCGGTCGCTCGGTAAAATCCGTCTGGGTCGAGGCCCTGACCGCGGCGCACACGCAATGACCACTTCCGATCAAATCGAGGCGCGGATCGCTTCGCTCGGCAGTGCGGTCGTCGCCTTCTCGGGCGGTGTCGACTCGTCGCTTGTCGCCGCACTCGCGTATCGCGCTCTGGGCCAGCGGGCGCTCGCCGTCACTGCGGTCTCGCCCGCGCTCGCCGACGGCGAGCTCGACGGCGCCCGCGAAGTCGCCCGCGCGATCGGCATCGCACACCAGACGATCGCAACCGACGAACTACGCCGCGAGGGCTATGTGCGCAACGACCGCGACCGCTGTTACCACTGCAAGACTGAGCTCTACGACCGGCTTGCCGACCTCGCCAAGCGGCGCGGCTACGCCGCCCTGCTGTCCGGCGCGAACGCCGACGATCTCGGAGACTGGCGCCCCGGTCTTCGCGCGGCCGAGGAGCACGGCGTCCTCCACCCTTTGCTCGAATCGGGCGTGACCAAAGCCGAGGTGCGAGAACTCGCCCGTCGTCTTGGCGTCCCCAGCGCCGAAAAGCCCGCCTCGCCCTGCCTCGCCTCACGCCTCCCCTACGGCACGCCCGTCGACCCGGCGGCGCTCGCCAAGATCGACCGCGCCGAGCGTGCGCTCAAAGCGCTCGGGTACCGCGTGCTACGCGTCCGCCACTACGGTGAGCTCGGGAAGGTGCAGCTCGCCAGCGAGGAGTTGGCTCGCGCCCTTACGAGCGAGGGCAGTGCCGCCGTCATCGCCGCGGTGCGTGCCGCCGGATATGGGCGCGTGGAGATCGATTCCGAGCCCTTCCTCTCGGGCTCGCTCAACGCGACCTTCACACGGACGCTTCCCGTCGCGGCCGGCAGGTAACGACGCCAACTAGACAGTCGATCGCTGGGCGAGAGGCTACGTCGTGGCCGTGATACTGATCCCGCCGCGCGCCTTTTGCGTGAGCGTCACCCGAACCTTATCGGAGGAGAGCTCGAGTGTTTCGGCGACATCGTCCCGGACCCCGATTGCAAGTGCCTCGCAGAAGTGGCCTTCGTTGCGGTAGCGAGCGAGGTAGAGCTTGAGCGACTTCGACTCAAGACACAAAAGCTGCGGCCAGTACTCGATCGCCGCCATGTAGAGGTCGGGTTGACCCGTGACCGGGCAGATCGCGGCGAGTTCGTCGCTCCTCATTTCGACATGGGTCACACCGGGGTTGGCGAACGTTTCCAGGCCCGCGTAGTGGTCGGAACCGGCGTGGCTGAGCGCGACGAACTCCTTGGTGCGAGCATCCGGTTCCACGGGACGTAGTGTACGACCGATGAGCCCTACCGGAAAGAAGAAGCGGGTATACCTTGCCGGCCCACCCCACGCCGACGAATATCGGCGACGGGCAGACGCGCTCGTACGCTCGATCGGTTGGGAGCCGGTCGACCCGATGCGCCGCGACTACCGAGGCCGAACACAAGGGAAGGAGCAGGAGATCGTCGAAGGCGACCTAGCCGAGATCGACTCCTGCCACGCGCTACTCGCCTCCTTCACCTCCCCCGACGAGGGAACCGCGATGGAAGCCTGGTACGCACACACAGCAGGCAAGCACGTCGTCGTCTACACCGGCGGCACGCCACCCCACCCCTGGACGGTCTACGTCGCTGACGCCATTCACGCGGAACTCGAACAGGCGGCCCAGGCACTCGCTGCCAGGGACTCGCCTCGCCGGCAGCGGTGACCTGGAGGACAGTGACGAGCCTGGCTGCGCCGACGCCACCGAAGCGACAGCGGCCCTCGGCGAGGCATCGGCTTCATAGGAGCTGACGACATCCCGCCTCGCGGCCGCCTCTTCGAGAGCGAAAATTCGAGGCTTGATCGTACGGCCCGAGCCGTTCCCCAACTTCTTCCAACTCACAGTCACGAAGCGGACTGGGACGGGCGATGCTGGAGGGGTAAGCTCACGGCCATATGATCTGCCCGAGTTGCGCCGCCGAGAACCCGCAAGGGAAGAAGTTCTGCATCGAGTGTGGGACGCCGCTCGCGCTCTCGTGCGGGCCGTGCGGCGCCGCTCTGGTGGGCAACGAGAAGTTCTGCGGCGAGTGCGGTGCTCCGGCTTCCGCCCAGGCTGCACCTGGCTCGGCGGCACCCGCGCGTGAGGCTCCGGTCGCGGAACGCCGCCTGGTCTCTGTTTTGTTCGCCGACCTCGTCGGCTTCACGACCCTCTCGGAGTCGCGCGACTCGGAGGAAGTGCGCGAGCTCCTCTCCCGCTACTTCGACACCTGCAGCCGGCTGATCGGCCTCTACGGCGGCACCGTCGAGAAGTTCATCGGGGACGCGGTGATGGCCGTCTGGGGCACCCCGACCGCAACCGAAGACGACGCCGAGCGCGCCGTGCGTGCCGCGCTCGATCTCGTCGCTGCCGTCTCGGCGCTCGGCGACGAAGTCGGTGCGCCCGAGCTCCGGGCCCGGGCGGGCGTTCTCACCGGCGAGGCTGCGGTGACGATCGCAGCCGAGGGGCAGGGAATGGTCGCCGGCGATCTCGTCAACACCGCCTCGCGCGTGCAGTCGGCCGCAGACCCGGGCACGGTCTTCGTCGGCGAGGCGACGCGGCGCACGACCGAGCAAACGGTCGTGTATGAGGATGCCGGCTCGTACGAGCTGAAGGGCAAGGAAGGGCTCGTGCCGTTGTGGAAGGCGCTGCGCGTCGTCTCGGGCGCCCGCGGAGCGCTCAAGTCTTCGGGGCTCGAAGCCCCATTCGTCGGCCGCGAGCGGGAGCTTCGTCAGACCAAGGACCTCTTCCACGCGTCTGCCGAGGAGCGAAAAGCGCATCTCGTCTCGGTGACCGGGATCGCCGGGATCGGCAAGTCGCGGCTCTCCTGGGAGTTCTACAAGTACTTCGACGGCCTCCCACAGCTGACCTACTGGCACCGCGGCCGCTGCCTCGCCTACGGCGAAGGCGTCACCTACTGGGCGCTGGCCGACATGGTGCGGATGCGGTGCCGGATCTCCGAGGACGACGAGGCCGTCGCGGCATTCGACAAGCTGCGCGCGGCGCTCGAGGAGCACATCAAGGACCCGGAGGAGCGACGGTTCGTTGAGCCGCGGATCGCGCAACTCCTCGGCCTGGGCGAGCACGAGACGCGCGACCGGCAGGATCTGTTCGCCGCCTGGCGGCTGTTTTTCGAGCG
>JBKJUS010000178.1:0-12337 GCA_046590575.1 Mycobacteriales bacterium | reverse complement strand
TACGAGCAGGGCGGAATGACAACACTGCCTAGTGATTAGGTCCGACCGGTATCTACTTGTGTTCCAGCTCTCTTGTACGCAGTCCTAGAGTGATCACCCGCTCGATCTCTTCCGTTCGGGAGGAAGACATGGCTGAGGTAGTGCTGTTCCACCACGCCCAGGGGCTGACTCCCGGTGTCGTCGCCTTCGCCGACGAGCTGCGCCAGGGCGGACACACCGTGCACCTGCCGGATCTGCTGGACGGTCGCACCTTCGACACCGTCGAGGAAGGCGTCGGCTACGCCCGGCAGATCGGGTTCGGGGAGGTGTTGGAGCGTGGCGTGCGGGCCGTCGAGGGGCTACCGGCCGAGCTGGTGTACGCCGGCTTCTCCCTCGGGGTGATGCCGGCACAGAAGCTCGCGCAGACGCGACCGGGCGCGGAGGGGGCGCTGTTGCTCTACGCGTGCCTCCCGATCTCGGAATTCGGGGACGCCTGGCCGGACGGCGTACCCGTCCAGGTGCATGGGATGGATGCCGACCCGTACTTCGCCGATGAGGGCGACGTCGACGCCGCCCGGACACTGGTGGCCGCGGCGGGCGAAGGGGAGCTCTTTCTCTATCCCGGTGACCAGCACCTCTTCGCCGACAGCTCGCTGCCGTCCTACGACCTCGAGGCAGCCACCTTGCTGATGCGACGGGTGCTCGGCTTCCTCGCCGCCCGCCATTGACTGATCGGGCAGATGAAACGCGGTGCGTACCTGATCAACACTTCGCGCGGCTGGTTCGAGAGTCGCCCGATCCGGGAGGAGTGGGTCTTCGTCGATGGCGGATAGCTGGCCGGAACCGGCGCGCATTCCGACAGCGTCAAGTCAACCTAAGTCACACAGACGGGTGCGCCGTCAGGGACTTGAACCCCGAACCCGCAGATTAAGAGTCTGCTGCTCTGCCAATTGAGCTAACGGCGCGTAAGCGATGAAGCGATCGTCAGGCTACCAGCAGGTTCCCGAACCGTTCGAATTCTTACTCCGGCGTGCTCGCCCGACGTCGGGGCGGCGGTGCACCCGGGCTCTCAATCCCGGGAGAACCAGCCTGCTACGTCGACGATGACGTGCGTCGTACCGCTTGAGTTGGTGATCTCGATCGCGCCCGCATCACTGACGCCCACCACTACTGCGTTGGGCACGCTCTGCCCGGTGACGAAGTTGAGGTTGCTCGCCGTGGGTGGCGTTGTGCCACCGGGGTGGACGGTGAGAAAACCCGATGCCGTTGGGTCAGTCACGGTGACGTTGAGAAGTACTGCGCTGAGCCCGGTCGACGGCAGGCCGGCCGTCCCCGCCAGGATCAGCCGGCGCGTCTCGCCCGGTGACAGCGCCGTCGAGTCCCGGGTGTCGAGCGCCCGCCGCGGCGCAAGAGCTGTGAAACGGCCACGGGCCGGTGTGGCCTCGGGTGTCCCGAACCAGCCCACCGCATCGACGGCGAGCTGGGTGCTGCCGCTCTGGTTGTAGAAAGAGACGCGGCCGTCAGCGCTCACCTTGGCCAAGACGAGGTTGGGTCGTACGTCGCCTGCCGTGAAGTTCAGGCTGGACGTCACCGGGCGGTCAGCGCCCGCTGGGTAGACGGTGACGAAACCCCTGCGGGTCGGGGAGATGGCGGTCACGTTGAGCACTACCGCGTCGACTCCGGTTGCCGGGATGCCGAAGGTGCCCGTGACAACGAGGTCGCGGGTTGCGCCCGGACCGACCGGTCCGCCGCCGGAGGTTTCACGGGTGTCGAGCAGACGGCTGGGCGGTGACGAGGTGAACAGTGATCCCGTCTGGACCGACTCGTCGCCGTACCAACCGACGACGTCGGCGGCGACGTGCGTCGAGCCAGCGGAGTTGTACAGCGAGACCGTGCCGTCCTGAGCAACCCCCACGGTGACCAGGTTGGGCACCACTTGACCGGCCACGAAGTTGAGATTGCTGGCTTGGGGGCGTGTTGTGCCGCCGGGGAACACGGTCAGGAAACCAGCCCGGGTGGGCTCGATGGCGGTGACGTTCATCACGACTGCACGCAGTCCGGACGACGGCAGGCCCGCGCGTCCAGCGACGAGCATCGACCGGGACGTGCCGCCCGCGATCGCCCCCCCGACTTCGCGCGTGTCGAGCAGCCGGGTCGGTGACACGGCCGTCAGCCGGCCGCCCGGCGGCGGACCAGGAGTGGGAGCGGGGGTCGGCACGCCGCCCCCTGTCGCGATGCGCTCCGCGACGCGCTGACGAACCGACGGGAGCAGCGCGTAGAGCAAACCGCCGGGACATTCGGTCGAGCCGATGTCGCGATGGCCGGCGATGTTGGGGAAGGACCGTGGGGTGTCGGTGCTGCTCGCCGGGTTGTCATAGAAGTCGGTGCCGAGAGGGTCGATGCCATGTCGCTCAGCTTTCCATGCGAGCAGGTCCACGACCGCCGACACTGCAGCGGACGACGGCTCGACCCCGACGAAGTTCCCGAGTAGGGCTACCCCCATAGTGCCCGCGTTGAAGTTGGCGGCGTGCGCGCCGGTAACGCCCCGCTGCGCAGTGTCCTCGCCGGTCGGCTCCTCTCCGGGGGAGTAGGTGCGCGCATAGCGCCCCTCAAAGACCCGCCCGTCAGCGCTGACGACGAAGTTGTAACCGATATCGGAGAATCCCCGGCCGCCCTGCGAGGTGGGGGTGGAGTGGAAGCGGTAGATCGCGCGAATGTGCTCTTCCGGTGATGGCGGCACTGCAGTCGCGTCGTCTCCGGTGTGGTGTACGACCAGCTTGCGTGTCGGGTGGAAGTTGGCGGGATTGGTGGCGTAGGTCTGGCTCCGTAGAGACTCGTCCGCTCCCCACTCGGCCCGGCTGACGACATCGGGTTGCGGTACGGCGGCCACCGCGACGCGCATCCCGAACGTGCTGACGGTTCGCGGTGCCACGTCGGCGACAGACGTGACGACGACGTCCGAGAGCGGGGTATCTGTCACGATGCGGACGGCCACGGCACCGGGAAGGTAGACCAGTGCCGACCAGGTTCGCGGGTCACCGTCCACCTCGACGCCGTCGCGCCCGACATCGCGCGAGACGCCGTACGTCGTGCCGTTGGAGGTGCCAGAAATTCCAACCTGGGCATCGTGGTCACCGAGCCAGGACACCGCGACGAAGCGCGCGGTCGAGGGCAGCGCCGCCGTGGCGACGCTGGACATCGTCGGGAGCGTCGTCGTGTCGATCCGGGTGCTCACGACGAGGCGGGTACCGGCGCCCGCCGGTAGCGGCGAAAGGGTGGCCAGTAGGCCGAGGAGCACCACGACGAGACGACCCGCCGCGCGGGGGAAGGAAAGACCGGGACCGGTCGAGGGACGCATGACCTCGACCCTACGTGAGGTTCTCCGCAAGGGTGACCAGACTACAGAAGGAGGTTCTGCCGCAGGCGTCGAAAACTCATGACAACACCCCCGCCTCCTCCTGGAGCGCCCGTGCCTCGTCGCCTGGCCATCCTGCTCGCCGCCGTCCTCGCCGCGACCCTGACGCCGAGCGCGCTGGCCCACCCCAACCACGGAGGTAAAAGCAAGGCGAAGGGTCAGGGCAAGACGAAGATCGGCAAGGCTGGCTACGACGCAACCGTGCGCTTCACCGAGTACGGGATCCCGCACATCGAGGCCAACGACCTCGGGAGCCTCGGCTTCGGCTATGCGCAGACGTTGGCCGCCGAGACGATCTGCACGTTGGCCGACACCTACACGACGGTCCGGGCCGAGCGCAGCCGTTACTTCACCCCGACCGGCAGCTACGTCTTCCGCGGTAACGGTGCGACGGTCAACAACCTGGCCAGCGACTTCTTCTTCCAGCAGATCAACGACGACCAGCGCATCGAGAAGCTGATCGCCCGGCCCAAGCCGTTTGGCCCGGGCGATGACCTCAAGCACCTGGCCAAGGGCTACGCGGCCGGCTACAACGCCTATCTCGCTCGCATCGGCGGGGCCAACGGCGTCACCGACCCCGCCTGCAAGGGCAAGCCGTGGGTGCATCCGATTGAGGAGATCGACGTCTACCGGCGCTTCTTCCAGCTCGCGCTGCTGGCCAGCAGCGGGGTCGCGATCGACGGCATCGGGCAGGCGCAGCCCCCCCATCCATCCGCGCCGACACCGATGCCGACGTACCGCGACGAGGACGCCGCGCGGCTGCTCGAGGAGCAGTGGAAGACCCTCGCGATCGGCAGCAACGCGGTCGCGATCGGCAGCGAGGGCACCGCGAACAAGCGCGGACTGTTGCTCGGCAACCCGCACTTCCCGTGGCTGGGCTCCGAGCGCTTCTACCAAGCGCACCTCACAGTGCCGGGCAAGCTCGACGTCACTGGCGGCAGCCTGCTCGGCGTTCCGCTCGTGCTGATCGGACACACCCAGCACATGGCCTGGAGCCACACGGTGTCGACGGCCTTCCGTTTCACGCCATTTCAACTGACGCTCGTGCCGGGTAAGCCGACGACGTACTTGTACGACGGCGAGCCCACTGAGATGACATCGCGGGTCGTCACGGTCTCCACCGGCGAGACCAACAAGCAGAGCCGCACCCTCTACAGCACGCGGTTTGGGCCGATCCTGACCAGCTTGCTCGGTCTGCCGATCTTCCCGTGGACGCCGACGACGGCCTTCGCGATGGGCGACGCGAACGGCCCCAATTTCCGATATCTCAACCACTTCTTCGAGGTCAACCAGGCGCAGAGCTCTCGGGAGGTCCTCGAGATCCTCAAGCGCAACCAGGGCATCCCGTGGGTCAACACGATCGCCGCCGACGACAAGGGCGATGCGTTGTACGCCGACATCTCGGTGACGCCGCACGTCACCAACGAGAAGGCGCTGACCTGCAACACTGCGATCGGGCAGGCGACGTACGCCGCCCTTCGGTTGCCGGTCCTCGACGGCTCGCGAAGCGCTTGCGAGTGGGGCGTCGACGCGGATGCGCTGCAGCCGGGCACGTTCGGGCCCAAGAACATGCCCTCGCTGATCCGCAAGGACTACGTCACCAACTCGAACGACAGCTACTGGCTCTCGCAGCCGCGGCAGCCGCTGACCGGCTTCGCCAAGATCATCGGCGACGAAGGGACCACTCGGGCCCTCCGTACCAGGTCGGGCCTGGTGATGGTCGAGGAGGCGCTTGCTAACGGCGGCACGATCAGCCGGCAGGAGATGCAGGACTTGCTCTTCAGCAATCGGCAGCACGCCGCTGAGCTGACCCGCAAGGACATCGTCGAGATGTGCCAGGGGTTTCCCGGTGGGTTCGCCCCGTCGGACAAGGGTCCGGTCGCTGTCGGTAACGCCTGCGACGTCCTCGCCAAGTGGGACGGCCGCGACGGGATCGCCTCGCGAGGTGCTGTGCTGTTCCGCCGGTTCTGGACCCGCGCCGCGTCGACGACCCCGGTGGGTTTGGCCAGTGCGCCCAACCCGATCTGGAAGACGCAGTTCTCTGTCGCCGACCCGGTCAACACCCCACGTGACCTGAACACGGCACACCCGCCGGTACAGAAGGCTTTCGGCGACGCGCTGAACGACCTGGCCGGCGCCGGGATCAAGGTCGATGACCCCTTAGGGCAGTGGCAGGTCGACGAGCGCCCGGACGGTACGAAGACGAGCTATCACGGTGGTCCCGGCGGCCTCGGTGTCTTCAACGCGGTGGCGGCCGGCTGGAACGCCAGCAAGGGCTACGTCGGTCCACTCGCGCACGGAGCGTCGTTTATCCAGACCGTGGCCTTCAACGGCACAGGCTGCCCGGACGCGCGCACCATCCTGACCTACTCCCAGTCGACCAACCCTCTCAGCAAGCACTTCGCCGATCAGACGAGGCTCTTCTCTGGCGGCGGCTGGGTGACCGACCGGTTCTGCCGCAGCGATGTTCTCGCCGGCACCATCTCTACGGTCCGCTTGACGGCTCGGCAGGCCGACTGACGACAGCAGCTGCGCGTCATACGACGTCAGCTATTCGGCGACCATGGTCAGCAGCTCGTAGTGGGCCACCGTCTCGCCGGAACTGTTGGTGACCTCTGCGTCCCAGCGCACCTCGCCGTACGACGCTCCGTCCCGGGGGTTCTTCTCCTTGCAGGTCAGCGCCACCCGGATTCGGTCGCCGGGCTTGACCGGCGTCGTGAAGCGCAGGCCGTCGAGCCCGTAGTTCGCGAGCACCGGGCCAGGGGCCGGGTCCACGAAGAGTCCGGCTGCCAGAGACAGCACGAGGTAGCCGTGCGCGACGATCCCGCCGAAGATCGGGTTGGCGGCCGCCGCGGCCGGGTCGGTGTGCGCGTAGAACGAATCGCCGGTGAGCTCGACGAACTGGTCGATCTCGGCTTGCGTCACTTCGTGCTCGTCCGTGATGACGGAGTCGCCGATCCGCAGGTCGCCGAGTCGCTTACGGAAGGGATGCACGTCGTCCTCGATGCGGGGGGCACCGGTCACCCAGCGGCCGGTGACCGCAGCGAGCATCGCGGGCGAGCCCTGTACGGCGGTGCGCTGCATGTGATGCAGCACGCCGCGGATCCCGCCGAGCTCCTCGCCACCGCCGGCCCGGCCTGGTCCGCCATGCACGAGGTGTGGGAGCGGGGAGCCGTGGCCGGTCGACTCGCGGGCGCAGTCACGGTCGAGGACGAGCAGTCGACCGTGATACGCCGCTGCACCGAGGACGACGTGCCGAGCGAAGGTCTGATCATGGGTGACGACCGACCCGACCAAGCTGCCCTGGCCACGGGCCGCGAGCGCGACGACGTGCTCGACCGAGTCGTAGGGCAGCACCGTGCTGACCGGCCCGAACGCCTCGACGTCATGCACCTCTGACCGGTCCGGGTCGTCGTACCGCAGCAGAATCGGCTCCAGGAATGCCCCGCGTTCGGTCCCGTCGGGCACGTGCGTCGGGTCGCCGACGACGAGCTGACCGCCCTCGACGAGAAGGCCGACCGCGCGGCGCACCTCGTCGCGCTGACCTGTGCTTGCGAGCGCTCCCATCGTCGTCTCGGGGTCGGCTGGGTCGCCGACCCGTACTCGCCCCAGAGCCTCCCGGAGCGCCTCGGTCACGGCATCGAGGTGTTCCCGTGGGACGAGAGCCCGCCGGATGGCGGTGCACTTCTGGCCGGCTTTCGCAGTCATCTCGCGGACGACCTCGCGCACGTAGAGGTCGAATTCCTCGGTGCCGGGCTTCGCGTCAAGCCCCAGGATCGAGCAGTTGAGCGAGTCGGCCTCTGCATTGAAGCGCACACCGTTGCGCAGCACCGCCGGGTGCGCCCGCAGGGCGGTCGCGGTGGTAGCCGATCCGGTGAAGCCGACGAGGTCCTGGCCGGTCAGGTGGTCGAGCAGGTCGCCCGCGCTGCCGCAGATGAGCTGCAGCGTGCCCTCGGGCAGGATCGCCGACTCGACGATCCGGCGTACGACGAGCTCGGTGAGGAAGGCCGTCGGGCTGGCTGGCTTCACGATGGATGGCACACCCGCGATGAATGCCGGAGCCAGCTTCTCGAGCATGCCCCAGACCGGGAAGTTGAACGCGTTGATCTGTACGGCGGCGCCGCGTAGCGGCACGCATACGTGTTGGCCGACGAAGGAGCCCTTGCGGCTGAGCATCTCCACGGCGCCCTCGGTGAGGACCGTGTCGTTGGGCAGCTCACGACGGGCCTTGCTGGAGTAGGCGAACAGCGTGCCGAAGCCGCCGGCGATGTCGATGTCGGAGTCCTTGCGGGTCGCCCCGGTCGCCGTCGACAGCGCATAGAACTCCTCGGACAGCCCGGTGAGGTGCTGGGCCAGCTCCTTGAGGAGCAGCGCTCGCTGGTGGAACGTCAGCTGGCGCAAGGCCGGGCCGCCGACCTGGCGGGCGTAGTCGAGAGCACCGCCCATGTCGACGCCGCGGCTGGAGATGTGAGCGATCTCAGCGCCCGTGACGGCGTGACGGAGCAACGCGCCGTCGTCGGCACCCGCCTGCCAACGACCTTGTACGTAGCTCTCGAGCTGCATGGAGGGACTCCGGAGCGTTGTCAGTGCGGAGACGTCATCGTAGGGCGGCGATGGCCGCCTGTCCGTGGCGATCGAGTTGGGGGATCCTGTGCTGAGTCCCGAGCGAAGGGTCGCGCATGCCTGCCGTTACCGAGTTTGCCGACGAGCATTTCGGCGCCGCCGCGAACCTGTTCGCCGAGCGGTACGCCAGCGCGTTGGACCGGCATCCGCTGCTCGACCGGGACGCCGACCTTGTCACCGCGGTCGGCGCGGTGCGCGAGGCCGCGTCGCACGGCTGGGTCGCGCTCGACGGCGACAAGGTTGTCGGCTACCTGCTCTCGCGGGTCGACGAGCACGCGACCTGGGTCGACCTGGGCGGGCACTCGGCAGTAGACGAGCTCACCACCCGGCTGCTCTACGCCGCCGCGTCCACGGCGTGGGTGACCGCGCGTGGGCTGCGGCACGCGGTCGTCCTGCTCACCGGCGACGCGATGGCCGAGGGCGCGTGGTCGCGGCTCGGGTTCGGGCAGGAACACGTCTTCGCGCTCGGCCCGGTCGAACCGTCCCGCACGACGCCGCCGGCCGCCGTCGATGTGCGGATCGCGACCAGCGCCGCTGATCTCGACTCGCTGCTCGACATGTGCGGCATCGTGGGCGAGCACCTCCGACTCGCCCCGGCGTGGTCCTACCGCTCGCCGGAGGCCGCGGCGAGCTTGCTCGACATGTTCCGTGAGGACTTCGGCAAGCCGGACGTCGTCGACTTCATCGCCTCGATCGACGGCGTCGACGTCGGCTTCGCGAGCTGGGAGCCGATGCCCCATCGACTCGGCATCCCGGCGGGCGCGGTCGCGTTCAGCCACGCCGCCATTCGCCCGGAGCACCGCGGTCGCGGCGTCGGCGCGGCACTCGACAAGACCGGTCGCGCGTGGGCGATCGAGCAGGGAGCCACAGTGAGCTGGACGGACTGGCGGCTGACCAACATGGCTGCGGAGCCGCACTGGCGCAACCTCGGCTGGGCGCCGTACGCCACCCGCTGGACCCGCCAGCTCCCGCCGGAGGTGATCTCCTGATCAGCGGGGATCGCGGCGGGCGGGTGTCCGAGTGGTCCCATCGACTGAGGTCGGTGGCATACCTCGTGTCAACGGTTGCCTTCGTCGTGTGCGCTGCATTCGCGGTGATCGCGTGGACTCGTGCTGATGCTCCGGTGCCGGTCCACTGGGATTGGCGGTTGCGACCGGACCGGTACGGGTCGAAGGCCGAAGGACTGCTACTGCCGGTGAGTGTCCTCGTCCTGCTGGTGGCGGTCTTTCATCGGGCGAGCGGATCCGCCGACCGAGGCCACGGCGCTGAAGGGTACGTGCTCTGGATCGCGCTCGTTGCACCGCTCGGCGTCGTGCTGGCGATGACGGCGTACAGCACGGCGGTGGGCTCGACCTCCGGCACATCCCCAGCTTTCATGCCGGTGCTCGTCGCGCTGGCCCTCGTGGGGTACACGATTGGCGTCATCAGTGTTCGCCAAGGCGAACGAGGTGAGGGCCTCAGCGACCAGTCACCTCCGCCGGACCGCCGGTATTGGTTCAAAGCGAAGCGGTGGGGATGGGGCTGGGGCCGGCCCTGCTCCTGGGAAGGCTGGGCCATCTCGCTCGCGTACCTCGCCGCGGTTCTCGCCTCTTCGACTCTGGGACCGGCCCGGCGTCCGCTCAACATCGCGGTGCTGCTCCTCGGCACGCCGCTACTGCTCTGGGCCTGCGTGGCGAGAGGCGAGCCAGCTCGGTGGCGCTGGGGCGGAGTCGTCGAGATCGAAACGGAAGCGGTCGAGCCCACTCCGGAAAGGCCGGCGGTGGTCCGGCCGGACCCGGAGCCGTTCAAACCCGGCGATCCACGTGACGCCGTGCGCGCTGAGATCCACCGCCGCATGACCCAGTCTGCCGGCATCGACCCCTGGGACTACCTAGAGTCGATCGTCAGAGGCGAGCTTCTCATCGTCAGATTGCGGGAGGACGACGGCCGGCTGATCACCATCGAGGTGGAGCTGGCGGATCCAGTGACGCCCGAGAGCTGGGACCTCCTTGACGTGTGGATCGACGAGTTCATGTGGACCGGGCGATCAGCGCCGATCTCGACCACGGACACCGAGACGACCTACCGCTTTGAGTAGCCGGAGATCCCCGACGCGGTGGATCCCAGCCGGGCGATCGGCGTACGGCGGGCGGATCTTGGCGGGTCGCTAGCTCGGCGCAGAAATGTTGTCCCACAGCGCACTTGGAGGTTGACGGGGCGACCGGGCACAGGTATTCTCGAACGTATGTTCGATACAGTGAACGCACCCAACTGGGCCGACCTCGTGGATGTCGACGCGTACGACGACATCGACGTCGAACCCGAATTCGACCCGTCCGCCGAGCTCGCTCCCACCGCGGCTTCCGACGAAGCCGCGACGCATGCCGGCCTCGCCGTCTGGCCGCTGATGCCGCTGTTCGACGCCAAGGATGCCGTCGGTGAGGTCGACCGGATTATCGGCCGGCTGCCCACTGCCGACAGCATGCTCAGCGCGTTGGAACTGGTTCATCAGCGGATCGCGTCGCTGCAGTACGCCGCCGCCCGGTTGGCCGCTGACGTGGGCGAGGCCATGCCGTGGGACGGCGAGTGGGCCCGCGAGGAGATCGCCGCCGCGCTGCGTACCAGCTTCCACGCTACCGACGAGATGATGATGGTGGGGCAGTCGGTCCGCGGACCGATGCGGTCGGTCGGCACGGCTCTGGCGGTCGGTGATATCTCCTACCTCCACGCCGTGCGCATCGTCGATGGGCTGAGCCAGGTCGACCTCGATGACGAGACCGTCGGTCGGCTTGCGGCAGAGCTCGTCGATGCGGCGCGCTCCTGCACTCCAGGACAGCTGCGGCGCAAGGTCACCGGCAAGGTGATCGAAGCCGCGCCCGACAAGGCGGCCGCGGCGTCGAAGGCAACGAAGAAGGGCCGGCAGGTCTCGATCTACCCTGGGTCGGCTAGCAGCCAGACCCTGGCTGCTAACGGACCGGCCGCTGACGTGCAGCTGATCTGGACCGCGCTCGACGTATGCGCTGCGCGGACCGGTCCGGACGACGACCGGGGGATCGACGCCCGGCGGTTCGACACTCTGGTCGAGTGGGCGCGCAACGCGCTCGCCGACCCGGCGGCGCCGCGGCGCAAGGGCCGCCCGGTGCAGGTCAACGTCACGATGACGCTCGGGACGGCGCTCGGGCTGGCCAACCGCCCCGCCGACTTGCACGGCTACGGCCCGATCCCTGCCGAGGTCGCGCGCGAACTTGCGCGCGACGCCTCCTGGCGGGTCTTTATCGTTGACGCCACAACCGGGGCACTCGAGGGTCTCGGCACAGTCAGCTACACGCCGACCGCGCGGATCAACGCGTTCATCGACGCCCGAAGCCAGACGTGTGTGCATCCCG
Organism: Mycobacteriales bacterium; assembly: GCA_046590575.1. GTDB lineage: Bacteria > Actinomycetota > Actinomycetes > BP-191 > BP-191 > DATLNF01. Next base: position 955 of record JBKJUS010000178.1, on the reverse strand, counting down.
TGTGCAACCAGCCGGCCGGCCGGACCGACACCGAGCACGCGATACCTTGGCCCAACGGGCCGACCTGCACCTGCAACCTGGGCCCTGAGTGCCGGCGACATCACCGCTGCAAGCACCACGGCGGATGGTCAGTGACTCAGGACCCCGATGGCACCCGGCACTGGATCAGCGCACTCGACCGCAGCTATACGACGAAGCCGCACGAATACCCCGTCGACTGAGCTCAGCCCAGCATGCTGTGGAAGCCACTCCCGCACGGTCTTGCCCCACATCTGCCCCGCGCGCTAGCCGCGTCGCCGCCGACTAAACGGAGTCTTCAATGGGCAAGTGCGATCAGCGGCAGATGAGTGCGTTCGCATGATCGAGCCGACGGGGAACGGCTCAGCGTCCTCGCTTCTATCGCGGCGGATAGGCGCACCTCGGGCTTGGCCTCGTTGAGGCCGCCTTTCGATTTTCGTGCCGATGCGAGTCACTCGCTAGGCGGCGCACCGAGGGGATTCTGCTTCGCGGATGGACTTCATCTAGCGTTGGGCATTTGGACGGGCTGGGGAGGCTTCGCTGCATTCCCGATTACGCTCTGTGTATGGCTTCAGTCCCAGATTCCACCAGGCTCGCTGTCCTCATCGACGGCGACAACACCACTCCCGCGATCATCGAGGCTCTACTCGCCGAGATCGCGAAGTACGGCAGTGCGACGGTCAAGCGGGCGTACGGCGATTGGACCACCCCCAACCTCCGAGGTTGGAAGGAAGCGCTCAACGCCCATGCGATCCAGCCGATGCAGCAGTTCGCCTACACCACCGGCAAGAACGCCACCGATAGCGCGTTGATCATCGATGCGATGGACCTGCTCTACACCGGGAACCTGGACGGTTTCTGCCTGGTTTCCTCCGACAGCGACTTCACCAAGCTCGCCTCCAGGCTGCGGGAGTCGGGGAAGACCGTATACGGGTTC
>JBKJUS010000078.1:0-33861 GCA_046590575.1 Mycobacteriales bacterium | reverse complement strand
TAAGAGTGGCAACGCGCAGACCGGGGTGGCGCAGGCGACGATCAGCCCGGAGGGCCAGACCCTGATTCGCGCTGCTGCGCTGACCTCCGAGGCGCACTCGCGTTGCGGCACCACCGGCCGCAAGGCCCCGCCGCCGACGCTGACCGGATCGTCGACGGTGCTCTTCGTCCAGGTCGGCGACGACCCGCCGATCATCAACGAATCCGAGTATCGGGAGATCGATATCCCGCTCGTCGGGACGCTGTTCCTCAACCAGAAGACCACGACAAGCAACAAGATTACCCAGCGCGCGCTCTACCTTCAAACGCTCGCGGGCGACATCGTGATCGCCGAGTCGATCGCCGACTTCGAGGGCAACCCCTGCACCTCGGGCGGCGGCGGTGGCGGTGGCGGCAAGCCGCAGTGCTCGGACGAAATTGACAACGACGGCGACGGAAAGATCGACCACCCGAACGACCCGGGCTGCGATTCGCCGCAGGACAACAACGAGACCGACGGCTCGACCGAGCCCGAGTGCTCGGACGGCTTGGACAACGACGGCGATGGGCAGTTTGACTACCCGGCCGACCCAGGCTGTGACAACCGTGATGACAACGACGAGCGTGACGGTCCGACAGAGTGCGCGGACAACACGGACAACGATGTCGACGGTAAGCGTGATCTCGCCGATCCCGGCTGCAAGAACGATCCTGGCAACGATGATGAGGCGGAAGGCTTCGTCACCGGCGGCGGTGGCTTCGACGAGATCGACAAGCAGATCTCCAACGAGGACGTCGTCACGCCAGGCTCATCGGTGCGGTTCGGCGCCGTCGCACCGTGTGACCTCGGAGACAACCCCGGAGCCAATCTGAACGTGACCTGGCACGACCCGGGCATGATCGGTCAGTTCAAGCTGGCGACGTTGACGCGTGCGTACTGCGACAACGATCCGAACATCGACCCGGCTCCCCCCGCAGCACAGTTCGACACCTACGTGGGTGAAGGCACGGGGACGCTGGACACTGACGCCACCAAGGGCCAGCAAGTGAGAGTGCAGTTCATTCTCATCGACCGCGGCGAGCCAGGCTCACCGCCGGTGACCGGGGTGGACTTCTTCTCCATCCGCGTCTTTACGACTGCCGGGGGCACGCTCTACTCCGCCTCGGGCACGCTCGACCACGGCAACATCCAGGCCCACACGCCCGGATCTTCGTCGACCACCAAGGGGCGCACTCGGTAGCGTTCTGATCCAGCAAGCGCTGCGGCCGTCGTACTCCGGTACGGCGGCCGCAGCCATGTCCGCGGCCCGGCCGCGCTGCGTTGCGTGAGGTTTGGCACAGCGACGGGCGCCACTTCGGGACTCTTCTGGAGCCTTCGTGAGGTGTCTTAAGTCGTCTTAAGCGAGCACAGCGGTGACCCCTAAGGGGTGGGTTGGACGGTCCCTTCGACAGCCACAACGGGTGGCTGGCGAAGGAGGACAGCAAAGATGTTCACAACTACGAGGTGGACCGCCTCACACACCGCGCTCGTGCTCGCTACGGCGCTCAGCGCCGCCGCAATTCTGCCGGCGCAGATGACCAACGCGCGTCCAGCGCCAGCGCTCGCCTCAGCGTCAGCCACCGTCGTTGACGAGCGAATCAGCGCGTCGGTCCACCAGAACGGCTCGGCCAGTGTGATCCTCCGCTTGCGGACGACCTTCCGCCCTGAGGGCGACCTGAGCGCTGCAGCCCGCGACGCACAGCGAGGCACCATCCGCCAGTTGCGGACGTCGCTGGTCGCCCGACTCGGGTCCGGCGCGACTCAGGTGAGGGGTTACGACGAGGTTCCTTTCGTCTCCCTCACCGTCGACAGCCAGGGCCTGTCGGTGCTTCGCCGCTCCCCGGAGGTGGTCCGGGTCGACGAGGACCAGATGCTCACCATCGCCGATGACGGAGGTCAGGCCACCGGCACCGTGTCGTCCAGCAACGCTCCGGCTTGGTGGCACCTGCGCCAGACCGGGACGTACTCGTCGTGGCAACAGGGGTACGACGGGCTTGGCCAGACGGTGGCCATCCTCGACACCGGCGTGCAGCGGGACCACCCTTGGCTGACCGGAAAGGTCGTCGCGGAAGCGTGTTTCTCGACCGCCAGGACCTGCCCCAACGGCGCCACATACCAGTACGGGGCCGGCGCGGCGCGGCCGTGCAACTTCCACACCCAGTGCGCACATGGCACGCACGTCGCGGGGATCGCGGCCGGGAAGTACGGCGTCGCCCGGCGGGCCAGCATCATCGCCGTACAAGTCATGCAGCCGGGCGCGACCCGGCCGACATACGCGACGAGTGACCTCATCAACGGTCTTCGGTACGTCTACCAGATGCGCAGCCAGTTCCGTATTGCCGCCGTCAATATCAGCCTCGGAGGGGGACGGTCCTACGGCTACTGCGATGACCGGACCAACGCCAGCAGCTTCTTCGCGTGGGCCGACGCGCTCCGCTCCGTTGGCATCGCGACGGTCGTCTCGAGCGGGAACGACGGATGGTCCGACAGCATGGGTTCCCCCGCGTGCAACTCCAACGTGATCAGCGTCGGCAACACGACAATTGACTCAAGCGGAGTCGACGCCGTCTGGCACACCTCCAACTCCGCTGCGACGCTGACCTTGCTGGCGCCGGGAACGCAGATCTGCTCCTCCATCCCCAACAGCTCGTCGTCCTGCGCTTACACCGGCACCTCGATGGCAGCGCCCGTCGTCGCCGGAGCTATTGCCGCCCTCAAGCAATTGCGACCTACCGCGACAGTGGCCAGTGAGATCAACGCGTTGCACTACTCAGGCACGAGCGTTTCGGATAGCCGGAACGGAATCGTCCGGACTCGTATCAACGTGCCGGGAGCTCTGCACTGGCTCTACACGCATTAACTCTGCCAACCCGAGGGCCCCGACGGCATGATGCGTCGGGGCCTTCGGTCGCTTGCGAACGTGCACATCACCGGACATTCTCAGTGAAGAGCACCGAAAGGGGGAACCGCGATGCCGCTGCCCGGTCGCCGGTCCGTAGGAGTGGGCCTCTCACTCCAAACGTTCGTGTCTGTCTGCTTCACCGTGCTCGTGGTCACAGGGGCGGTCGCGTTGCAGGATGGTGGCCCGTCGACGGGGGCGTTTCCCACCCCCACGGGCCCCAGCGCAAGCTCGTCCGACTCTGGTCCAGGTGGTACCGGCGAGGTGAGCGCGAGTCCCACCCCCCCGAGCACGTCGACGGTTTCCACAACTCCGGCCGCGGTACGGACAAGTCCGGCCGCGGTACAGACGACGCCGGCCCGGAGACGACAGGTCCCGGTCCCGGTACAGACGACGCCGGCCGCGACACGGACGACGCCGGCCCCAGTACGGACAACGCCGGCCCCGGTACAGACGACGCCGGCCGCGACACGGACGACGCCGCCACCGCCATCGACTAATAGGCCGCCGCAGTTCAACACTGCGAAGTACGGCAGCCCCGGCAGCATCACGTTGCCGGACGACAATTCTTGGCAGGCGTGCAACTGCTGGGAGATCTGGGTGATCACCGATGGTTTCGTGGATCCAGACGGGGATCGCTGGGAGTTTTACAGCACGGTGAATACGCAGTACGCGCGTGTAACGGTCATCGATTGTGTGAGCCCGAACACTCCGGCGTCGTCGCGCCCGCACAAGTGCATCAAGTACCAGATGCTCCGCGACTACGGCTTCTGCTACGACGATGAGTTGGCGGTCCGGGTCTGGGACCCCAGCGGTTCGCAGCAAAGCTCGAATGTTGTCCGCTTCGCGCTCCGAGTGCGGTGCTGATCGGTCACGGCCTACTTTCGAATGACCATCGTGCTGCTGATCGAGTCGTGCCAGGTCGCACGCCGCGGTGACCAGAGCATCCAGAGGTAGCCCAGGCCGAACGCCAAACCAGATACTTGGCTGGCGACGTGTCGACCCAGCGAGCGGAGGAACCCAGGCCGGCCGGCGTCACTCGTGCGCACCACCCGGATGCCGCACAGCACCTTCCCCAACGTCTGCCCGTCCCACGCCTCTCCCGTCACAAACCAGATCAGTGCGACCGCCGGGTTGACCAGGCGGGCGACGTCCACGTAGCCGACCGTCGGATGCCGCAGTGCGTCGTAGGCGAGCCAGACGCCGAACGAAACGGCCACGATGCAGACCCCGTCGATGATTGCGGCCGCTACCCGGCGTCCGGCTCCGACCGGCTCCGATATCGTCGAACTCTCCGGACGGTAGGCCTCCGTCGCGGCCGTCTCGGTCCGGCCGACGCCTGCCTGCCCCTGAACTTCAGGGCGGCCGGAGGGTCGGGACGGCGCTGGTGGGGGCCAGTCCCGGGCAGTCGGGGTGAGCTCGGGCTGGGGCGTCGGGCTGGCCCCGGCGGGTGCGAGAACGCCGAGGGCGATCGCCCACGACTCCACTCCCCACCGGGCCCCGTCGGAGGCAAGGCCCTGGGCTTCCTCGAGCCGCCGAGTCAAGCGAGCAATGAGCACCTCGATCGGCGTACCGGCCGAAGTGCGGAGCAGGTCCCGGGCCACGTCCTCTTCGACGCACGCGGTGAGCACGTTGACCTCCTTGCGGAAATCGCCGCACACATCGAGGAGTAGCGCTCGGGTTCGCCGCGGATTGTCCGCAAGATCTCGGCCGTACGTCCCGACCAGCTCACACAGCTGGTGGCGCGCTGCGTCGTCCATCCGGATCCCCCTCTCGTGTCCCGACCATGATGTCGGAGATACGTCCTTGTGGGCACCGTTGAGGGAATTGGGCAAGTCGTCGCTACGATCCCATCCATGCCTGAGCGTCCAGGGGGGAAGCTCGCGAGCCGCCCCCTGCACTTTGTCTGGATCGCCGACTGCTCGGGCTCGATGGCATTCGACGGGAAGATCCAGGCGCTCAACAACGCCATCCGTGAGGCAGTGCCGCACATGCGGACCGCGGCCGAGCAGAACCCGCACGCCGAGCTGCTCGTCCGGGCGATGCGATTTGGCACTGGGGCGCAGTGGCACATTGCGGAACCGACGCCGATCAACTCGTTTGCTTGGACGAACCTCAGCGCGGGGGGATTGACCGACCTGGGCGCCGCTATGCGCCTCGTCACCGAGTCGCTCCGAGTGCCCCCGATGACTGACCGGGCATTGCCGCCGGTCCTCGTCCTCATCTCCGACGGACACCCCACAGACGACCATGACCAGGCGGTGGATGAGCTGCTCGCCTTGCCGTGGGGTCAGCGGGCTCTCCGGTTGGCAATCGCGATCGGTCGTGATGCCGACCACGACGTACTCGAGAGATTCGTAGCAGACCCCTCCGTCGGCGTGGTTTCTGCCGCCTCTCCCGAAGAGCTCGTCCAGCTCATCGGGTGGGCGTCCACGATCGTGAAGTCGGTTTCAAGTCCGAATGCCGAGCCGAATGGAAAGGCGACCTCCCGTATCCCGATTCCCGCCCCCCCGCTCTCCGGACCTGGCGCAAGTAGTGACGCGACCTGGTAGCCCCGTCACCGAACCGGTCCGCTCAGTCGTCGGCTGGCGGGCCGTTGGTGCATCAACGCTCGGAGCGCTGCATCAGCGTCAGGGAGAAGAAAACGAGGATGCGATCGCGTGGTTCCCGGGTGCCGGGTTCGGGAGGGCGCTCGTTCTCGCAGTGGCCGACGGTCATGGCAGCGCGAGATGCTTCCGGAGCGGTTGGGGCGCGCGACTCGCGGTCGAGGTGGGATGTCAGGTTGGCGGGGCGTTAGCCGGGATCGGCCTGCCGGACCGAGACGAGGCGTCTTGGGACATGCTGTCGGGTCGGCTCGCGGTGGACCTCGTCCAAACGTGGCGTTCGGACGTGCTCGCGGATCTCGCCGCCAACCCGATCGAGGATGCTGAGGTCGACAAACTCGCGGAGCGATACGGATATGCCGCCGTCGACGAGCTTCGGCTTGACCCGGTCCAGGCCTATGGGACAACCCTGCTGCTCGCCGTTCTCGACGCCCAGCACTGCCTCTATGCCCAGATCGGCGACGGAGACATCCTTGCCGTCGATCCGGCGGGGGCGGTACGCCGACCGGTGCCGGCGGACGGGCGCCTCGTCGCGAACCAGACGACCTCCCTGTGCACTCCTAGTGCTACGGCCGATTTTCGCATTCGGGTGGAACGTGATCGCCCGGCCCTGGTTCTGCTCGCCACGGACGGCTACGCCAATTCCTTCTCGAGCGACAGCGAGTTCCTCATCGTCGGGTCGGACGTTCATCGCATGGTCGGCGCCGATGGGCTGGATTCGGTGGCGGAGCATCTCGAGGGTTGGCTGGCGGAGGCCAGCGAACTCGGCAGCGGGGATGACATCACGGTTGGACTGGCCGTTGCCACGCAGGACATGCAGTGAGCACGATGCTGGCCGTTGGTCGTTCGGTCTCACTCTCGGGGTCAGCCTCGAGATGCACCGTGACGGACATCCTTGGCGTCGGGGGCCAAGGAGAGGTGTACGAGGCGGTCGTGGATCCCGCTGGTGCGGATCCGTTCCGCTGTGCGTTGAAGTGGTACCACCCGACTGCCGCGACCCGCGCGCAACGCAAAGCGTTGCTCACGCTCATCGAACGTGGGGCACCGAGTGAGCAGTTCCTTTGGCCGATTGAGTTGACCCATTCGGACGACACCCCCGGTTTTGGCTACATCATGCCGTTGCGTCAACCGCGTTTCCGGGGACTTGCGCAGATCATGCGCCGCGAGGTCGAGCCCTCCTTTCGCGCGCTGACCACTGCGGGCTTCGAGCTATCCCACAACTTCCTACTGCTTCACGCGCAGGGGCTGTGCTACCGGGACATCAACTTCGGCAACATCTTCCTCGACCCCGATGTCGGCGCCGTGCTCATCTGTGACAACGACAACGTCGGTGTCGACGGGGTGAGCGACGCGAGGGTGCTCGGCACCCCGCGGTTCATGGCACCAGAGATCGTTCGGGGCGACGCATTGCCAAGCACCCGCACCGACCTGTTCTCTCTCTCGGTGCTGCTCTTCTATCTCTTCGTCGTACACCACCCCTTCGAAGGTCAGCTCGAACTGATGGCCGGATGCCTGGACCTGCCCGCGATGCGTCGTCTGTACGGGACGGACCCGCTCTTCGTCTTTCACCCGACAGACACACGCAACGCTCCGGTTCCTGGGCACCACGACAATGCGTTGGAGCTGTGGCCGATATTTCCGCCGTTCTTGCACGACCTGTTCGTGCGGGCGTTCACCGACGGAATTGCGGACACCGGTCGCTGTCGTGTGCAGGAGAGTGAGTGGCGCGGCGCGATGGTGCGGCTGCGCGACGCGATTGTGTACTGCGGTCACTGTGGCGCAGAGAACTTCACCGATGAGCGTGCCGACCAGCAGCCCGGTTGTTGGTCATGCCACCGCCCGGTAAGGCTGCCGCCGCGGCTGCGGGTCGCGCGCCAAGTCGTCATGCTCAACCACGACACCCGCCTTTTCGCCCACCACGTCTCACGTCGAACCTTCGACTTCTCTCGTCCCCTCGCCGAGGTCACACGGCATCCCGAGAAGCCGGATCTGTGGGGCCTGAAGAACGTCTCGGACGATGCGTGGGATGCGGTGCTCCCGGACGGACGGACCCGGAGCGTCATTCCAGGACGCAGCGTGGGCCTAGTCGGTGGTACGCGGATCCGCTTCGGTCACGTCGAAGGTGAGATCGACGTATGAGCGACGTCGGAGACATTGTCGTCCGCCATGGAGGGCGCGAGCTCGTCTTCCCGGCAGGCCAGACGGTGCGGATCGGGCGTGATCCCGATGCCGATGTGGTGATCGAGAGTCCGTTCGTCTCCCGGCAGCACCTGGTGCTTCACCCAGGCAGCGATGGCTGGCGTCTGCAGGACTCCGGGAGCAAGCGCGGCTCATTTCACGGTCGACTCCCGGTAGTGGAAATGGTCGTGGACCGGCTGATGTCCGTGCGGCTAGGTAGCCCGGACTCGGGAGAGTTGGTCGAGATCGAGCCGCGACTCCGCAAGGACGTCCTCCCGCCGATCGTCCATGGCGAGCCCCGTTCTGTAGCGGTGGCACAGGGACCACGCCTGCGAATCGGTCGGGGTCAGGCCAACGACGTCATCCTCGACGACCTCCAAGTCTCGCGCAGCCACGCTGAGGTGCTGCTCGATCGGGATGGCGCCACAGTGCGAGACCTAGACAGCCGCAACGGGACCTTTCTCAACGGCGAGCGCATCACCGAGGCCGACCTTCCGCTCGGTGCAGTCATCGCGGTGGGACGGCACCTGCTGCGTTTTCTCGGAGATCGGCTCGAGGAGTACGTCGACGATGTCGGCCCCACGTTCGAGTCAGTGAAGCTGACCGTGATGACGGGGGAGGGGCAGAAGATCCTCGACGACGTCAGCTTCGCGCTTCCGGGGGGCAGCTTCCTCGCGGTCGTCGGTCCCACCGGCTCCGGCAAGTCAACCCTCATGAAGGCGCTTACGGGGTTCCGTCCGGCCGACTCGGGCGCTGTCTACTACAGCGGGATGCACCTCTACGATTCATACGATCAGCTGCGTCGACGGATCGGCTACGTGCCACAGGATGACGTGCTGCATCCACAGCTGACGATTCGGCGCGCGCTGGAGTACGCCGCCGAGCTCCGTTTTCCATCTGACGCCAGCGCCGCGGAGACTCGCGAACGGGTACGTGAGGTGATGGAGGAGCTGGGGCTGTCGCACCGTTCCGAGGTGGCGATCGAGAAGCTCTCGGGCGGTCAACGCAAGCGGGTGAGCGTTGCACTGGAACTGTTGACAAAGCCCACCTTGCTATTCCTCGACGAGCCGACGTCGGGGTTGGATCCCGGGTTCGAGAAGTCGGTCATGCAGCTGCTGCGTGAGCTTGCTGATGGCGGCCGGACCGTCGTGGTGGTGACGCACAGCCTGCAGAACCTGGCCTTGTGCGACTACGTGCTCGTCCTGGCGCCTGGCGGGCACACGGCGTACTTCGGTCCCCCGGGGGAGGCGCTCAGCTACTTCGGACAGACGGACTGGGCCGACGTCTTCGTCGCGCTGGAGAAGGACCGAGGGACAGACTGGGTGACGCGGTTTCAGCGCAGCCCGCTTTATGAGTCGCACGTCAGCCGGCCGATGTCACGACCCCGCTCGGTGTCCCGTCCAACCGTCCCAGCGTCCCCGCCTACCCCGCAGCGCGGATGGTTCAGCCAGGTATGGACTCTCACCCGGCGCTACGTCGCGGTCATCGCTGCTGATCGAGGCTACGTTCGGACTCTCGTCATCCAAGCGCCGTTGATCGGCGGGATGCTGCTCGCCATCTTAGGCAGCGGGCTGCTTGAGATCGACGGACAACCGAAGCCGAAGGCGAGCGTGCTCGCCTTCGGCCTCGTCACAAGCATCACCTTCATCGGAGTTACCAACGCAGTCCGTGAAGTGGTCAAGGAGTTGGCCATCTACCGACGCGAGCGCGCCATCGGCATGGCCATCTCGGCCTACCTCGCTTCCAAGGTGGTCGTTCTCGCAGCTTTCACTGCGTTGCAGGCCGCCGTGCTTGTGCTCGTCGGCATTGCTCGGCACGGCGGTCCTTCGGATGGTGTGCTCATTGAGCCAGGCCGGCTGGAGCTCGTGCTGGTCATCGCGCTCTCCGGTCTGGTCGCGATGACACTCGGTCTCCTAGTGTCAACTCTGGTGACAAACTCGGACAAGGCCATGGGTCTCGTCGGCGTCGTCATCGTGGCTCAAATGCTGCTGTGCGGCGGAGTGTTCCGGCTGCCGGCGGGGGTGCGCCCGGTGAGTGCCGTGATCAGTGCGCGGTGGGGATATTCAGCAACGGCATCAACAATGGACCTCGGGAGTCTGGGTGCGTGTGCTGACGGCTCGCGGCGCGGGGCCTCGCGCGGGCTTGGGGCCCTCGAGTGCGAGGAGAGCTGGCAGCATCGTCGGGGTCCGTGGACCGTAGATATGACTGTGCTCGCCGGTCTGGGCGCTCTGGGTGTGCTGGCGGCTGGTGCGTCGCTCAAGCGTCGTGACTCGATCCGGTGAGGCTCAGCGAGGAGAGCTGCGGAGATCTTCGAGGAACCTGAGCATTTCTCGGCGCCGATCTTCGTCCCCGACTTGCTCGAAGAGGTCGGCGGCTCCGGCAGCGTGCTGTATTGCAGTTGCGGTGTCGCCACGAGCGCTTACCAGGCGCGCCAAGAGGGTTACCACTCGCGCCATTCCCCATGGGTCCCCTAGGCTCCGATGGAGTGCAAGAGACTCCGCGGCAAGGCTCTCGGCATGTTCGTCCGCACCTCGTTGACGGGCCAAGCAGGCGCGGGCGTACAGACCCTGCGCGTGGCTCGCCAGATCGCCGCTTTGCCCGATCCCCGCGGCCTGTGAGTGGCTGAACTCCACGGTTCGCTCGCCTTCGCTCGGGCTGACGAAGCCGGCGTAGGCGTACAGCGACATCTCACCAGACTGGGTCGGCGACGTCTCCGCCGCCGCACGCCAGCGCACTGCAGCGGAGCCCTCTCCCCCGGCGAGAATGAGATCACGCCCATAGTCTCGAACGATGTGTAGCAGCCGATAGCCGACGCCAGTGCCACGGTCCTCCGCGACGACCAAGCTCTTGTCGACCAGGGAGGTCACCGCGTCAAGTACCTCGTCGGGGGAGGACTCATCGGCGGCCACGCGCAGCGCCGCCGCGAGAGTGAACCCACCGGAGAATATTGCCAGCCGCCGGAAGACCCGCTGCTCCTCTGGAGAAAGCAAGTCATAGCTCCAGTCCAACGTCGCTCGTAACGTCTGGTGGCGAGCCAGAGCGCCGCCGCCCCCGGACGAGAGCAGAGCAAAGCGCTGTTGAAGGCGAGCCGCGACGTCGCGGAGCGAGAGTGCGCGAAGTCGCGCCGCAGCGAGTTCAAGGGCGAGCGGCATGCCGTCCAACCGTCGGCAGATCGTTTTGACATCGACGACCGTCTCATTGGTGAGTCGAAACCCGGGCTTGCTCTGGCCGGCAAGGTCAACGAATAGCGCTACCGCGTCGCTATCCTGCGCTGCATCTACTCCGTCGAATTCAGGCAGCGAAAGGGGTCCCAGGCGCCAGGCCAGTTCCCCGGGCAAGCGCAGGGGCTCCCGGCTCGTCGCCAAGACGGTCAGGTGTCTGCAGCCTCGGGTCAGTGCGGCCGCTAGCGTCGCGACCTCTGCGGTCACGTGCTCGCAGCTGTCGAGTACTAGTAGGGTCGCTTCGATTGACGCGGCGGCGCTCTCCACAAGTGCAGGTAAGCCGACTTCGCGGAAGCCAAGCGCTGCACAGGCTGCTGAGACGACCTCCCGGTCGCTGTGGACCGCGGCAAGATCGGCGAACGCGACACCGCCACTGAACTGGACCGCTTCCGCTGCCGCGACGTGCAGCACGAGCCGAGTCTTCCCCATGCCTCCTGCTGCAACGACGGTGATGAGGCGGTGGTGGCGCAGCGCCTCGGCCAGGTCTGCGACTTCCTGGCGACGGCCTACGAAACCAGAGACATCAACGGGCAGCGGGCGGGCGCGGCGAGACTCCGCCGTCGGCCGTTGCGGCGCTGCGAGCGAGTCGTCCTGCCGAAGGATCGCCTCGGACAGGCGCTGCAGTGCCGACCCCGGGTCAATGCCGAGCTCCTCGACGAGAAGCTCGCGCGTCTGTTGATAGGCGGCGAGTGCTTCCGCCTGCCTGCCCGCCCGATAGAGAGCGAGCAGATGCTGCGCGCGCAGCCGTTCGTCGTACGGGTGCTCGGCGGTCAATCCCGCGAGCTCGGGCAGGATCTCGTCGTGCCGACCCAGCGCCAGGTCGGCATCGATGCGATCAGCCAGCACGCTGAGGCGCATCGCGTCGAGCCGTGTTACCTCTGGCGCGGTGAAGGGGGCCACGATGTCTGCGAACGCGGGTCCGCGCCAGAGGGCGAGAGCGTCGTAAAGCAACACCGCCGCGACGTCGTGCGCACCTGCCGTCAGCGCGGCTCGTCCTTCGGCGGTCAGGGCCTCGAACTGTGTGACGTCGACGTCCGCGGGCTCGCCACACAACATGTAGCCCGGAGGGGAGGTCAGGAGGACCTCACTTCGAGATCGACGCTCACGCGTGGGCTCTAGGACACGTCGCAAAGCCGAGACGTAGACCTGGATGGCAGTAGCGACAGAATCTGGGGCTGCGTCGCCCCACAGTCCGTCGATGATGCGGTCGACCGATACCACCCGGTTCAGGTTGAGGGCGAGCAGCGCGAGCAGTGCCCGTTCCTTTGGAGGGGCGGGGTCGACCCTGTCGCCGTGGTTGACGACCTCCATCTTTCCGAGCAGCAATTCCACACACGGCAGACTAGTGACCGGGTGTCCTCAGCAGGTGATGCTCGGGTTGTACGCGACGAACATCCCACTCGGGTTGTCGGTGTGCAGCCACACGTGCAGCTCGTAGTGGTCGATCTCCGGACCACCCGGAGCGAACGAATGCTTGCTTGCGGGCACGGCCTCGCCGAGCACCTCCGGTGCCGCGGCGCCGGCTCCGTGCTCTCGCTCCCACGCCGACGTGAAGACGAGGTACTCCACGCCGACCAGCTCGAGCGTCCCGTCGGCCTTCTTCTGGTAAAGCAGCTGCTCCGGCTTGGCGTAGTCGATGGTGGCCTCCGCCTCGGCCGCCTTCGCGGGTGTGCCACGAAGCGCCGGGTTGACGAGGTGGTAGCCCATCTTCCCCTCGGGCGTCGACGGGCAGGTCGCCTTCGGTGCGGCCGGGTCGGGTGACCAGACCGTGTAGCCGGCGGCCTTGGCAACGTCGATGCTCGAGAAGGCAGCGGTCGACGCCCGCACCTGGTCCAGCTCCGACGGTGCAGCGCTCGCCGCCGCGTCAGATGACGTTGTCGTGTCGGCCGTGTTGTCGCCGCAGCCGACGAGCATGGTGGCCAGGACTCCGGCGGCTACGACGGATCGCATCAGGGGTGGCCAGGCGAACGAGGTGTGATGTGCAGACTGCTTCATGCGTCTCCTTGGCAGATGAGTTCGGAATTGATGGGTGGGCACAGGCGCCGTCAGGCGGAGTACTGCTCTTTCACTGTGCTGGCCGGGCGCAGTACGACGTCGGCGATGCCATGCAGGACCCGGGCACGGCGGCCCGGTGCGATGAGAGAGACGACCGACTCCTCGTGACGCCTGCTGTCGAATGCCCATCCGGTCAGCACGACGGCCGAGCCGGCCGGACCGTCGGCCAGCGTCACTTCAGTGACGCCGAGCCTGGCCAGGGCATGTGCAGTGTCGCCCGCGATTCCCGGCGGCGGTTCCTCGTCAAAGACGACGACTAGCACCGACATCGGCTCCTCCTGATGCCGGGCACCCCGGCGCAGGCGACGTTATGAGTCGGTGGGGCCGGCGTTCATGGGGGAACTCCCTCAGCTCTGAGAATTTCTAGCGAACGCAGCGTGCGCCTAGGGTCTCTGACGGCTCAGATGAGATGCAACGCCGCCATCCGCTTACCCCAGCTGTCGATGGAGTCGTCGTGAGTCGTGGCGAGGGCCAAGTGGATGCGATCGCCGAATCGACCTAGCCAATGCTCGCGGTCAAAGCCGTCTGGTCCGTGCAGAGCACCGAGCAGCGACCCTGCGGTCGCACCAAAGCTGTCGGTGTCGTTGCCCTGGCATACCTGCATGCCGATGCCATCGGTCGCCCCCCGGGCGAAGCGCAGCGTGGCGAGCAGCGTGCCGATCTCCTGGACCACGCGGCAGTGGCTATACGCCGCGTACCGACCATGGATCCGGGCGTACGCGTCCAGCCAGTCGTCGGCTGCGTACACCTGTATGAGTGACTCGTCGAGAACTGCGCGCAAGCGCGACCGTGAGGGGACGACCCGGACTGCCGTCAGCGCGATGTCCTCCCAGTCATCGGCTACCAACGCGGTGGCGACTGCGGCCGCCGCCCACATTGCGGCGTACACGCCGGTACGCCGGTGGGTGAGCGTGGCGTCGCGGTGCGCCAGCTTCGCGGCGGCGACCGGGTCACCCGGGCAGGCATAGCCGTAGGCGTCGGCGCGGATCAGCGCGCCGCAATGCTCGTCGGCTGGGTTGAGTGCCCAGACGGACGGATCGCTGCCGGTGAGCGAGGCTAGACCGGCTGCCAACAGCGCAGTCCGCTCCGGTCCGAAGGTCGCGGCGACCGGCAAGTTGAGCAACCACAGCTGCCGCAGTTCGTCGTGAGTGAAGTCGCGACCGTAGCGTTCGAGCGCCACCGTCCCGAGCGCCGTGTAGCCCAGGTCGTCGTCTTCAGGGACGTGGCTGATCCGCTCGCGAACGCACTCGGGCCATTGCGGCTGCGGGGCGCGTAGCCGCGCGTTGGTTGCCTCGGTGACGTAGTCGGAAAGCGGCCACTCGCCGGCCGCCTCGAGCACTCCGCGCAGCTCGGCGAGAGTGGGGTCGAACTCGAAGGGCTTGCCGAGCACGCAGCCGGCTACTCGTCCGCCCCAAGCGGTCTCGACCCGCGATTCCACGTCGCCGGCGACCGGTCGCGCTGGTGGGAGGTCTGAGCACTCGGCGAGCAGCGCTTCGAGATCGGTGGGTTCGACATGGGCCCAGCCCTCGACGAATGGAGAGTCGGCCAGCCGCAGGCTCAGCGCGTGCAGCGCGTCGAGCGAATCAGGTGTGGCCTCGAGCTCGGCCTCGATGGCTGCTACGTCATGTCCCTGGTCGTGCTTGTCGCGCACAACCTGGCGCAGCAGGATGCGGATCGCCTGCGGAGGCAGCACCAGTCCGCTCATGCAGTACACGTGATCTTCGAGAGCCCGCGTGACGCATCGGCGTCGGCCCCGGTCCGCCGCGCCCAAGCGAGTGCCAGGACCTGGCCGGCGACGAGGACGAGCACCGCGGCACTCGCTGGGTCGGCTAGCTCCGCGAGCTCGATCTCGTACGAAGGGTCAGGACCTACCCGCACGACGTCGCCACCGAGCCCGCGAGTGTTGGGGTCGTCGGGGTGCACGAATGCGAGCATGGTCGCGGGGACTGCGACCGGACCGTGCAGGTGCTCGACGAGCGGCTCGGACGTGACCAGCCGACCGCCGGTTTCCGCGAGCTTGAGCGCGACCTCGGCGGCCACCCACTCCGCACCCAACCCACCCGCCACGATGTGCATCGGGTGCGCGCCGGAGACCAGCGCGTCGGTTCCGACATCGAGAACCGCGCGTACGGCGGACACGAGCGGCGTCACGTCGACGTCGCCCGCGAGCGCCCGCAGCAGCAACACGCTTGCTGTCACCGACTTGGTCGCCGCGACAACGCGTTCCGGTCCGGCAGCGCAGTCCAGTGCCACGTCGGCTATCCGGGCGAGAGTGCCGCCGGAGTTGGTGATGGCCACCACGTGACAGCCGCAATCCCGCGCGCGCCGCGCTGCGTCGACGAGTGCCGGCGTGTCGCCAGACTGCGAGACCGCGACGACCAGATCACCAGGGTGCAGGACGGGCGGCGGGACTGCCGCCCCGGGGGCGGGTGGGACATCGGCGCGCACTCCTGCCAGCTCGAGGGCGGCGGCGCCCACGCCCGCGGCATGACGACTCGAGCCGACTCCCAGCAGCCTGACGGTGCGCGCGGCAGCCACAAGCCCCCGGGCGGCGTCGAGGGATGGTGCGTTGCGTCCCAGGACCCGCGCAAGGACAGCGGGCTGCTCAGCGATGTCGCGGGCGAAGCCGGCGCCGAGGGTCAGTCTTTCGTCGAGCCCCCCCATGGTCACGTGGCGGCCGGTCTGCGGTCATCCGTTCCCGTAGGTGATCGCGTCGGCATGGGTGGACGAGCGAGCACGTCGTCGGCCCAGCGGTAGATCTCACCGGCCGCGACGTCGGCGACCTGCGCCGCTGACAGCCCTGCGACCCGGTCGATCTCGTGGAACGTTCCACCCGGCACCAATTCAGCGATCTGCCGGGCGACGGCGATCGGATGGATGACCGGGTCTCCGTCCCAACCAAGCACGTGCGTCGGGACCTGGAATGTGGGCAGTGCGTCAGGAGTGACCGCGCGCTGGTCGGGGATGCGCCGCAAGGCGACGCGCAGCGAGGCGAGGTCGTGAGTGCGCAGAGCCGCGACGAGATGCGGGTCGGACCGGGGGTCGTCTGGATGGAAGCCGGTGCAGAGCTCGATGAGGCCATCCAGGCCCCGGCGGGACCCGCGCCACAGCGACAGCCGGAGCAGAGCGAATTTCAGCGCCGGGGGACGGCGCAGGGCGTTGCCGCCTGGCGCGATGAGCAGTAGCCCGCGAGCCCGACCGGGGTGATCGGCCTCGTGCCGCAGGATCGTGTTAGCGCCGTGGCTGCCGCCGACGAGCAGCGGGTGGCGGAAGTCGACCGCATCGAGCAGCGTGGCAAGGTCGTCCGCAATTCGCCCGTATCCGTAGCGCTCCTTCGCGAGCAGAGGTGTCGACCGTCCGTGTCCACGGGTGGAGTAGTGCAGCACCCGAAAGCGTGCGGCCAGTCGCTCGACCACCGGCCGGCCGTCCTCGAGGCTGCCGGAGAGCCCGTGCAGCCAGACCAGTTCTGGTCCGCTGCCGACGACCTCTGCCTCGAGCTCGACGTCGGGCTCGACCGCCACCCTCACGCGACCGCTCCGCGAACCTGTTGGTAGGCGAGGGCCAGCCCCCACGCGGCGGCAGACTTGGCCTGGGCGGGGGCGGCCGTGGGCTCGACGACCCGTTCCGGAAGCGCGTCGGCCACCGCCTCCACGAGCGCCGGATAGTGGCGGGCCACCCCCCCCGCCACGACGACCAGCGATGTGCCAGCGAGCGGTTCAGCACGGATGGCGGCGGCGACAGCGGCGGCGACATCGACGATGTCGGTCGCGGAGAGCGGGTCCGGCAGAGCCCACCCTGCGGCCACGGTCTCGAGACAGCCGGTTCGGCCGCACCGGCACGCCACGTCACTGAACGACCCGCTGTGGCCGAGCAGATTGGTGCCGACGACGGCGCCGTCGCGAATGACCGCGCCACCGATGCCGGTGCCGAAGCCGACGTACGTCAGCCCCTCGCCGTCACGAAGTGCCCACTCGCCGAGAGCAGCGGCTTCCGCGTCATTGAGCACCAGTTCGGCAGGGTGGTCCAGCCCGAGCGCCACCGAGGGGTCGACGTCGAACCAGCCGAGGTTGGACGCGGCGAGCACCCGGCCGCTGTCGATGAGGCCGGGAACCGCGAGCAGAACAGGCAGGCCGATCGGTGGCCGTACGCCGGGCAGGATGACCATTGAGGGCGTCCCCAGCACGACGGTCTCGATGCTGCCGCCGCCAACCTCGATGCACGCCACCGGCGGGCAGAAGGGGAGGGGCACAGCGCGGCTCCATAGTGGGAGGGTGCAAGGGGAGTTTGCAAGGAGAGTTTGCAAATAGGCGTGCTCGGTGTCAAGGTCGGCCGGACCGGAGGAGGCAGGTGTGCTCGCGCTTCGCGGCGGTCGCGTCCTGACGGCCGACGGCTGGTCAGCAGAGGACCTACTTCTCGACGGCCCGATCGTGGGTGCACTCGCAAGGGGCCCGCACGAAGAACTCGACGTCTCGGGCTGCGTCGTCGCCCCCGGCTTGGTCGACCTGCACGTCCACGGTGCTGGCGGCCACGCAGCTCAGGGCCCTGGCGCCGATCTGGACGGTGTTGCCCGAGCGCTCGCCCGGGGCGGCGTGACGTCGTTTCTCGCGACGACCTTCGCGGCACCGATCGCCGAGCTGCGTGCCCTGGTGACCGCCGGGCGGCCCACCTCCGGAGCGCGATGCGTCGGTGTCCACCTGGAGGGGCCCTGGCTCTCGACCGCTGCGGCCGGCGCCCAGCCGGTGGATGCCTTGCGCTTGCCTGATGTCGCCGAGGCGCTGGCCCTGATCGACGGCGGGGATGTCCGGGTCGTCACACTCGCGCCCGAGCTGCCCGGCGCACTCGAACTCGTCGGTGCGCTCGTGGAGCGCGGCGTCCGGGTGTCCCTCGGGCACACCGCCGCGTCGTACGCCGACGCAGTGCTCGCCCTGTCTGCCGGTGCTAGCGGCGTGACCCACTGCTTCAACGCGATGAGCCCGCTGGGCACGAGGGAACCCGGGCTGGTGGGCGCAGCGCTGTCATGGCCCGGTCTCGTCGTCGAGGTGATTGCCGACGGGGTGCATGTGCACCCCGCCGCCTTCCTCTCCCTGTACGCCGCCCGCGGTGCCCAGGGGGTGGCTCTCGTCAGCGACTGCGTCGACGGCTGCGCGCCGGCCGAGGCGCTGGTGCGTGACGGCGCCGTGCTGCGGCTGCCCGACGGCACCCTGGCCGGCTCGGCTCTGCAGCTCGTCGACGCCGTACGCAACGTGGTCGCCTGGGGGGTGTCGTTGGACGAGGCACTGACGATGGCCTCGACGACGCCCGCCCGCGCATTAGGTCTCGATGTCTCGCTGCGACCGGGCGGCCCGGCTGACGTCGTGGTGCTCGACGCCGACCTGCAGGTGCGGCACGTGCTCGTCGGAGGGGTGTTGCAGTGACGCCGCACGTCGTCCCGACCGCGGTCGGTCCGGTCGAGGTTGCCGAGGTAGGTGCCGGTCCGCCGGTGCTGCTCGTGCACGGCACACCCGGCGACTGGCGGCAGGCTCGTGGCCTGGCGGAGGACCTCGCCATCACCCACCGGGTGCTCCTTCCGTCGCGCCCCGGTTACGGTCGGACCCCGTTGTCGACGGGCCGCTCGCCGCGGGAGCAGGCGGCCGCTCATGTCGCTCTGTTCGACTCGCTGGGCGTCGACCGGGCGGCGGTCATCGGTATCAGCGGCGGCGGGCCGTCGGCCCGAGCCCTCGTGGCTCACAACCGCGACCGCTGTACGCATTTGGTGCTGTGCTGTGCGGTCGCGGAGCACCTCATCACGGTGCCCAAGATCACTCGACTGCTCGGCGCGGTACCCGGTCTGTGGGAAGTGGGCGCGCGGGTCGCCGCCTGGCGCGCGGGTCGGCGGCTGCTCGATCGGGAGAAGTCCCTCGCTCAGTCCCTCGCCGAGCTCGGCCCGGTCGAGCGCGCCGCCGCTGCTGGCGACGCGCAGGTAGCGGCGGACCTGCTCACCTTCGCGCATGCCAGGGTGCGAGCCATGACTTCGGTCGCGGGGCTCCGCAACGACTTCCAAGGATGGCACGAGGTCACCGCAGCCGACCCTTGGCCGCCCGGGGCGATGATCCCGACGCTCGTGCTCCACGGGGACGGCGACAAGGTCGTCCCGCTGGTACACGGCGAGCACCACCGGGACACCATTCCGGGCGCCGTTCTCACCGTGCATGCAGGCGTCGGCCACGGCTTCGTCCTGTCGATGCGGCGCGACACGTCCGCTCGCATCGCGCAGCTCTTGGAGACGGCGTGACCCTCGCCCTCGACGGCGGCACTCCGGTGCGCAGTCGCGCCCTCCCGGTCGGCAAGGGCTCTGAGTTCCTGGGCGCCGAGGAACGGGAGGCCGTCCTGCGCGTGCTCGACCGCGGCGCGCTGTTCCGCTACTACGGCCCGGTTCAGCCCGACGAGGTGGCCGCCTTCGAGAGCGAGGTGGCCGCCTATTGCGGGAGCGGGGCACGGGCGGTCGGTGTTTCCTCGGGCACCGCTGCCTTGCGGGTCGCGCTGGCCGCCCTCGGTGTCGGCCCGGGTGACGAGGTCGTCGTTCCGGCGTGCACCTTCGTGGCGTCGGTCAACGCCGTGGTCCTCTCTGGTGCGCTGCCGGTCTTCGCCGAGATCGACGACACTCTGGGGTTGGCGGCGGACTCTGTCCGCGCAGCCCTGACGTCTCGCACCGCCGCGGTCATGCCGGTTCACCTCGACAACGGCCAGGTCGACATGGATGCCCTGCTTGCTGTCTCTGAACCCGCCGGTATCGCGGTCGTCGAGGACACCGCGCAATCGATGGGCGTCACCTTGCACGGCAGCCGGCTCGGCACGATCGGCGACATCGGTGCCTTCTCTATGCAGCTCGACAAGAACATCACGACGGGGGAGGGCGGCGTAGTCGTCACGAAGGACGAGCGGCTCGCGCTGCGCGCCGCAGCATTCCAGGACCAGGGCGGTCACTTCCTCACCCAGCACGGCGCACGGCGCGATCACGCACCGGAGCCGTTCGTCGGGGACAACCTGCGGCTCACCGAGCTCCAGGGCGCGATTGCCCGTGTCCAGCTCCGCCGCCTCGACGGACTTCTCGAGCGGATGCGGACGAACAAGGCAGCCATCATCGCCGCGGTCGGGTTGCTTCCCGGGACGACTCCTCGTCGTTACCCCGATCCGGGCGGGGAAGGCGGTTCCGGCATCGGCCTGCTCTTCGACGAGGCGGCGGTGGCCCTTCGGTTCGCCGCTGCGCTGTGCGCGGAGGGTGTTCCCGCGGGCTCGCCGTACGGCGGCCTCCCCGTCTACGCCACGCCAGCGGTCCTCGAGCAGCGCACCGCATCGATGAAGGGTCACCCCTGGCATGTCCCCGGCGTGGCGCCGTACACGATGGGAATGTGCCCGCAGACCGAGGATCTGCTGGCCCGGTGTGTTCGCATCGGGGTCTCGCCGGCCTATTCCGAAGAGGACTGCGACGACGTCGCGACCGCCATCCGCAAGGTCGCCGACGTCGTGCTGGCATGAGGGCGCCAGGATGAGGGTGCGGGTCGCTCTCGTGGGCTGTGGCACGGTCGCCAGGGTCAATCACCTGCCCGGCCTGCGGGGCGGTGGGGACGCTGACGTCGTGGCATTCGCCAGCCGAAGCCGCGACAGCGCCGAACGGGCCCGCGACGCGTGGGGCTCCGGCGATGTGAGCAGCGACTGGCGGACCGTGGTGATTCGTGACGACGTCGACGCGGTTCACGTTTGCGTGCCCAACGCTCTGCATGCCGAGGTCGCTGCGGCGGCTCTCGCGGCGGGCAAGCACGTCCTCGTCGAGAAGCCGATCACGACGACCCTCGCCGACGCTGACGTGCTTCTCGCGCTCGCCGGCGAGCAGCTGCTAGGCGTCGCGTTCGACGGCCGCTGCAACCCCGCGCTGCAGGAGCTGCACCGCCGGATGCCGGAGCTTGGGCGGGTGCACGACGCACACGTCTACTTCGGTCATGGCGGACCGCAGCAGTGGGCACCAGACGCGACGTGGTTCCGCGACGTCGCGCTGTCCGGCGGCGGCTGCTTGCTCGACCTCGGCGTCCATGTCTTCGACCTGCTGCGTTGGTGCGTCGGGCCGGTGGTGGAGGTCCGGTCCGCGATGCTCGATGGCCCCGTCGACGAGCGGGCGTCCCTCGATGTCGTGTTGCAGGGCGGTGCCCTCGCGCGCGTCGAAGTGTCGTGGTGCGCCGACGCGACCGAGCTCAGCCTCCGGTTCACTGGCGAGCACGGAACACTGTGCCTCAGCGGCACCGGGCTGATGCGCGACGGGGTGGTCGTCGAAGTGCCCTCGGTCAGGCTTGGCACCGCTGCTGCTGCCTTTGCCCGGTCGGTCGCGACCGGGATGCCACTGGTGGCCTCCGGCGTTGACGGCCGTACCGCGCTGGCTGCTGCACTCGCCGGTTATGAATGCGCGCTGACCCGCCGCTCGGTGGTGGTCGCGTGAGCGAGCCGAGGGCCGTCCTTCGTGCTGGTGTGGGGGTTGGTGACATCTCGCCGACACAGGCCGTCCGGCTGGCCGGTTTCATCGCTCGCGATCCTGCCGTACCCGCGCTCGTGATCGCCGACCCGCTCCAGGTGAGGGCTGTTGCCCTGGATGACGGCGCGGCTACGGCGTTGTTGCTCGTCTTCGATCTGGTGGGGATGTCCGTGGCATTCAGCGCGCCGCTGCGGGTGGTGGTTGCTGCCGCAACCGGCGTGCCGGTCAAGCGCGTGCTGACGTCGTGCACGCACACGCACGCAGGCCCCGACACGGTTCTCGGCATGGACCTGTACGCCGGTTACGCGGAGCAGGTCGCTGCGGCCGCCGTCGTGGCGTCCCGCGCCGCGCTCGCTTCACTCGTCCCCGTCTCGGTGGGAGTCGCCGAGATCGACGTCCCGACGACGCTCGCGATCAACCGCCGCGGGCGGCCCCATTCGCCGCGGCTGCAGCTGGTCGACCTCCATGCGGGTGGGGGGCGTCTCGCTTCTCTTGTCGGCGTCGGCATCCATCCGGTGACGCACGGCCCCGACGTGCACGTGGTCACCGCGGACTGGGTGGGGCACTGTCGTACGGCGGTCGAGGCGTCGCTCGGTGGTACGACCGTGGTCGTCAGCGGACCGCTCGGCGACGTCAACCCGCCGGGCGGCGACGGTTATGACCGCGGCGGTGGCGGGATCGAGTTGGCGCGCGACGTCGGCATTGCTGTCGCGGAGCTCGCGGTGAGTGCCGCGGTCCGGACCGATGACGTCGGGTCGAGGTTGGTGCTCGACCACGCGACTGTCGAACTGCCGGTTGCTGACGCAGAGCTGTCCCGGTTGGTGTCGGGGGGTTCCGACAGCGTCGTGACGGAGCTGTTCGACTGGGCGATCGGTGAGCTACGGCTCGTGTCCATGCCGGGTGAGCCGCTGTCGGGTTTTGCTGCGGCAGTGAGCAGGCCCGGCCCGATGCTGACCGTCGGCCTCGCGCCGTCATGGCAGGGCTATCTCCCGCACCCGGACTCGTTCAGCGGCGGTTATGAGGATGAGCTCTGCCTCGGCGCTCCTGCGATGCGCCTGCTGCTCGACGCACTGGGGGCGGCATGACCGCCCAATGGCACGGTGTGCTGGAGGGCTTCTACGGCGAGCCCTACACCGATGAGGCGCGCCTGCGCCTGGTTCGCTGGTTGCCAAGTGTGGGGGGACGTGACTACGTCTATGCGCCGAAGGACGACCCTTACCAGCGGGCGAGGTGGCGTGAGCCTTACCCGGCAGACCGACTGGACCACTTCGGCGCGCTTCTGGCGGAGGGTGCGCGCGTCGGCGTACGCGTCGGTTTCGTCCTCTCACCGGGGCTCGATTGGACCGAGGGCGACGCCAGTGCGCTCGTCGAGAAGCTGCAAGCTTTCTACGATCTGGGGGCGCGCTGTCTCGGCATAGCGTTCGACGACGTGCCACCCGGCGGTGCCGAGCTGGGCGCCGTCCACGGACGGGCGGTTGCGGCGGCAGTCGCCGGCTTGCCGTCGGACGTCACGTGGTCCGCGTGTCCCGTCGACTACGCCACCGATCGGGTGACGGCGTACCTTCGCGGCTTTACTGACGTGCTTCCGGACGGCATCGACGTCTTCTGGACCGGACCCTCGATCCTCTCCGCGGAGATCCCGACGGCGCTGGCCGCCGCTCTGTCGGAGCAGCTCGGGCGGCGGCTGGTGCTCGCCGACAACTTCCCCGTCTCCGACGGGCCGATGTCCGGCGTCCTGCACTTGGGCCCGTACCCGGCGCGACCTTCGGATCTGCCCGCCGCGCTCGGCGGGCTGCTGCTCAACCTCGGGCCGCTGGCTGTCGCGAGTCGGCTGCCTGCGGCGGCCGGTTTGCGCTGGTGGAGCGACCCGCGCCAGGACCAGGTCACGGTGTGGGAGCGGGAGGTCTCCGCCGTACCGGGTATCGCCCCGCTCGCTCGAGCGTGTCGTTCGTGGCTCACCGACTCGGGCCCGGACGCCGAGCTGCTGGACTGGGCGTTGGCCGCGTTGGACGGGGACAACCGGCTGGAGTCGTTCCTCGCAGGGGGTTGTCGCGAAACCCTGCCGGAGGAGTGGGTCGCGGACCTCGGAACGTGGCTGGAGGCCTGGGAGTGGCACGCCATGGCGATCCCTGTGCTGCTGGCCGCGTTGCGGGACGGTGATGGCGCGGGCGGCGCCTTCACCGTCGCGGAGGTGTGGCGGCGAGGGCTCGCGATGGAGCGGCAGCTCTTCGGCATCCGCTGGGCGTTCTACCCGGTGACGCGCCGCGAGGGTGACGTGGAGAGGGCCGACCCGCGTGGGTTGGTGCGGGGGGAGACCCTCCTCGACACGCTCTGCCGGGAGGCACTGGCTCGACTGACAGGAGAGCTGCCATGACCGTTCTGCAGGCAACGGGTATCGCCGTCTCGTTCGGCGGTGTGCACGCGCTTCAGGATGTCGACCTGCGCGTCGACGCGGGAGAGGTCGTGGGGGTCATCGGCGCCAACGGCGCAGGCAAGACGACGCTGTTCGACTGCATCTCGGGCATCACCCCGTGCGTCGGCCAGGTGCATCTGGACGGCGTGGACATCTCGGGCGCTCCCGTGCACGAGCGGGCCCGGGCGGGGCTTGGGCGGTCCTTTCAGGACGCGCGGCTGTTCCACTCCATGACCGTGCTGGACACCCTGCGCACGGCCAGCGAACGTCATCGACCGAGCGGCTCATCGCTGATCGGCACCTTGCTCGGGGGCCGAACGGCGCGAGAGGGCGAGGTGGTGGCCACGCGTAGCGCTGAGGAGATCGTCGGGGTGTTCGGGCTTGGCGGCTACCGCGACAAGCTGGTCGGCGAGCTGTCGACCGGCACGCGGCGCATCATCGACTTGGCCTGCCTGCTCATCCAACGGCCCAAGGTCGTCCTGCTCGACGAGCCGTCTTCGGGCATCGCGCAGCGGGAGACCGAGGCGCTCGCCCCGCTGTTGCTGCGGGTCCGCGACGAGCTGGACTGTGGGCTGGTCCTCATCGAGCACGACATGCCATTGGTGCTGTCCCTGGCCACCCGGCTGTACGCACTCGAGACCGGTCGGGTCATCGCCGAGGGCGCCCCGCAGGACGTCGTCCGGGACCCCGCAGTCGTGCGTTCTTACCTCGGCGACGACCCGGCGGCGATCAACCGTTCGGGGTGACGGTCACGCGGCGAATCTGAATCTCTGGGACAGGACGAGACCTGCCGCGCCGAGCAGGCCGGCATCTTGGTCAAGCGAGGAGAGCAGCACCTCGACGGCTTCCCTGACATGCGGCAGGGTGCGGGCGGCGAGCCGTTCGGCGACCAGCGCGCGCAGCGGCTCGCCGCCGCCGACGACGTCGCCGTGCAGCAGCAGCCGAGTCGGTGCAAGCAGGTGTACCAGGGTCACCAGTCCGACGGCCAGGTGGTCGGCGTAGCGCTCGAGGAGCTGTCGCGCGGGCACTGAGTCGAGCTCGACCAACCTGCTGGCGTCCAGGGTCTCCGCGTGGGGGAGACCCAGTCGACCGGCCTCGCTCCGGAGCCATCGCAGTGTCGCCACGGTCTCCCAGCAGCCGGTGAGTCCGCAGCCGCAGGCTGCGCCGTCCAGCTGCACGATGGTGTGGCCGAGCTCCCCGGTCGCCCCGTCGGCACCGCGGTAAAGCTCCCCGTCGAGCACCAGGCCGACGCCGAGGCCGGACCCGGTTTGGACAGAGGCGAAGGTGCTCACGCCACGGCCGTCGCCGAACCACTTCTCGCCAAGCGCCTGCGCGCGGGCATCGTTGTCGACCAGGACGGGTAGCCCGTGTGCTGCCTCGAGTGCGCTGACGAGGCCACGTCCCCGTATCCCAGGAACGGGGCCGGAGCCGACGACGGTGCCGGTGGTCGGGTCGCAGACCCCGGGTACGGCCACTCCGATGCCGAGCACCTCTGCCCGCGCCGCGGAGATGACGTCGTCGACGGCGGCGAGTACGGCATTCACGATCGCGTCCGGCTCGGCAGCGGCCGTCTCGCAGGCGACCTCGACGCGGGTGAGCAGGTCACCGCGGGCGTTGACCAGTGCGGCTTCGACGGCGTGATCCCCGAACGCGACGGCGGCGCACAGGCCGGCGTCCTCCCGAAACCACAGCGGTCGGCCCGGCTTCCCGACCCGCCCTGATTCTCGGGTTGGCTCGCACTCCTCGAGCAGCCCGTCCTCGACGAGTCCCTGCGCGATGCTGCCGATCGTCGCGCGAGGCACCGCGGCAAGGCGGGCCAGCTCAGCGCGTGACAGCGGGCCGTGGTCGCAGAGGGCGCGGAGCACCCGGGAGCGGTTGACGTCACCGATCTGCCGATTGCTGAGCAGGACCGTCGAGTTCGACACAGAACTCCCTAGTGGATCGACACACTGTCCGTTGACAGGGTGTCGCCCTAATGTAGTTTCTTACTACAAACTAGTTCCTGGGTCCCCCCGAACACCCGTGGAGGGCGAGCGTGCCCGATCCCCGCATCAAGCCCGTGGCGATCGCCGCCGCGGCCACCCTGGTCACGTCGCTGCTGTCGATCGGCCAGGTGAAGTATGAGCAGCAGCAGCGGGCTGCCGGTAGCGGCCTCGCCGTGGGGCAGGTGCCCGGCGAGCTGTCCGCGACGGATGCCCCTGCGACCGGCTCGAGCAGTGGGCCGGATGGCGGTCCGAGCAGTGTCCCCACTGCCGCAGGTGGGTCGAGTGCGGGGTCAGTCCCCGGCGCCGGCGCCGGAACCACGCGAGGCGGGTCGTCTCCGGGCGCACCGGCGCCGAGCAGCGTGCCGACGGCGGCGCAGCCGGGCCAGGTGGTGCAGATCCCCGACTACGGACTGAAGACGCAGGGCGTCACCAAGACGACCGTGAAGCTCGGGCTCGACTACAACAAGTCCGGCTGCGGTGACGCCCGCGCGCTGGAGGCCGCACTCGGCCCGGCCGTCGCGGGTGACCCTGAGAAAGCCGTCAGGGCCTTCACGCAGTACGTCAACGACACCGGCGGGGTACGCGGCCGCGAGCTGTCGGTGGTCACCGTCGACGACGGCGGGCTGCAGTGCCCGGAGCGCAACAGCGCGGCCGCGATCGAGATGGTCGACGAGCACAAGGTCTTCATGGCCATGGTCGGCCTGCACGACGTCGGCGATGCCGTCATCCGCCGCAAGATTCCTATCTTCGGTGGGCGTAGCAGCAAGGCCGAGCAGGCACAGCGCGGCATCGGCCAGTTCCAGGTATTTCAGGACGCCGACGCCGACTTCGAGAACTGGGCGAGCTTCGGCAAGCACTACCTCGGCACCAACGCCACGGATCGACGCGCCTGCTTCGTGCACCCGGACACCGCCGACTTCAACAACCTCGAGAAGATCATGGTCGCCAAGATGAAGGCGCAGGGCTTGGCCTTCGTCGACTTCATCCGGTACGCCGATGACGCCTCGACCGGTCAGTCGCAGGCTACGGCCGCCGTCATCCGGATGAAGGGCAAGTGCGAGCAGGTCTACTTCATCGCCAACAACGCCATCGGGATGATTTTCTTCTCCAATGCTGCGGAGCAGCAGGACTGGCACCCGACCTACACCTTCACCGGCCGCACCTACCTCATTGACGAGCAGCTCGGCGGCTCGCTCATGCAGCCGGACCAGTGGGAGAACGCCATTGGGCTGTCCCCCCGCATCAAGCCCGGCGACCACCCCAATGAGGGCAACTGCAAGAAGATCTACGAGAAGTACTACCCGAACGACGGGCTGTCCGGGTCGGCCTCAGTGCGGATCGTCTGCGCCAGCCTGCTCACATCGACAGAAGCGATGAAGCGCGCGGTTGACCTGACCGGGGTGCTGACTGCCAACTCGCTGCAGGTCGGGATCAATGCCATCAGGCGAGACCACTACTGGGACGCGCACGTCCCCATGACGTACACGATCCCGAGGAACCTTAAGCAGCCCTTCGACTTCACCGGCTTCGACCACCAGACGGTGGTGCGCTGGAACAGGCAGATGCAGGACTACGCGTTTCCGGAGTACCCCAAGTACTGGACCCGCTTCGGTGCTGGCAAGTCCGGCGGTGAGGATCTCCGCGAGTTCTTCGACGACACCTGGAAGAAGCCGTAGTTGGACCTGGTCCTGCTTGGCCTGACCATTGGGATGGCCAACGCGCTGCTCGCCGTCGGCCTCGTCTTGATCTACATGTCCAACCGGGTCGTCAACTTCGCCCACGGTGAGATCGGCGCCTTCGCCGTCGCGCTGATGCTCACCTTCACCCAGGTCCTCGACTGGAACTACTGGCTGGCGTTGGTCGCCAGCCTCGTGGGCACCTGCGTGCTGGCGGCCGTCATCGAGCGCACCGTGATCCAACGGTTGTTTCGCAGCCCCCGGCTCATCGTGCTGATCGCGACCGTCGGCATCGCGCAGGTCGTCACAGTCGGCCGGCTGGTGCTGCCGAAGCCCAAGGACATCAACGACGAGAACATCTTCGCCGGCGGCGGTGAGACCTTCCCGGTGCCGTTTGATCGACCCTCGTTCACATTCGGGCGGGTGGTCATCCAGCCGCAGCACGTCATGGTGCTCGTGGTCGGTCCGCTCGTGGTCCTGGCCGTCGTGTGGTTTTTACGGCGCAGTGTGTACGGCGTCGCGATGCGCGCTGCTGCGGAGAACAGCGCGAGGGCCCAACTACTAGGAATTCCGGTACACCGGGTGTCCACGCTCGCCTGGGTCATCGGCGCGTTGCTCGCCGGCATCGGGGCCATTCTGCTCGCACCCGTCATTGGCTTCTCCAGCACTGAGGCGGTCGGCTTGCCACTGCTCGCTCGTGGTCTCGCTGCCGCCACGGTGGCCAGGTTTGAGTCGGTGGGCCTGGCCTTTGGGGCTGGTCTCGTCTTCGGCCTCGTCGACCAGCTGGCGGTCTTCTACACGGGGCAGAGCGGGGTGACCGACGCCATCGTTCTCGGCGTCGTGCTGGTCGTTCTGCTAGTGCGCCGCTTCGAGAAGCGGCGCACCACGGCCGCCGAGGAGTCGTCGTGGGCGGTCGCTGACCCGGTCCGCCCGCTGCCGCCGGAGATCGTCGCGCACCCACGGTGGAGACAAGTCTCGTTGGCAGTCGTCGGGCTCACGGCTGCGCTGCTGTTGGTCGCACCGGCGCTGCTCACCGCCTCGAGCACGTTCCTGCTCGCGACCGTCGCGGCGGTGAGCGTCGTGACCGTTGCGCTGACGATTCTGTCCGGCTGGGGCGGCCAACTCTCGATCGGGCACTGGGCGCTGGCGGGCATCGGCGGCGTACTGGGTTCACGGCTGCACGAGGTCGTCGGCGTGCCGTTCTGGTTCGCGTTCCTGGCCGTCGGACTGCTCGGCGGCGCCGTCTCCTTGCTCCTCGGGCTGCCCGCGTTGCGGCTGCCCGGTCCGCTCTTGGCTGTGGTCACGCTCGGATTCGCCGTCGTGTGCTCGACGTGGCTGTTCGACGAGCCGTGGTTCCGCGGCACCGGGGTGCTGGAGCGGCCAGCCTGGATCGGCATCGACACCTACTACTACGTGTGCCTGACCTTCCTCGTCGTGGTCGTCCTTGCGGTGCGCTCGCTGCAGCGAGGTCGATTCGGCCGCAACGTGCTCGCCGTCCGCGACAACCCGGTGCAAGCCGCGGCGATGGGCATCGCAATAGTGCGGGTCAAGCTCACGACCTTCGTGCTCTCCGGCACGCTCGCCGCACTCGCTGGATTCCTCTGGGCGGCCGGCGTGCGCACTGCGTCTCCGGAAGCTTTCCCGGCGTACCGGTCGTTGGGTTTGCTCGCGGCCGCCATCATCGGCGGGCTGGGCAGCGTTGGCGGAGCAGTGCTCGGCACGGCGTACTTCCTCGGCATCCCGTACTTCGCCTCCGACGTGTCTCCGTACTTCGGCATCTTGTCCACTGGAGTCGGACTGCTCGTCCTGGTGCTTGTACTGCCGGGCGGTCTGGCCCGGGTCGCGTTTGCTGTGCGCGACCGGGTGGCGTTGTTGGTCACCGGGCTCGATGCCCGCCCCAAGGTCGAGCAACTGCCAGAGCCGGTCGTCGCGCTGGGGCCGGCCGAGCTGGTCGGAGCCGGCCGATGAGGCCGATGGCGCGGCTGCGCGGGTACCTCGACGGCGAGGACCCCAAGCCAGCCGCGGCGATGTTCGGTCTCAACGCGGTCGACGAGTTGGACAACGCGACCTTCATCTGGCTCGGTCCGATCATCGCCGACTCGTTCGGCAAGGGTGTCGGCGCATTCGGCGTGATCGGCATCCTGGTCCTCGTCGTCGCCCCATTGGTGGCCATCCCCGTCTCGCTGGCGGCCGACCGTCGGGCCCGGATGCCGATCGCGCTGGCCTGCGCGGTGACGTGGGGACTGTTCTCGCTGGCATCGGCCGCGGCGTTCTCCTTGACCCTTCTCGTCATCGCGCGGATCGGGTCGTCGCTCGGCCGCACCGTCAGCTATCCAGTGCAGCTGTCGCTGATGGCCGACTTCTACTCGCCTCAGGTGCGAGTGAAGGCGCTCGGAGTGCATGCCCAGGCCAACACGGTCGGGGCGATTTTCGGGGCGCTCGGAGCCGGCGCGATCGCCGAGTTCTTCGGCTGGCGCGCAGCTTTTGTCGTACTCGCGCTGCCGACGCTGATCACGATCCTGGCCGTGCGGTCGGTACGCGAGCCGGAACGTGGCGCCTTCGAGCGCAGAGAGACTGAGACGCAGCTCGCCTTTCGAGAGGTGTTCCCGCGGCTCTACGCGATCCGTTCCCAGCGCTACGTCTGGTTCGGTGGCGTCTGGATCGTCGGAGCCAACTTGGGTGCGCTGGTGATCCTGCCGTTCTACTTCAAGGACACCTACGACATCGGCGCGTTCGGCGTCGGTGTCATCGGCGCGGTTGCCGGACTCGGTGCGATGGCAGCGACGTTCATCGGGGCGCGGATCGCCCAGGACCGATTGAATGAGGCCGCCCGCGCCGGCGTTCGGTGGATCGCCACCGTGTTGTTCGTGGTGTGCGGGGTGCTCGCCGTCTTCGGCCTGGCGCCGACGCTGTGGATCACGATCCCGATCTTGTTCGTCCTCTACGCGCTGTTCGGCCTCATCAGTCCGTTGCTGGCTGCCGTTGGCACGCTGATAGCGCCACCGGAACTGCGGTCGTCGGCGTACTCCATCGGTCAGGTCATCTGGCTGCTGGGCGCGATCCCGGCGCTGATCATCATCCTCCTTGCTGATCAGGCCGGCTACGGGTTGGCCTTCTTCGTCGCGGCTTCGTGCCTCCTGCGTGGGGCCTTCCACATCCTCACGGTGTCGCGCTACGTCGATGCCGACGTCGCTCGTCGGGACCCGGAGCACGTCGACACCGGCGCCCGCACTGCCGAGGACGGCAGCGTTCTGTTGCTGGAGACGAAGGGCCTCACCGTCTCCTACGACGGAGTCCAGGTGCTCTTCGGCGTCGACCTGCAGATCAGGCAGGGTGAGATCGTTGCGCTGCTCGGCACCAACGGCGCGGGCAAGTCGACGATGCTGAACGCGATCAACGGGCTGGTCGAGCCCGACGGGGGCAACGTCTGGTTCGACGGCATCCCCATCACTGGCGAGCCGCCGGAGCGCACCACAGCCCGTGGCATCGTCCAGGCACCCGGCGGCCGGGGCGTCTTCCCGGGGCTCACCGTCGAGGAGAACCTCCGGCTCGGGGCGTTCCTGCTGCGCAAGGACAAAGCGCTTCTGGCCGCTCGCCTCGACGAGGTGCTCGACGTCTTCCCGGCGCTGCGACCGCTGATGCCGCTGCCGGCGGGAGCACTCTCGGGAGGTCAGCGTCAGCAGCTCGTGCTGGCCCAGGCCTTCCTGCTCAAGCCCAAGCTGCTGCTCATCGACGAGCTGTCGCTCGGTCTCGCGCCAGTGATTGTGCAGGAGCTGCTGACCACCGTTCGCCGCCTCAACGCTGAGGGCATCACGATCGTGCTGGTCGAGCAGTCGGTGAACATTGCCCTCACTCTCGCTGACCGCGCCTACTTCATGGAGAAGGGGTCGGTCCGCTTCGAGGGGCCGACCGCCGAGCTCCTGCACCGCGATGACCTGCTCCGCTCCGTCTTCCTCGGGGGTGGCACGAACGCCGCTCTCGCGGCCTTCTGAACCGGGGGACCACTGTGCGTCGTCTCGCCACGCTGATCGCATCGACGCTCGCCGCCGTGCTCGCGACTGTCGCTGAATCTCCCTCGACGTTCGCCCTCGACGCCGCGAGTGTCTCCGTGGCACAGCCGAAGCTGCCACCAGCTCCTCCGCTGCCCTGCAACGGTCCGCTCGCCTGCGCCGATGACACCGCGATGCTCGAGTTGGAGCGGCGGATCGTGGACAACTTCCGCTATGGCCAGGCAGTTGAGATCGACTACCGCACCCCGCAGAGGGTGTTGGGCGATGTCGCCAGCGGTGGCGCGTGGGGTGACTCGGCATTGTGGACGGGCGTCTACCTCGCCGGGCAGTCGATGCGCTACGCGGTGGCACAGGACAAGCTCCGGCTGCTCGGACCCGATGACGGCAAGACGAAGAAGATTGATGCCGCAGCGGACGCCGCTCGAATCTATTGGACGGCGCAGCGCGACGAGGCCCTGCGTCGGGTGCGTCTGATGAGCGCGAAGTTCCACCTCTTGTCCCGCATCGGGAGCCAATGGCAGACCGAGCTCTCCCCGAATACGTCGTACAGCCCCACTTCTCCGGCGGGCGGCCCACCGTCGTTTGGCGGCGGTGTCCCGGTGTTCCAGGGCGAGGATGGACTGCTGATGCGCGCGTGCGCACCGCAGCCGTCGGACACCCCGGATGGGATTGGCATCCGGCCCAACGACAACCAGCGTGTGTTCGGGCCGTTCTACTGGGACGACGGGCTCGACAACGGCATCGTGGACAGGGTCAACTATTACTGCGAGACAGCGCCGAGCCGGGACAGCTACGCCGGGACGCTCTACGGCTTGCTCCACGCCTACGACCTGGTTGGCAACGACGACCTAGCCCTGCGCGAGCAGATCCGGGCCGACGTGCTCGTGCTCGCCGGACGATTAGTGAAGTTCGGCTGGAGCTTCCCCCGGCCACACGGAAACGTGTCGGTGCCCAAGCTGCCGCTTACCGTGCCGATCACCGGCTTCAACGGCCACGACTTCGACAACTTCGTCTCCCCGGCGTTCATGCAGCAGGTGCCGTCGGCACGGCTCAACGTTGCACAGAGCGCCCGCCACGTCGCGCAAGACGGGTCCCCGGAGGAACAGCTGTACTGGAACGCGGTGTGGGCGGAGGAGCTTGCGACGCAACTGCCTGCGCTGGCGTTGTCGATGGAGGTCGACTCCGTGCAGCCGAACGAGGGGTACTTCAAGTACAACCTCAACCACCTGACCGTCGGCAACACCATTCGACTCGAGGCCGACCCGGCGATCCGCGTCCTCATGAAGCAGGCACTCGGGGTCATGGACAACACCACTGGCGATGACGGCAACGCCCACTTCGAGTCCATCACCTACGGCGCAAGCGGCGAGCCAGGCCGGGTCGACGCGGCGGTGCTGCATCTCGGGCAGTGGCTCGACTACCGCCGGGCGATCGAGTCAGGTCCGGTGTCGAACTCACCGCGCTGCGGCCTGGATCTCGAGTGCGTGCCGGTCACGCAGCTCGACATCGATCAGGACGGCACCGTCGTCACGGTGCCTGACCCGGCATCGCTGCCACCCGGCGCGACACCGAAGCTGCGGGCGCGCTATCCGCTGCCCGTCGCGCAGCGCGCCCCCCGTGACTTCCTCTGGCAGCAACCGCCAACAGCGCTGGATGGCGCTGACGCACCGACCCACCAGGCGCCGGGCATCGACTACCTGACGCCGTATTGGACGATCCGCTACCTGACCGAGGTCATGAAGCCGACGCTGGCACCGATG
This sequence comes from Mycobacteriales bacterium, assembly GCA_046590575.1. Lineage (GTDB taxonomy): Bacteria > Actinomycetota > Actinomycetes > BP-191 > BP-191 > DATLNF01. The sequence goes on along the minus strand of JBKJUS010000078.1, from coordinate 543 downwards.
CTTCCGTGGCCTGGTCCCGCCCACCGCTGACCCGGCTGGCCGTGATCGCGGCGGCGCTGCTCCTTGCCGGCGTTGCGGCCGGGTTCGCGGTGCGCAGTCGCGACGGTGCTCCGCAGGATCAGATCGGTGCCTCGGCGTACCGGATCGCCTACGACGTCGAGGACCTCGTCAGCGGGGTGCGGACGAAAGAGGTGTTGGAGGTCGATCGCCCTCGGGTCAGTCGACGGCTGCTCGACGGCGGAGGCTCGGCGACGACGGATGCCGGTGTCTATGACCGAAGCGCGACGGGGGAGTGGCGCCAGATTGCGGTGGTCGCGCCGGGGGAGCCGGGGCAGGATCTGCAGCTCGCCGCGCCGCTGATGTGGGCCGAGCGAGAGGGACTAGCACGTCGCGACGGCCCGGGATCCCCTGGACGTCGCCATGTTTGCTCCAGCCACTCGTTCCGACGAGGCGCGCAGCTGCGTCGATGAGCAAGGTCTGCTGCTCGCGGCCATGTGGCGCGGCGGCGACCGTGACCTGCGCCGACGTACGGCGACGTCCGTG
>JBKJUS010000048.1:0-9247 GCA_046590575.1 Mycobacteriales bacterium | reverse complement strand
CCACCGGTCTCGGCCGAGGACGTCGAATGGATCTGCAGCGTGCTCGCGGGCTCGTTGCCCAGTCAGGCCAGCCTGCTCTCCCTCGCCGACGAGGAGGAAGCGCGCTGCGAGCAGCTGACCACCCGGCAGTTCGTCGTCCTGGACAAGCTGGGCCGCAACCACCGGCTGGAGGTCGCCGGTGGCGCGGGCACAGGCAAGACGTTCCTCGCCCTGGAGAAGGCTCGCCGGCTCACCCGCACGGGACGCTCGGTCGCCTTGCTCTGCTACTCGCGCGGGCTCGCGACGTACCTGCAGCGGATGACTGCGAAGTGGCCGAGCAAGGAGCGCCCGTCGTACGTCGGCACGTTCCATGGCCTGGCCGTGCGCTTCGGCATCCCTGCCGATGCCGCTCGCGAGGATGACCCGGACTACTGGGAGACCGAGCTGCCGGCGGCCCTGCTCTCGGCCGCCGGGGATGCACCGAGCAAGGTGCGGATCGATGACGTCGTCGTCGATGAGGCGCAGGACTTCGCGGAGTCCTGGTGGCCGTCTCTGCTCGCTTGTCTGCGCGACCGCGAGTCGGGCGGCATTTATGTCTTCAGCGATCCGGAGCAGCGGATCTTCTCCCGGTACGGCGCGCCGCCGGCCGACCTGGGACTCGTGCCGGTCGACCTCGACGAGAACGTGCGCAACACCCAGGCGATCGGCCGAGCCTTCGGCAGTCTGACGGCACGCAGGCTCAAGTGGCGTGGCGCGGAGGGCGTGCCGGTGCGCTTCTGGCAATGCACGGCGGCCGAGGCGATCGGTGCGGCGGACGACGCGGTGGACAACCTGCTCGGAGAGGGTTGGCAGCCGGGCCAGATCGCGCTGCTCACCACCCACCACCGACATGAGCTGCAGAAGATGGCGAAGGACGAGATAGGGCTCGAGGCGTACTGGGACGAGTACTTCGCCGGCACCGACGTCTTCTACGGCAACACCCTGAACTTCAAGGGCCTGGAGCGGTCGGTCGTCATCCTCGCCGTCAACGGCTTCCGGGACGACGGTCGTCAGCGGGAGAAGCTCTACGTCGGCCTTTCACGTGCGCGCACCCTGCTAGTCGTCTGCGGCGACCTCGACGAGATCGCCCGGTACGGCGGCGACGGCGTACGGAAGCGCCTACAGGCGGCGAGGACGAACTAGGCTCACCGGCCCCGCCATCGAATTGCGACGAGGGAGCCGTCGTGACCGACGGCTCCGGGCAGCATCACTGATCCCGTTGCTCGGCGAGGCTACGCAATCTTTTCATGCACAATACGCTATGATCAGCACTATGGGGTCGGATACCGCGTCGGCAGCAGCACTCCTGCGGGAGGCCCGTCGACGAGCCGGGCTTTCCCAGACGGAGCTGGCTGCCCGCGCCGGAATTACGCAGAGCGTGGTCAGCGTGTACGAGTCCGGCCGACGGCAGCCGTCCGTCCCTTCGCTGGCTAGGCTGATAGCGGCGACTGGTCACGTCCTTGAACTCCGCGTCATAGGCAGCGGAGCCGAACTCTCTCGACTCACGGGTCCGGTGGGGCGCGTCCTGCGCCGTCGGCGGGCGGCGCTCGTTCGGACTGCTGCCGAGCATGGTGTGCGGGTCAGGGGGGTGTTCGGCAGCGTCGCACGCGGTGAGGACCGGGTCGACAGCGACGTCGACCTGCTGGTGGACCTGCCCGGGGAGATGGGCTTGCTCGAGCTAGGCCGGCTCCAGAGCCGACTGGAGAATCTCCTTGGCAGCACTGTCGACCTCATCCCTGCCGGCGACCTGAAGCCAGGTGTGCGACCCGCGGTCTACGCCGACTTGGTCCCTCTGTGAGTCGCCCTCGCACTCGGTCGTGACTGCGACGGTGAACCACGATCTGGACGATCTCAATGACGCAGTCGCTCGACTTCGGGCCACTGCGTCCGACGAGTAGCGCACCGCTGACCAGTCTCACTCCCGGATGTCACACCCGGCTGTCACTCTGGAGACTCGCTGGTGACGGGGGAGTGGCATGTACCTGAAGGACGCGCGGCTGGTCGTGAGCCCGACCGACCTGGTCGGGCATATCGCGTGCGGGCATCGCACCGAGCTTGAGCGCCAGGCCGCCGAGGGCGCGCTGGTGAGGCCCGACCGTGACGACCCGATGCTCGAGCTGCTGGCGCAGCGTGGTTTGGCGCACGAGGGCCGCGAGCTCTTGGCGTTGCGCGCCCAGGGACTCACGGTTGTCGAGATCCCCGACGTCCTCTCGCTCGAGGAGCGGACCCGGCTGACCGAAGAGGCTCTGCTCGACGGGCCGGACGTGATCTTCCAGGCCACGTTCTTCGACGGACGCTGGCGCGGGCACGCAGACTTCCTGCTCAAGCGCGCCGACCGGCCCTCGCCGCGGGTGCCGTGGTCCTACGACGTCGCCGACACGAAGCTGTCGTCGAAGCCCAAGGCAGCAGCGTTCGTGCAGATGGCGCTCTACGGCGGGCACCTCGAGCGGATCCTCGGCCTCGGACCTGAGCTGCTGACGGTTATCACCGGCGACGGCCAGCGCCACGTCACGCCGATGACCGAAGTCGTGGCGTACACGCGCCGCCAGCAGCTCGACTTCGAGGCGGTGCTCGACGGGCCGGTCACCGATGCGATCTACCCGGAGCCGGTCGACCACTGCGGCTACTGCCGCTGGACGGATGTGTGCGCCGACCGCCGACGTACCGACGACCACCTGTCGCTCGTCGCCTGGATGCGCCGCGACCACGCAGACCAGCTCCGCGCCGCCGGTATCACGACGGTCGCGCAGCTCGCCGCGGCAGGAGTCACGCCGCCGGAAGGCTGCAACTCCGCGATTTACGAGCGGCTGCACGGTCAGGCCGTGCTGCAGGTCCGGGCGCGGGAGACCGGCGCGCACTGCTACGAGGTGCTGCCGCCGGAGGAGGGACGCGGGTTCGCGCTGCTGCCGCCACCCAGCGCGGGTGACCTGTTCCTCGACCTCGAGGGGCACCCGTTCGAGAGCATCGAGTACCTGTGGGGGCTCAGTGACGCCAAGGGTGACTTCACCGCCTATTGGGCGCACGACGATGTCGCGGAGAAGGCCGCCTTCGAGGCGGTCGTCGACCGGATCATCGGGGCGCTCGACATCTATCCCGAGCTGCACGTCTACCACTACGCGGCGTACGAGAAGAGCGCGCTCAAGCGGCTGATGGGCAAGCACACGACCCGCGAGGCAGAGGTCGACCGGCTGCTGCGCGGCGGCGTCTTCGTCGACCTGTACGCCGTCGTTCGCGGCGGGGTGCGGGTGAGTCGCGAGTCGTACTCGATCAAGAAGCTCGAGGTCTTCTACGGGTTCTCCCGTTCTGCCGAGGTCGGTGACGGGGCAACGAGTGTCGTCGAGTACGAACGTTGGATGGGCTCGCGCGACCAGTCGATTCTCGACGACATCGAGCGGTACAACGAAGAGGACGTCGCCTCCACCGTCGGGCTGCGGGACTGGCTCGAGACGTTGCGCGCCGAGGTCGAGGCGATGGCCGAAGTGGTGCGGCCGACGCCGCGCGACGGCGAGTCCTCGGAGAAGGTCGCCCGCGAGAACGCCGAGGTCGAGGCGCTGACTGCAGCGGTGCTGGCCCGAGCCGAGGCCGCGGGTGACGTCGACGAGCAGGCGACGTTTGAGCTCGCCGCCGGGCTGGTCGACTGGCACCGGCGGGAGTCCAAGCCGGACTGGTGGGCGCACTTCGAGCGGCTCGACGCCGATGCCGACGATCTGGTCGACGACACGAGCGCGATCGGTCGCGTGACGGGCCCAACGGCCGTCGGCACGGTGCGCCGCTCGACGATCTGGCGGTATGCATTTCCGCCGCAGGAGACAAAGCTTCACGTCACGTCCGACGTGCTCGCGCAGGAGACCAGCGAGGTCGTCGGCACGATCCACGCGATCGATGCCGAGGCAGGCTGGGTGGAGGTGGCGCGGGCCGTGTCGAAGGCCCCGGTCGTGACCGCCGCGCTGCTCGCGCCCATGCCGATCAACGACATCCAGCTCCGTCGAGCCACGCGTCGCGTCATCACAGCCGCACTCGAGTACGGGCTCGACGGCGAGGGTCCTTACCGGGCCGCCCGCGCGCTGCTGGCCCGCCGCATGCCACGGCTACGCGCCACGTCGGTGCCCGCGGGAGAGACGCCATCGGGTCGCGTGCTCCGGCTCGGCGTCGCGCTCGACAAAGGCTGTCTGCCGGTGCAGGGGCCTCCCGGGTCGGGCAAGACCTGGACCGGTGCGCGGCTCGTGCTGGACCTGGTCGAGGATGGCAAGCGGGTCGGGATCACCGCGTTCAGCCACAAGGCGATCGGCAACATGCTCAGCGCAATCCGCGAGGCCGCTGTCGAGCGTGGCGCCTCCGTGTCTGTCGTGCAGAAGTGCCGCGAGGACCAGGAGTGCGGCGTCGAGGGGGTGACGTCGGTTCGTTCCAACGAGGAGCTGCTGGCCGCAGCGTCCGAGGCGGATGTGGTCGCCGGTACGTCTTACCTGTGGGCCCGCGACGAGATGCGGGACGTCGTTGACACGCTGGTCATCGACGAGGCCGGCCAGCTCTCGCTCGCCAACTGTCTCGCGGTTGCCTCAGCCGCGCGCGACCTGGTGTTGCTCGGCGACCCGCAGCAGCTCGCCCAGCCGGCGAAGGCGACCCACCCCGCGGGCGCGGGGATGTCCGGTCTCGAGCGCGTGCTCGGCGGGCAGGCGGTCATCTCGCCTGATCTCGGGGTGTTCCTGGCTGAGACCCACAGGCTGGCGCCGGCGGTCTGCGACTTCGTATCGATGTCGTTCTACGACGGTCGCCTGGACGTGGCCGGAGGCTGTGAGCGGCAGCGGATCCTCGGCGATGACGACCTGTCGGGTGCGGGGGTGCGCTGGCGACCGGTCGTGCACACGGGCCGACGCTCCTCGTCGTCCGAGGAGGTTGCCGTCGTCGCCGAGATTGTGTCTTCTCTCCTCGGTCGTCATTGGATCGATCGCACCGGTACCGAGCGGGTGCTGGGCGTCGACGATGTCCTGGTGCTTACGCCGTACAACGTGCAGGCCGGCCTGATCCGCGCTGCGGTGCCCGAGGGGGTGCGAGTTGGCACAGTCGACAAGCTGCAGGGGCAAGAGGCGGCTGCGGTTGTCTACTCGACCACCTCGTCGTCCGTCGAGGATGTGCCGCGGGGCCTGGAGTTCCTCTACAGCCCGAACCGGTTCAACGTCGCGGTCTCTCGCGCGCGGGCGCTGTGTGTCCTGGTCGGCTCGCCGGCGCTGCTGCGAGCACGATGTCGCACCGTCGATCAGCTGCGCCGGGTCAACCGCCTCTGCCGCTACGTCGAGCATGCTGCCGGTCCGGCGTGAGGACGGTCCGAGAGCTGTTCGAGCGGGCAGGGCTGGCTGTCTTCGAGACCGTGTCTTGGGGCACGAAACTCTTCAGGCCCGTGGATGAGATGTCCGACGTCTCAGTCCATCCCTCGCTCACCTGATGGCGCGGGTCAGATGTCCCGCGTGCCGCGAGACTCACATAGATCCGCCGACCGTCTTTGACTGTTCGGTGTGTCGACGCCGGCTGCGCTGGTCCGGCACCGCAGTCGGCGTCTTCATGAGTCAAATGCACCTGTTCGAGCTGCCAGGCTGGACTCAGCCCGAACTCGAGCCGTCGGGTGGCGCGCCGTCGCCTCGAGTCGATTACGACGAGTCGGCGGCCGCGGACGGTGCGCCGGTCGTGGGCTCTGCTACGTCGACGCGGTTCCACGAAGCAGTGTCGCTGGTGACTGGCTGTCGGGCTCTCGGAGAGCCTGACATCACGCCAGCGATCCTCGACGTGTTGACTGGCAAGAGCACTGAGCAGCTCTGCGAGCTCGCGCTGACCTGCGCGAGCATTGCCGGTTGGTTCGCGGACGCGATCGACCAGGTCGCGGACGGGACAGGCACACGACAGCTCCAAGCGTGGGCAGTTTGGGCCGCGGTGAATCTTCCTCCGGGAGAGACGCCCTAGTCTCCCGCAGCCGCCGCACGCGCCGGTAATCGTTGTCGCTGAACACGGTTCGATCGGGCTCGCTCAGACCGGTAAGCACAACGAGCGTCGGGGCCCGGTAGCCCCGGCGCTGACCGCTCGAGCACGCAGAACAGCCGGTACAGGCGCTTGTCCGGTCCTTTGATCCGGGCTTCCTAGATACCACCCATGTCGCCAGAAGTGCCGTGGATTACGACGCCGTCGAACACCGCGCCGGTCTGATCCACTGCCTGCACGACGAGCCGGTCTGGGAAGACTGCCAGGTCCAGGAAGTGCCGCGCCGACCGGGCAGTGACCGTATCGGCATTACTACCGGCGGGTCGCAGCTTGGCCGCTGCCCCCGAAACGAGGTAGGTCGTACCGTCGATGATGCGGCTTCGCTGGTAGTCGTGGTCGTGTCCAGCCAGCGCGAGCTGCACACCGTACTTCCGGAACAGCGGCGCGAAGGCCGCACGCACGTCTAAGTCGGAGCCGTGGTACCCGGCCGACCTCATCGGGTGGTGCATGGCGGCGACCGTCCAACTCGCGTCGTCCTCCGCGAGGGTCCGCCGCAGCCACGCCAGCTGTTGCGGGTCGTCAGGGCGGTTGCTGTCGAGAACGACGAGCAGGAGCGGACCGATCCGCCGGGCGAACCAGGGCCCGGGCTGCCCGAGGGCCTTGAGCTGCGCCGGTCCGTTGCCGGAGTCCGCATCGTGGTTGCCGAGAGCGGCAAGCAACGGCACGCCCGGCTTCAGGACCGGCGCGAATGGCTCGAGCACGGCGCTGCTCGCCCGACGGGGATCGCCGTCCTCGTAGATGTTGTCGCCCAGCAACACAAGTGCGTCCCACCCCCGCGACCCGGCACGTCGGGCGGCTGCGGCAGCTGTGCGCCGCTCCTGCTCGTCACCGGTACCGACGTCGCCGGCCACGACCAAACGCACGGCCGGGCGACCATCAGCCGCCCGCGCACTCGCCTCCACGGCACCGGTGGGAGCGGGGCGCGCGGGTCCGTCTGCGTCCGGGCCGCGCAGAACCGCACCCGCGCCGATTGCGACCACGGGCACCACAAGGATCGCAAGGACAGCTAGCGCGCGTCGCAGCACGTGGGGTGAGTTCACCTCACTAGCAGAGCACACCGACGCTGAGAGCCTGCTGAGTTCGCCTGCGGGGGCAAGTGCTGCTCGGCGACAGCATCGGCTATCGCCGAACCGCAGGTGCGACGGTCGTCCCCTATCCTTCGGCTATGCGCATCTCCTCCCTTTGGCATCGTCATCCCGGGGTCCGCTCCGCAGAACAGCTCACCCGCGGCGAGCGGGCCGCCGACTCCATGCGCAACCGGATGGGGTCGTGGGCGTTCGTGTTCGGGGCCCTACTGTTCCTGACCGGATGGATGATCGGCAACCGCAACGTTGGCTTCGACCCGTACCCATTCATTCTGTTGAACCTGATCCTGTCCTGCCTGGCCGCCATGCAAGGAGCGATCCTGTTGATCGCCGCCAAACGCCAGGACCAGATCTCATCGGAGCTTGCGCTGCACGACTACCAGACCAACGTTGAGGCTGACGAGATCGTCAAGGCGATCCACCTGCTCACGACCGAGCTCCACCAGAAGATCTGCTCGCCGGCCACGCCCAGGTCGTGAACCTGATCGAGATCGTCGGAAGGTCGATCGCCGTCTACGCCGCTGTGCTAGTTGGGCTCCGCATCGGTGGGCGCCGCGAGCTCGGCCAGCTGACCCCCTTCGATCTCGTCGTGATCCTTCTCGTCGCCAATGCCGTTCAGAACGCCATGGTGGGCGCCGACACCAGCCTCCAGGGAGGGCTCGTCTCGGCCGCGACGCTGCTGGCCGTCAATGCCGCCGTCGCCCGGATCCGGCTTCGGAGCGTGCGAGTGCGCCAGCTCGTCGAAGGCGTCCCCGTCGTTCTCGTCCAGCACGGCGAACTTGTTTCCGCCAACCTTCACCGCGAGGGCATCACCGAGGACGAAGTCATCGCCGCCGTACGCGAGCACGGTGAGATCGGCGACCTCACCGAAGTCGAGCTGGCCGTGCTCGAAACCGACGGTTCTGTCAGCGTCGTGCCCATGTCCGCCAACGTCCAGCGAAGCCGTCGCCGACTCCGTCAGCGTCGGAGATGACGGAACCGCCGGTAGGTCGGCGAAGGGCGTCGAGACGGCTGCTCGTGCCGGTCGGGCTGCTACTCGCGGCACTAGCGATCCTCATTGTCGTCATCTCCCAGGAGGGTCCGGACCGGACCGTGACCGGGAGAGTCACCGAGCGTCAGTCCCACCGTATCTGCGTCGGTAGGTCGACCGGGCCAGATATCTGTGTGCGTGCCGACTCGCCCGAGAGCATCGGTGCGGTCTCAACGGGCGATTGCATTCGAGTCCTCTACTCGGCCGAGGAAGTACTCATCTCCCTCGATCGCGTCGACCGCGGTTGCGAAGACGTCAAACCCGGTGGCTGACGGGTCAACTCCACAGCACTTTGAGAATGCCCGGTAATGGGGCGTGCGTCTGATGCTCGACGATCCCGAGAAGAAAGCCGGCGCTGGCGGGCAGTGAGAAGAAGAGCCGAACAGCGTCGACCTGAAGCGGGGTCAGCGCGCCGTACGGCTCGCTCATGTGCGGGCCTGGCGGACCAGCGGATCCCACGCGGTGCGTACCTCTCGCGGGAGAACCAGCTCGTCCCACAGATCTACGAGTAGTACGCCGTCGACCAAGCGGCGAATGTCACCCGCTTGGCCCTCGGTCAGGACCAGCTCATACAGACGGGCCCGGTCGTGCCGATCGGCGCAGTCGAATGTCCGGCCGGGCTGACTCCAGTTCAGCTGGACCGGCAGGGCGACAGTGCGCAGCGCCTCGTCGGCGGGTAAATGCGGTAGGCGGGTTGGCACCACGAAGGCCCGGCCGCGCGGGCCTTTGAGCCGCTTGAACCTGAGCCGGGGCTCGGCCGTGAACTCGAGGTCCATGGCGGCGAGCAGGCGTTCGGCGGTGTCCAGCGTCGGGGACTTGCGGCCATGCTCGTACGCCGAGACTGCTGTCCGTGATGTGCCCGCGCGGGACGCGAGCTGCGTCCTTTCCTGCGATAATGTTATTATTATCAGCATGGCGAGGGTCGTCTGGTCCGTCGCGTTCAACCTGGCGTGTGAGGCGTGGGCTGATGGGTTAGCTCAGTGAGACGCCGAGGCACTCCTCGCGGCTGTGCGCGTGTTGCGCGACCAAGGGCCCACGCTCGGTCGGCCACTGGTCGACACGATCACCGGAAGCCGGCACGCCAACA
>JBKJUS010000068.1:0-38734 GCA_046590575.1 Mycobacteriales bacterium | reverse complement strand
TGGACGAAGGTGCGGACGGCGGCTCCGGTGCCACCCTTGGGCGTGTAGCCGAAGGGGACGTCGTTGTTGTACGCCGGACCCGCGATGTCCAGGTGCGCCCACGACAGGCCCGGAGCGACGAACTCGCGCAGGAAGATCGCCGCTACCAGCATGCCGCCGTAGCGGTCGCCCGTGTTGGTGATGTCAGCGATGTCCGAGTCGATGGACTTACGCAGCTCCTCGGGCAGCGGCATCCCCCACATGGCCTCTCCGGCAGCGGCGGCGGACGTGACCACCCGGGCGCGGAGGTCGTCGTCGTTGCTCATCACGCCGGCGGTGCGGGCGCCGAGAGCGACGAGCTGCGCGCCGGTCAGGGTGGCGACGTCGATGAGAACGTCCGGCTTCTCCTCGCCGGCCCGCCACAACGCGTCGCCGAGAATGAGGCGCCCCTCGGCGTCGGTGTTGAGGATCTCCACCTTCTTGCCGCTGTACATCGTCAGCACGTCGCCGGGGCGGATTGCAGCGCCCGAAGGCATGTTCTCGGCGGTCGGCACCCAGCCAGTGACGTTGATCATCGGCTTGAGCCGAGCGATGGCGGTGAGCGAGGCGATGACGGCGGCGGCGCCGGCCATGTCGCTCTTCATCCACTCCATCGACGCGGCGGGCTTGAGCGACAGGCCGCCGGAGTCGAATGTGATGCCCTTGCCGACGAGGGCGACGGTGCGCGTGGCCTTGGGGTGGGTATAGCTGATGCGGACCAGCCGAGGCGGGTTGGCCGAGCCTTGGCCCACTCCCATGATCCCGCCGTAGCCGCCCTTGCGGAGCGCCTTCTCGTCCAACACCTCGACGGTGCAGCCAGCCTTGGTGCACTCGGCGAGAGCCACGTCGGCGAGGTCGCTCGGGTGCAGGTTGCCGGGAGGGGTGTTGGTGAGGTCGCGGGCCAGGGCGACCGCGGCGGCTACGACTTCGGCCCGCTTGAGCGCTGTGACTGCGGCCTTGGACTTCTTGTCCGGTACGCCGACGACGACCGACTGCACCGGCTCCTTGCGACCCTCCATGCTGGCCTGCCGGTAGGGCGTGTAGTCGTAGCTACCGAGCAGCGAGCCTTCCAGGGTCGCCCGCAGCGCCTCGGCTGGGTCGAGCCCGCCGGTGGATGCCAGCGTCGTGCCGAGCGTGCGAGTGCCCGCTGCGGCGCGCACGGCGGCGCCTGCGGCCCGGCGTACCCGCTCGGCGTCGACTTCCTCCACTGGTCCGAGGCCGACCGCGAGCACGGTCGCCGCCGTCGTGGCGCCGAAGGTGGTGACTCGGGCGGTCTCACCGTGGGCGCCAGTGAACCCGAGGTCCGTGAGTGCGGCTACGAGGCGACCCTTCAACGCCTTGTCGACGGGACCGGCTCCGGCGCTGAGCACTGGGCCGCTGACGCCCTTCGTGGCGCCGACGACGAGGACGTCGACCTTGGCGGTGGCGAGATCGGAGCTGGTCAGCGACACAGTTGTCACGGCTCGAAGGGTCCTTCGCAGTAGGGCGGGGGATGACGGCAGAGGCATTCACTCTAGGCTGCCCGAGGTTTCCTCGCGGAAAGGCCTCGACGTGTCCGAACTACGTACGACGACCGTGCACGGCCGACATGCCGCGCTCGGCGCCAAGATGGCCGACTTCGGTGGCTGGGAGATGCCGATCGAGTACCCGGGCGGGGGAGTGCTGGCCGAGCACACCGCGGTCCGTGAGCGGGTAGGTGTCTTCGACGTCGGACACCTTGGCAAGGCGGTGGTCCGGGGCGCGGGCGCCGTCGACTTCGTCAACGCCGCACTGACCAACGACCTGCGCAAGATCGGGCCGATGCAGGCGCAGTACACCTTGTGCTGTGACGACGCGACCGGTGGGGTCGTCGACGACCTCATCGTCTACATCCGGGATGACGACGAGGTCTATCTGATTCCGAACGCGGCCAACACGACCGGCGTGGTGGCTCGCCTGGCTGAGGCGGCGCCGGCCGGGATTGCTGTAGAGAACCTGCACGAGGCGCTTGGCGTGGTCGCCATTCAGGGACCGCGTTCAGCCGACCTCTTGGCAGCGGTCGGGCTGCCCGCGCCATCGGCGTACATGACGTTCGTGGCTGCGACGTGGGCGGGTCAGGATCTCCACGTCGCGCGCAGCGGCTACACCGGTGAGCTCGGCTTCGAGGTGATTCCGCGAGCGGCGGACGCCGGGGACCTCTGGGATGCCTTGCTGTCAGCGGGGTCGGCGTACGGCGCGCTGCCGTGCGGACTCGGCGCGCGCGACACGTTGCGCACCGAGATGGGCTACCCGCTGCACGGCCACGAGCTGACGCTAGACATCACGCCCAACCAGGCACGCGCCGGCTGGGCGGTCGGCTGGGACAAGCCGGCGTTCTGGGGGCGCGCTGCACTGCTCCGCGAGAAGGAAGCGGGCGTGGCCAGGCTGCTCTGGGGCCTGGAGTCGCGCGACCGTGGCATCCCGCGTCAAGGCATGACGGTGACGCGTGGCGACACGGCCGTGGGCGAGGTGACAAGTGGGACGTTCTCTCCGACGCGTAGGCAGGGCATCGGCTTGGCATTGCTGGCGCGCGGTGTCGAGGTCGGCGACGAGGTCACTGTCGACGTACGGGGTCGCACCTCGACGATGACGGTGGTGCGTCCCCCGTTCGTGGAGTCGCACGTGAAGTAGTGGGGCCGACGCGCTACAGGAATGCCTTCTCGAGATCGAGCAATCCCTGGTCGAGGCCGTACAGCAGCCGCTGCATGTGCGGCAGGCTGCGACGGCAGCCGGTCAGTCCGAAGTTCAGCCGGCCGTTGTAGCTCGTCACCGTGATGTTGAGCGCCTGACCTGACACCGGGATGGACAGCGGGTAGTGGCCGTCGAGACGTGCCCCGTTCCAATACATCGGCCCGGGCGGACCAGGCACGTTCGAGATGGTGAGATTGAAGGCTGGACGGATGTAACGGTGCGCGCCGAGACTCGAGTTGACCAGCAACGGCGCAGTGATGAGAGCGCTGAGGGCAGAGATCTGGAGCGCGCTCAACCCGGCCAGGCCCGCCTTACCCGCGCGCATGGAGTCGCGGACCGCCAGCAGTCTTGCTTCGGGGTCGTCGAGATGCGTGCCGAGGCTGCAGAGGATCACGCCGACGGCGTTGCCGCTCTCGGCTTCGTCGCTGGTGCGCAGTGAGACGGGTGTCATCGCGACCAGCGAGGCATCTGGCAGGGCCTCCTCGGAGAGGAGGTAGTCGCGCAGCGCCGACGAGCACATCGCGAGGACGACATCGTTGATCGTGGCGTCGGCCTTCTTGCCCACGGTCTTGATCCGGTGGATGTCCCACGAGTCGGCCGCGAAGCGGCGGCTGCCGGTGATGTCGACGTTGAGCATGCTCTTCGGGGCCTCGCCCGGGAGCGTGCGCAATGTGTGCAGGCCGAGCTCGAGCAGCTTCGGAGTGAGAGTGACCGCGTCGCTGACGACGTTCGCGCCCATGCGAAGACCGTCGAGCAGCGCGCTGCCTCCGGCCTCGTTGTTCCGCCGGGACTGCGCAGGCAGCTCACCGAAGATCATGGGCATGTCGCGCTCGTCAGGATCGGTCGAGAGGCTGCGCTCGAGCAGCTTCATGGCGGCGACGCCGTCCATCAGTGCGTGATGGACTTTGGTGTATACGGCAAAGCGTCCGTCCTCGAGCCCCTCGATGAGGTGCGCCTCCCAGAGTGGCCGCTTGCGGTCGAGCAACGTGCTGTGCAGACGCGACGTCAGCGCGAGCAGCTCGCGAACCCGCCCAGGCCGAGGGAGCGCGGAGTGACGCACGTGGTGCTCGAGGTCGATGTTGGCGTCTTCACCCCAGGCCCACTGTCCGAGAGTCGCCATCGAGCGGTAGGGCCGACGCTTGAAGAGTCCCGCGACATCAGTCGACTCGACCATCTCGCGGTAGAGATTTGCGATCGTGTCGGGACTGGCGCCGTCGGGTGGCACGAAGAGCTGGAGGCCGCCGACGTGCATGGGCTGCTCGCGCGACTCGGGCACCAGGAACATTGAGGACGCGGGTGACATCAGCGACGGCAGAGCGATCATGTGCGCATCCTCTCGCGTCCGACGCGAACCACCTAGAGAGCACTAGTCCGGCGGGCGGGTCTTCGCGTCAGATCGCCATGACCAGCAGGCTGACGGTCGTCGCTGCTTCGACGAGCGCGCCGAGCACGTCCCCGGTGACACCGCCGAGCCGGCGTACGCAATGCGCGCGCAACAGTCGGGCCGCGGTGATGCCGATGACGACGGCTGCGACGGTGCGCACGGCTTCTCTCGCAGCGCCGCCGTCGCCGTCCAACGCCCCGGCGAAGGTGCTCGCGACAAGCACTGCCGCCGTAACGGCCGCGGCCACTGATCGGCGCACCGTGCCGGCCACTGCGGCACCGAGACCGGTCGGGTCGGCGGCGGGCACCCCGCGGATGCAGGCCAGGGTCACGGCGAGACGACCAGTGACGACGGACACGCACAGAGCAACTGTGCCGAACCCGCGCTCGGTCGCCGCGGTCAGTGCGGCGACCTGCGTCAGCAACACCAACACCACGGCAACGACCCCGAACGGACCGACGTCCGGGCGCCGCATCACAACTCGTGCCTCGTCGGGCGGCCGCGACGAACCCAGCCCGTCGACCGTGTCAGCGAGCCCGTCCAGGTGCAGCCCACGAGTCGTCAACGTCGTCACGACGACGGCTAGGACAGCGGGCAGCAGCAGCGCACTGGCGGACTGCCCGGTTCGAGCCAGAGCCATCACGGCGGCCGCGGGCAGTGCGACGACGACCCCCACGAGCGGTGCGAGGGACATCGCGATGCCGGCCGTACGACGGTCGGTCGGCGGTGAGCCGGCCGGCAGAACCGTGAAAGTGGACAGCGCCAAACGTGCGCCGTCGATGAGCCCGCTCACGCGCGGTCGCTCACGCCGGCTTGGTCGAAGGTCGCCATGTCACTCACGATGTCGACCGCAGCGTCGAGCAGCGGTACGGCGAGCAGCGCACCGGTCCCCTCACCGAGTCGCAGCTCCAGCTCGAGCAGTGGCGTGAGGCCGAGATGGGAGAGCGCCGCGCTGTGCGCTGGCTCGGTCGAGCGGTGTCCGGCGGCGAAGAAGGCGACGGCTGCGGGACAGAGCCGACTCACGACGGCAGCGGCGGACCCGGGAACCACGCCGTCAAGGACGATCGGCGTACGCCGCGCTGCACTAGCGACGAGGAAGCCGCACATGGCCGCGATGTCGGCGCCGCCGAGCTCGCGCAGCAGGTCGAGCGGCTGCAGAGTGCTGGATCTGCTGCGCCGCAGCGCGTCACGTACCACGGCGACCTTGCGAGTCCAGGTGAAGTCGTCCACGCCGGTCCCGCGACCCACTGTCGTGACCGGCTCCCCTCCGGTGACCGCGCAGACCAAGGCGGCCGCGATGGTGGTGTTGCCGATGCCCATGTCGCCGATCACGAGCAGGTCCGCGCCGCCGTCGATCTCGTCATCGGCGACGGACACGCCCGCCGCGAAGGCCCGCAGCACCTCCTCCTCGGTCAGTGCCGGTTCCTTGTCGATGGCGCCGGACCCGCGCCGTACTTTGTAGCGACCGACGTCGGCAGGCAGGTCGGAGAGGTCGGCGTCGACGGCGACGTCGAGTATGCGTACGCCGACGTCGGCACGCCGCGCCAGGACGTTGGCCGCGGCGCCGCCGGCCACGAGGTTGCGCACCATCTGCGCAGTCACTTCGGCCGGGTAGGCGGAGACTCCGCGGGTCGTCACTCCGTGGTCACCCGCGAACACGACCAGTCGTTTGCGGCTCATCCGGCGTGGTGGCCCGCATCCCTGTACGCCGGCCAGCCACAGCGACAGGCCCTCCAGCTTGCCGAGCGATCCGGTCGGCTTGGTCAGCAGCTGTTGGCGATCGAGCGTTGCGATCATCGCGGCCTCGTCCAACGAGCCGACGGAGGCGGCTAGACGGGAGATGTCGTCGAGGTCCACGCGGGCATTGTGCTCCGCCCACGCAGGACAAGCTGACCGCGGTGCCCAGTGGCTCAGATGACTCGGTTGCTGGCGTCTGAGCCGAGCAGTCTGAGCCACTCGCCGTGGAAGCAGGGCGGACGCGAGAGGACTCCTACCTCTCACCCACGCGGGCAGCGGAGTGATCGTCAGCGCAGCCGCTGCGGCAGCCCCGCAACAACGACCCACGCTGCATCGGAGGCGGCGGCGACAGACGCGTTGAGCCGGCCCATCGCGTCCCGGAACCGCCGACCGGCCTCAGTGGCCGGGACGACGCCCTGGCCGACCTCGTTGGTGACCGCTACGACGGTGCCGCGGCAGCGAGTCCAGGCGTCGACGAGCCGGCGGGTGCGCACCTCGAGCTCCTTCAGAGCGACCTCACGAGGCACGGTGGCGTCCCAGCAGCCGGTGTCCGCCATGGCAGCAGTGAGCCAGAGGGTGAGGCAGTCGACCAGCATCGGCGGGTCGTCCTGCTCGAGCGCGTCGAGCGCGGTGGCGACATCGGTCGACTCCCGAGTCGTCCACGTGCTGGGACGGCGCTTCTGGTGCTCCTCGATGCGGGAAGCCCACTCCGCATCGCTGGCCTGGTCAGGGCTGCATCCGGTAGCCAGGTAGGTCACCGTCGGGTCGGCCGCCAGGAGTTCTTCGGCGAAGCGTGACTTGCCCGAGCGTGCGCCGCCAGTGACGAGCATCCGTCGTGGCCGACTCTGGGGCTGCGCCAGCGCCGGGGAGCCGATGGTCAGCTGTGCGCCGTCCGGTAGGAGCTCAACGCCCCATGGGGCGAGCCGACGGCCCAGGTCGTCCGGCGGCGGGTTGCGGTGCCCCAGGTGAGTGGGCGCGACCCGAGTGCTGGCCACCACCGCGCCGCACCGGCGGAGCGCCGCCAGCACCTGAGGAAAGGTGCGCAGATCAAGGTGGTCGGTGCCGTGGTCGAGACGATCGCCGAAGGTCTCCTCGAGCAGCACGACGTCGTACGCCGCTCCGGTCATGCGGTCGAGAGTCGTCGCCGGGAGTGGCCCGGTGTCGCTGGCGTAGAGCAGCCGCACCCCATCCGGCGCGGAGATGTCGTAGAGCACGGCCGGCCCGATGTGCTCGTCCCCATGCGCCGCCGCAAGGACGCGTACGTCGTAGCCGACGATGTTCGACCGGTCGCCGGCGACGACCGGTCGCAGGATGACCGGGTCGTCCGGTGCGATCCAGTGCGCGAGGAGGTCGAGAGCTTGCCGCGGCCCGGCGACGACGAGCGGCTCGCGACGACCGGCCCAGTGTCGCCAGAGCAGCAGCTGCGGGCCGATGTGATCTGGATGTGCGTGCGTCAGCAGGATCGCTTCGACGCTCGCCAGGGACACCCCGTGCCGCGATGCGGCGAGTGGTACGTCGGGGCCTGCGTCGATCAGCAGCCGACCGTCCACCAGGGCGCTGGACTGGCTACGGACGGCCGCGGGGCCGATGCGGCGTACCGCTGCGCAGCTCACGCAGTCGCAGAACGGGTTAGGCCAGCCGTCGCCCGACCCGGTCCCGAGCAGCAGCACTTCCATCAGGGTGCCGCCGCATCGCGCGCTGCGCCGCTTCCGGGGCCGCTGGCCGGTGCGAACTCGATGGCCGCGCCGAAGGCCGCGCGACGGGCCGCTCGGCGCAGAGCCAGCAGGACGGGGCGCCCGGCAGCGGCGATCAGCACCGCGATGGTCACCCCCCGGGGGATGTCGTATCCCAGCGCGGTCACTGCATGAAAGCCGGCGAAGCGCCCCAGGTTGTCGATGACCGAGTCGCCCGGGACGAAAGACAGCTCACTGCCGGACACGAAAGGCCAGAACCAGAGATCGAGCAGGAAGCCGTAGAGGAGCCCGGCGACGAAGCCGTACGCCGCAAGCAAGGCGAGCTCGGCCCGACCTCGGGCCCGGGGGAGGCAGCCGGCGCCGAATCCGAGCCACGCCGCGCCGAACATCTGGAACGGCAGCCACGGTCCGATGCCAGCAGTGATGACGGCGGAGGCAAACAGGGTGAGCGCGCCCAACACGAAGCCGAAGCTGCGGCCAAGGACCCGGCCGGCCGGCACCAGCAGAAAGAAGACCGCACTGCCTCCCAGTGGCCCGCCGCCGGGGAGTCGCAGCATCCCCCCGCAAGCGGCGAGAACGCCGAGCAGCGCGACTGCCTTGGCGTCGAGCCCACCGTCGGCGACCTCGGCCAGCACGATGAGCAGCAGCAACGGGAGCAGCGCCACGAAGATCCACGGTGCGTCGCCGGCGTGGGCGGCGTTCTCGGTGCCATCCGACTCGTAGAACAGTGGCCAGAAGAAGGCGGCCAGGCCGATCAGGGAAGCGATCGCCAGCAGCGCCGAGGATCGGGCCCGCAGCGGCAACGCCTGGACGTTCGACGGTAACGGCATCGCCGAGGACCCCGTCACGGCGCGCCGATCAGCGTGCGCTCGACGTCGTGGACGGTCAGCCATCGACCGGGTGCCAGCACCTTGGCGACCTGCGGGGCGAAGGCCGGGGAGTGGGTCAGCACCTGCGCCACCGGCCCGTCCGTGACCACCTCGCCGTCGGCGAGGACCACCACCCGATGCGCGACGTCAGCCACCAGCTCGACGTCGTGGGTCGCGAGCAGCACGGACCGGCCGTCGGCAGCGAGCTCGCGCAACACCTCCGCGAGGCGGGTTTTTGCGGCGTAGTCCAGACCGCGGGTCGGCTCGTCGAGCAGGACGAGGGACGGTGCGGCGGCGAGCACGACGGCGAGCGCAACCCGAAGTCGTTCCCCCTCAGACAGGTCGAACGGATGTGCCGCGCGGTCGACGTCGGCCGCCAGCCGTTCGAAGACCGCCGCGGTCGTCCCCGCCGGCAGTCCGGCCTCGCGGTCGGCGTCGCGGCACTCTTCGTCGACCGAGGTTGCGTAGAGCAGCGCCCCAGGATCTTGCGGAACGAGCCCGACGAGGCGACTCACCTCGCGAGCCGGGCGCCCGGCTGGTGCCAGGCCCAGGACGCGAACGTCGCCGGAAGCCGGCACGCGCAGTCCGACGAAGTGGGCGAGCAGCGTGCTCTTACCCGCGCCGTTGCGGCCCATCAGCGCGGAGATCTCGCCCGCGTGCAGCGTGAGGTCGACCTCGCGCAGCACGGTGCGTCCGGCGTACCGCGCGTGGAGTCGGCGCGCGGTCGCGACGACCGGCCCGGTCGGGGGTGGGTCGGTTGGAGCGGCGGCAGGACTGGAGGCAGAGATGCGTTCTACGAGCTTGGCGTGCAGCGCAGGTGCTGCCCGACGGGCGTCGCGGACCGACATCGGCAGCGGCGTCCAGCCGGCCAGTCGACCGAGCTGTACGACCGGCGGCACGACCGGCGAGCAGGCCATCACCTCGGCGGCGGTGCCGTCGACCATGGGCGCGCCGCGTCCGGGCAGGTGCAGGATCCGGTCGGCGTACTGCACGACACGTTCGAGCCGGTGCTCGGCGAGCAGCACGGTGAGTCCGAGGTCGTGCACGAGCCGGACAAGCACGGCCAGCACTTCTTCAGCTGCCGCCGGGTCGAGCGCCGACGTCGGCTCGTCGAGCACAAGCACCTTCGGATGCACGGTGAGCACCGAGCCGATCGCCACGCGCTGCTGCTCGCCACCGGAGAGCGAGCGCAGTGCCCGGTGTCGTAGGTCGACCAGACCCAGCAGGTCGAGCGTCTCCTCAACCCGGCGGCGCATCACATCGGGAGCGACGCCGATGCTCTCCATCCCGTAGGCCAACTCGTCCTCGACGCTGTCCGTCACGAAACCGGCGTCGGGGTCCTGGCCGACGAAGCCCACCACGTCGGCGAGCTCACGCGGTGGGTGCGTGCGGGTGTCGCGCCCGTCGACGAGGACACGGCCGCGCAGCACGCCACCGGAGAAGTGCGGGACGAGACCGTTGACCGTGCGCAGCAGCGTGGACTTGCCGGATCCGCTCTCGCCCGTAACGAGGCACAGCTCGCCTTCCGCGACGGTGCAGTCGACGTCGCACAAGGTGGGTGAGGCGGCGCCCGGGTAGGTCACGGTCAGCCGCTCGAAGACGATCATGCGGCGGCCACCTCCGACCGGCCCAGGGACGAGGTGGCCAGTGCTTTCGGCGGCAGCGGTGCCAGCAGTGCGGGCAGCAAGGCAGCGGCGATGCCCAGCGCAGGCAGCAGAGGCAGCGTCGGTACGACGAGGGGTTGGGTGCTCGGGTCCAGCGCCACGAGACCGCGGCGATCGGCGATTACCAGAGCGGCGAGGGTGACCGCGCCCGAGAGCGCCACCAGCCATTCCCGTCCCAGCCACCGGTCGGGCCGGTAGCGGGAGCGCGCCGTACGCCGTCCGCCGGCGAGCAGCCCGGCGGCGAGCAACGCGCAGCCCAGGCCCAGCGCGGGCAGACCCAAAGCGCGTGGCGTCGTCGGGTCCAGGACGGCATAGACGCCGACGCAGACTGCGAGCAGGCCACCGAGCGTGCACACCGTGGTGAGACGGCGCAGGCCGGGTGCGGTCGCGCGGCGGCGCCCGTAGCCCCGCGCATCCATCGAGGCGGCTAGGTCGATGCTGCGCTGCAGAGCTCCCTCGAGCACCGGCACGGCGAGACTACGGACCCCGCGGATGCCGCGCGTCGGGCGCCCCCGCAGCCGCCGGGCGGCTCGTACCTGGCCGACCGAGACCATTGCCTGAGGTGCGAAGGACAGGGCGACGGCGACGGCGACCCCCGCCTCGTACACCGCCGCCGGCAGGCAGCGGAGGAGGCGGGTGGGGCTCGCCAGCGCATTGGCCGCGCCGAAGCAGGCCAGCATCGCGGTGAACTGCAGCGACTCGTAGAAGGCTCCGGTCAGCAGCTCAAGCGTCACAGGTCCGCCGATGGACGCCCCTGCCGCCCACTCGGGCAGGTCCAGCGAGGGCAGCGTGACCAGCACCCGTCCGGGCAGCCGGCGCCCAGTCAGCCCGACAAGGACCATCCGAATGACGATGACGGCGACGCCGAGTGAGAGGAAGGCGGTGTAGGACCGGGCCCATGGTGCGTCGCTGCGCCGCGCTGCGACGACGTAGCCGGCGACCGCGATGACGAGCAAGAGCAGCAGCGGGTTGGTGGTGCGGACGGCCGCAGCGGCCAGGGTCAGTGCCCACAGCCACCAGGCGCCGGGGTGCAGGTGGCGCCGGTCGTGCAGACGCAGCCGGTCAGTCCCGCTCACCCGTGGTCGCTGCGGTTGCTGGTCCGGAGCCGTACGCCGGCCCCCGCGGCCACCAACACGATGACGCCGATGCCGGCCAGGGTGCTGACCGGAAGCCCGGACCGGCCTTGCCCACCCTCGCCCCGGAGCTGCCCGGGGCTGATGGTCGGCACTGCTTCTGTCGGCACGGCCTCTGTCGGCACGGCCTCTGTCGGCGCAGCCGCCGGCAACCCGGTCGGCGAGACTGCGGTAGCAGGCGCTGCGCTGCGTGCCGTGACGGCGGGAGCAGTGCTGGACCGCCTCGGCGGCGATGCCGGCGGGCCGGACGCTGCCGACGGGGAGCCGGCCGCGCGTCGCGGGGAGGGGCTGGTCGAAGCTTTCTCTGGCGGGCAGATCTCGTCGTAGCGAATCGTCGCAGGCCGCACCGAGCCCTCGGCGCCGCCGTCCACCCAGACCCAGCCTTCGCTCGGCCGGTCGTCGGAGGTGCGGTCCGGATCGTCGATCACCCGGTAGTCGGAGGCGCCGCGGTTGGAGTACTGCCACGACCCGTCGTCGGTGCGGTGGAAGTAGGCCCAATAGCGGTAGCCGTCGCCGGTGCTCTCACCACACCCACGTTCCGGCAGTCCGTCGATCCCGCAGATCAAGCCGTTCTCCGTACGGGGCGGCGGACGACCGAGGGCGCGCGCTCGGACGAGCAGGATCTCGTAGCCCGTCGACCGGTTCGGCACCTTGGCGCAGTGCGTGCTGGTGCCGCCCGGGGCGCCCGCCAGGTCGCGGTAGTCGACGACCACCCCGACGCAGATCTCGGTGGCCGCGCGTGCTGCGGACAGTGGCGCGGCGGCCGGCAGGCCGACCAGCGCCACTGCAAGGACAGCGCGGCCACGCATCAGCCGCGCGCCCGCCCCAGTCGCCGGGCAATGCCGAGCGCCAGCACGCCGTACCCCATCAGTCCGAGGGCGAAGACGACCAGGCCCGTGGTGTCCCATGGCGCCGTGCCTACGCCGCCGTTGACCGGCAGGATCGGCTGGCCGCTGCCGTCCGCGGCGCCCGCGTCGACGGCTGGCGGTAGTGGTGCCGGCGCAGTCGAGCGGGCCGGTGCCGGTGCCGGGGAAGCCGGTGCCGGGGCGGCGCACAGCAGCGTCGGCACCTCCCGCGAGATCACCGCTGGAGCAATGGGGTACGGCGTGCCAGCTAGGGCGGGGACGACCTGCACCGTAGCGAGGACGTTGGGGGAGAGGGAGCCGTCGGACTCGGCCTGGTAGGCGAATGCCCCCCGGCCAGCGGCCGAGGTCGAGCAGCCGAGCTGCAGGCGCAGCAGTGCCGCCCGTGGGGTGTCGCCGTCCGCGTCGCGCCAGCGGCCGGCCGCGGGGTCCTCGCCGAGGGCGATGATCGCCTGCAGGACGAGCGAGGTGGAGTTGGCGTCGGTCGCCGTACCGGCGAGGAAGCCGAATCCTCCGTCGGCGTTCTGGCTCGCGTCGAGGAAGTTCAGCGGGCTCGTGGTCGGGTTCGCGCCGAGGGCATCCAGCGCCTGGGCGGCGATGGCGGTGGAGTTGGTGTCCTCGCCGGTGAAGGTGGTGGTGTTGGTCGGAGCGCACGGCGCGGTGAGGTCGCCGCGGTAGGCCTGCCAACCTCCGTCGGCGCACTGCTGACGGGTCAGCCAATTCACCGCGTCCGCGTCGCTCTGCCCAGCGGCGTCGAGGCCGAGCAGGGCGAAGGACTGCCGGTAGGTGCCGTCGAAGGCCGGGTCTTGCGCGCCGAAGAGGCCAGCGTCAGAGCCGGTCGTCCTTTTGGTCGCGAGCAGCCGGGCGATGAGGTCCGCGCCACCGAAAGTCCGCGGGTCCCGACCGGAGACGACAGCGACCTGGATCAGGGTGCCGAGCGCTGCCGGCCGGTCGACACCCATGGAGTCCTTGACGTAGGCGTCGATGTTCGCGGCCAGTGCCGTCACCGCGCGGTCGAAGGAGTCACCGCCGACCTGGGCAGCACCCAGGGCGAGCACGGTGAGCGCGGTCGAGTTGCGGTCCGGACCGCTCTGGCCCGCGACGAAGCCCTGTGCGTTGATCTGGCCTGACAACCAGCCGGCGGCGGCCAGCGTGGGATCAGAGGTGGGCGCGGCATGTGCGCTGCTGCCGAGCGTCGGCGCGGCGAGGATGCCGGCCAGCGCGAAGGCTCCGAAAATTCGGCGGGTCGTCTGCACGGTTGTCCCTTTCCTGGTTGAGGGACACCCGGGCGACGACCAAGCACCTCGTGCGTCGCTGCGCAGAGACGTGATGAGTCGACGACTCGGGCTCCGTCCCGCATTCCTCGACGGTGAAAACTGGAGCCAGTTTGCGTCGCCACCGGTGCCCCGGCTTGCCGCCGCATATTCAGTGCGGAACAGCTCACGGTTGCGGGTCAGCGCCGGATTTGCACCGGCTTCCCCAGTCGCGACGCATATGTAGTTGTGTGGCTGTGCCGCCCGGCAGCAGGGCTAGTACGCGCAGCAGACCACACCGGTGACGGGGCGTCAAAGCCGACGGGCCCTCGGGCCCTGCCGGTGCATCAGTTGGGGGGCACCGACGGGATAGCGTGGGCTGACCGCCGATGACGACAGGAGATGGCGAGTGCTCTGGCAGTGGACCTATGAGGGCGTGACCGAGGAGTCGTGCAGCGCTGACTTTCCCAGCCAGGCTGACGCGGAGGGGTGGCTCGGCGACCACTGGCGCGACCTGCTGGACCGTGGCATCACCGCCGTCACTCTCACCGAGGGAGACCGCGTCGTCTACGGGCCGATGAGCCTCGAGCCGGCGTAACCACCGATGCCGCTGCTACTGGCCCATCCGCTCACCGAGCAAGCCGGTCTTGGCCTGCCTCCCCTTGCCCTCGCTGGGGTGGCGACCGTCCTCGTCGCTGCTGTGCTGACGCTGCCTTGGCTGAGGGCGGCCGCTGCCGAGCCCGAGGACACGGGCGTCACGGACATCGCGGCTCCGTTGGGACGTGCGCAGTGGGTGACCCGGGCTCTCGCGGTGACCGGGCTCCTCCTCAGCATCTATGCGGCCCGGCGCGGCAGCCCTGACGGGTTGTCCAACATCACACCGGCGCTGGTCGTCGGCGTCGGCTGGCCACTGCTCATCCTCGGATCGGTCGCGGTCCGCGGCCTGTGGCGCTGGGCGGACCCCTGGGACGCCATGTCCCGTGCCGTCGAACCACTCGCCGGCAGTGCGTCACCCAGCAGCGCAGTCGAGGACGTAGCGGCCACCGTTGGACCGGCCGACGGGGTCTGGCCGGCGCTGCTCACCTCCGCCGCAGTGATGCATTTCCTCATCGCGCTGCCGACCTCGACACAGCCACGCACCATTGGCGCGGCGCTCGCGGCGTACACGATCGTGATGGTGGCGACCGGAGTCGCTCTCGGCCGCATCACGTTGGCCCGCACCGAGGTGTTCGGACTGACGGCCCGGTGGGCGGGACAGTTGCGGGCCGGCTTCGGGGCCCGGTGGCAGGTGCCTGCGGGCGCCGAGGCGGTGCTCGGGGTGTTGGCCGGTGGGCTGCTCTTCGATCTCGCTCGGCGGTCGCCGGGTTACGACGAGACGCTGACGACCGGCTGGCTGTCGTGGGCGAGCACCGGTGACCCCGATCAGGACGTGGTCGTGGGTTTGGCGCTCTGTTGCGCCGTGGGGGCCGTCGTGCTGCACCGGGCCGGGCGGTGGGCCGCGCGTCGGAGTGGCGGTGGCAGCGTGGCTGTCGCTGTGCTCCCCGTCGTGCTGGCGCTGCTCGTCGTCGTCAAGCTCCGAAGGTTCCTGGTCAGCCTCCAGCTGCTGCGCATCCTGGTGAGCGACCCGCTAGGTCGGGGGTGGGACGTCTTCGGAACCGCCGGCGCCTCGCTCGACGCCAACCCATTCGGCACCACCACGCAGCGGCTGACCGCCATCGTCGTGGTCGCTCTCGCGGGTGTTGCGGGAGCGGTCGGCGTACGACGCCGGGGGCTCGACGGCCGCCAGCGTGAGCCGGCCGCCTACTCCCTCTACCTCGTGGTCGCGCTGGCCACGATGGGACTTGCTGTCGCCGTCTGAGCTGCCGATGGCCGGCTCACTCAGGCGGGTGGGGTCATCACTGTCACCGAAGCCAGCACTTCCTCGACCCGAGCAAGCAGGTCGGGTTCGAGTCGGCGGCCGGACGCGGCGGCGTTGTCGGTGACCTGTTCGGGCCGGGTGGCGCCGACGATCGCAGCGCTGACGTTGTCGTTGTTGAGCACCCAGGCGAGTGCGAGCTGCGCCAGTGTGTACCCAGCCTCCTGGGCGAGCGGGACGAGTGCCTGCACCGCACTGAGCACGTCATCCCGGAGGTACTCGTCGGAGATCCCACTGCCGTAGGCGCCGCGGCTGCCCTCCGGCCGGGGCTGGCCGGGCAGGTACTTGCCGTCAGCACGCCCATGGCCAGTGGGGACCAGACGATCTGTCCAATGCCCTCGTTGCGGCACAGCGGAATGACCTCCGCCTCGGGCACCCGCCAGAGCAGGGAGTACTGGGGTTGGCTCGACACGATCCGGTCGAAGCCCATCGCGTCGGCGATGCGCAAGGCGTCAGCGATCTGCGCGGCAGTCCACTCGCTGATGCCGACGTAGTGCACTGTGCCCTGGCGCACCAGGTCGTCGAACGCGCGCAGCGTTTCCAGCAGCGGCGTCTCCGGGTCGTAGCGGTGCGCCTGGTACAGGTCGACGTAGTCGGTCTGCAGTCGGCCCAACGAGGCGTGACATGACTCGAAGATGTGCTTGCGCGACAAGCCTCGATCCGTCGGCTTGTCACCCACCGGCCAGAAGACCTTGGTGGCGAGCACGTACGACGACCGACGTTCGCCTGCGAGGACCCGACCGAGCTCACATTCCCTTGATAGGGACGCAGGTGGCACGGGGGACCCGGGTCTCACCAGATGTCGTCGGGCGCGCGGGAGGGTCCCTGGGCTCCGGCAGCCTGCTCATGAGTGCCTGCAGGTCGGCGTCCATTCCGACGGGTAGCACCCAGGGGCTGCGGTGCGCCTGAACGGCTGCGATGAGCTCGGCAGCGAGCTGCGGCTCCCTGTTCGCGACTTGCACGGCGCGCTCGACCAACGCGCCGAGGAGTTCGCGCGCCCCGTAGACGGGGAGGAGACGAGGTCATCGCGAGCCGCCGTCAGCGGCCGCTTAAGGGGAGCGAGGAGCGCCAAGTAGCGACTCCCGCCGCGGCGATTCGTGCTCAGCGCGGCACCGACGGTGGACCGTCGCCACCGCCGGTGCCCCGAGGGTCCAAAAGCCCGCCAGGCGGCTAGGCCGCCGGGCAGTTGACCGACGGATTCCAGCCGGCGAAGACGCCGCTCGGGTTGTCCTTCCAGAGCCATGCGTGCAGCGCGTAGAACGGCGGCAGCCCGAACCGGTTGCCCGCGGGGATCGCCTCGAACTCGCGACCGAACAACGAGGGCGGCGAGGTGTTCCCCGCCTTGGCCCAATCTGCCTGGATGACGACGTACTCCACCGCGACGAGAGCGAGGGTGCCATCCTGCTGCGGCTCGTAGACAAGCGCCTCCGGCGTCGTCGCCACGACAGCGGGATCGCCCACGAGCTCCTTCTTCACGTAGTGGATCCCCATGCCGCCGGCGGCGTCGTCGATGCACGCCACCCCCTTCGCATCCTTGAGCTCGCCGTATCCGGCTTCCACGGCGGCGGCTCGATCACTGAAAGCTGCCGTGGCGACGCGGGCCGCTTCGGTCCCGTCGGCATCGTGACACTTCACGTCAGGATTCCAGTCGGAGAACATGCCGGCCGGGTTGTCCTTCCACAGCCACGCGTGCAGCGCGTAGAACGGCGGCAGCCCGAACCGGTTACCCGCGGGGATAGCCTCGAACTCGCGGCCGAACAACGAGGGGGGCGTGGTGTTCCCCGCCTTCCCCCAGTCGGCCTGCAAGACCACGTACTCGACTGCCGCGAGGGCGAGCGTGCCGTCCGGCTGGGGCTCGTAGACGAGTGCCTCCGGCGTCGACGCCACCACGGCAGGATCGCCCACGAGCTCCTTCTTCACATAGTGGACGCCCATACCGCCGGCTGGGTCGTCGATGCACGCCACGCCTTTCGAGTCCCTCAGCTCTCCATACCCAGCGGCCACCGCCGTGGCCTTGTCCCGCATCATGGCCGTAGCGGTGCGCACCTCGTCCGTGCCATCCGATGCCACGGCGGCCGCGTCCTCATCAGTGGACCGGGTCAGCGCGTAGGCACTGCCGGCGGCGATGGCCGCCGCGGCGACAATGCCCGCGATGATCGCTCTCTTGCTGGTCATGACTCCCCTTCAGTGGTTGAAGTACGGGTCCGGGACCCGCACCTGGGTGATCTCCGGTCGACGGCAGCCCGCGGCCGCAGTTGCGTGTCGCGTACGTCGGGAGCCTCCTGCAGTTTCGCCACAGGCCGATGAGGTACGCCGACGGTCAGGACCTGTAGAAGTACGGCGCGAGGACCGACACCTCGGTGATCAGGTCGACCGGCAGCTCGCTGCAGTCGGCGGCCTTGCGGATCGCCTCCGGGCTCGGCCCGTCGTAGATGCAGAACGTCTTGCGGTGGTCCTCGCTCACGTAGGAGTGGACCCACGTGACGCCGAGCTCGGCGTTGCGGTCGACCACGCCGAGGCAGACCTTCGCGCCGTCGTCGTTGGTGGGGATCTCCAGGCCTGCGTCGAACGTGCGCTCGACCATGTAGCGAGGCATGTGCGGTTCCTCTCGGTGGGCACCCTGGTTGGGTGCAGGACGAACGTAGGTTCCGCACCACCGGGCGGGCATCGGGCGTTCGCCCTATCTCTGCCGCCCGGTCGGCGTCCGGTCGGCGCGGGACGACGACGAAGTAGCCTGCGCCGCGTGCCGACCCCGCCGCTGCTGCTCGAACGCGACCGCGCGCTGGTCGAGCTGACCGAGCTGGTCGCCTCGTTGCGCGGCGGTGGCCCGGGCCGGCTCGTCCTGGTCAGCGGCGAGGCCGGTGCGGGCAAGACGACGCTGGTGCGTGCCCTCGTCTCGTCGCTGCCGGACGACGTGACCGTCCGGTGGGGAGCGTGCGACAGCCTTCGTACGCCGCGGCCCCTCGGGCCCATCGTGGACCTGACCGGAGACGCCGGCCTGCTGTCGATGTCGCGTGAAGGGGTGTTCGGCGCCGTGCTCGCGTCGCTCGACACGGCCGCCGTCACCGTCGCGGTGCTCGAGGACGCGCACTGGGCGGACGAGGCGACACTCGACGTGCTCGCGGTGCTGGGCCGTCGCGTGAGCGACCTCTCTGCCGTGCTGATCGTCACCTACCGCGGCGACGAGCTGGGCCCGAGCCACCCGCTGCGCGCGGTCCTCGGAGACCTGGCGACCACGCGACCGCTGCGGGTGGCGGTTGACCCGCTGAGCGCCGCCGCGGTCGCCGAGCTGAGCCGCGAGTACGACGTAGACGCAGCCGAGCTGCACGCCCGCACCGGCGGCAACCCCTTCTTCGTCACGGAGTGCCTCGCCGTCGGCGCGACCGATGTGCCCGCGACCATCCGGGACGCCGTGTCGGCACGTATCGGTCGCCTCGGGGAGTCGGCCCGTGGCGCGGCCGAGGCCGCCTCGGTCGTGCCGGGTGCGGTGGAGCTCTGGCTGCTCGAGGCCGTCGGCGCCGAGGCGGTCGGGGCGGACGAGTCGGTCGCGAGTGGGGTGCTCGTGGCCGACGGCGAGCGGGTGCGCTTTCGGCACGAGCTGGCCCGGCTCGCGGTCGAGGAGAGCCTGCTGCCGGCGCGCCGCAGGGCACTGCACCGCGCGTTGAGCGACGCGCTCGCCCGGCCGCCGTCCGGTGATGTCGACCACGCTCGCCGCGCGCACCACGCCGAAGCCGGCCAGGACGTCGACGGGGTTCTCGAAAGCGCTCCTATCGCGGCGGAGGCTGCTGCCACCGCTGGCGCGCGGCGTGAGGCGGCGGCGCACCTGGAGCGGCTGCTGCAGCACGAGGCGCGGCTCGCTCCCGCTGTGCGCGTGCGGCACTGGGCGACGCTCGGGCCGCTGCTCGCGGCGCTCGGTCGCCACGGGGACGCGCGAGCGGCGTTCGAGCGCGGTGTCGCGGCCGCCGCGGAGGCCGGCGATGACGTACGACGCGGCGACCTGCTGGCCCGGATGCTGATCCCGCTGTCGATGCTCGGTGACCTCCCCCGCGCAGAGGAGGTCGTCGACGAGGCGGTCGCGGTGCTCGAACGGCACGAGCCGGGACCCGAGCTCGCGCACGCGTATGCGCAGAAGTCCACGCTGCGGATGCTCGCCCGCGACCTGGCTGCGGCGGAGCCGTGGGGTGTCCGTGCACTCGAGCTGGCCCGCGCCTGCGGCGACCTCGAGACGACGGCGTACGCGCTGATCCAGAGCGGCATCGCGAAGTGGATGGACGGCGACGAGGTCGGCTACCAGCGGGTCGTCGAGGGCATCGAGATCGCGCGGGAGATCGGCGACTCGTCGCTCGTCGCCCACGGCCTGAGCCAGCTCGGCGCCGGTGGCGGTGAGGTGCGCCGCTACCCCGAGGCGATCGCGGCGCTGCGCGAGTGCGTCGACTTCGCCGATCGGCTCGAGCTCGGATCCCGCGGCGTGTACGCCGCGGCGTGGCTGGCCCGGTGCGACATCGACCAGGGCCGCTGGGCCGACGGCGCCGACCGCCTCGCCGCGGTGCTGCGGTCACCGCGCTGCGTGGGCGTCAGCCGGATGACGGCGCTGACCGACCTCGGTCGCCTGCGCGCGCGGCGCGGCGACCCGCAGGTGTGGGCGCCGCTGGACGAGTCGCTCGCCCTCGCCCGGCCGACCGGGCACGTGCAGCGGCTCGCGCCGGTGGCCGCGGCGCGCGCCGAGGCGGCCTGGCTCGCCGGCGATATCTCGGCCGAGGTTCCGCTGCTCAAGGAGGTCCACGCCGCTGCCGTCCGGCTCGCCTACCCCTGGGCGGTCGGTCCGACGGCGCTGTGGCTGTTCCGAGCCGGCGAGGACGTCTCGGCCTCGTTGACAGCACCGGAGCCCTACCGACTGCACCTCGCGGGCGATCATGACGGCGCCGCGCGCGCGTGGGGCGAGCTCGGCTGCCCCTACGAGGCCGCCGACGCCCTCGCGGATTCGAGCGATCCGGCGGGCCTGCGCGCGGCGTACGACGGGTTCGTCGCCCTGGGCGCGACGCCGGCTGCGCGCCGGGTCGCCGAGCGCATGCGCGACGCCGGCGTGCGCGTGCCGCGCGGGCCGGTGTCGTCCACGAGGGACAACCCGGGCGGGCTCACCGACCGCGAGCTCGAGGTGCTGCGCCTCGTGGCCGCCGGCCGGACCAACGCGGAGATCGCTGCCGCGCTGCACATCAGCGCGAAGACCGCGGGGCACCACGTCTCGCACCTGCTCGCCAAGCTCGGCGTCCGCGCCCGCGCAGAGGCGGTGACCGTGGCCGTGCGGCTCGGCGTCGACCTCACGTAGCCCACGTCGACGGTGATCATGGAGAAGTCCGGGGTCTCGAAGGCTCCGAACACCGGACTTCTGCAGCCTCGCGACAGATCGGGGAGTCAGCGCCCCGGTGTGGCGAGACGACCTCGAATAGATGACGCTTCTCAACTGCTTGGCCTCGGCGATCCCGGCTCGCGAGCGGGTCATCACCTGCGATGCGAGGAAGTATTCGAGCTCCTCCTCGGCCTTGCCGATCTCGTAGATGTCAGCGGTGTCGAAGAAGGTGATGCCGGCGTCGAGGGCCGCCCGGACGCAGGAAGCGGCGGCGTCGTCGCCGACCTGGCCCCCGTGGGTTACCCAGTTGCCGAGCGCGATCTCGCTGACGAGGAGCCCGGAGCCACCGAGCCGTCTGTATTCCCTGCCTTCAACCTAGGCGAAGACGTCTTCGCCCACAGCGACCCGGGGCGGTGGCATCCGAGTCCGGCGAAACTGCGTGTTGCGCGCGACGGCGTAGCGCGTCAAGGCAAACGTGCCGGCCTCGGTGCCTTCGTGGAATCGGAGCCGGAGGAGCTTGCGCATCCGGCGTACGGCGGCGGCCGTGTCGAAGAGCAGCATCGCGAACATGACGAAGCCGGCGTTGGCCAGCAGAGCGCGGACGGTGGTCTGGGTGACGATGAACGACGCGAAGTTCATCGCTAGCCCTGGCAGGGCGAGCCAGCCCAGTGACATGCGTGAGTCGATCGCATCGCGTACGGCGGCGCGCTCGGGTCCCCGGGCGAAGGCAGGGAGTGAGCGCTCGTCGCCGGAGCGCAACGCCGCCCGCTGGGCGCCACGCGTAGCCTTGACCTCCGCGCGCTGCAACCGCACGGCTTCCTTCTTCGTCCTCGGTGCCGCGGCCGGCCGCCGCTGACGCTGCTGCTCGTTGCGCTTGGGCGTGGGACGCCCTTTGCCGCCGGGTTTGGGCGGAACGGTGTCAGGCATCACGACACCGTACCTGGCCTCGAAGTGACGGATAGCCGACACCCAACCTGACGTTCGGGTGTGACGATGTGAACTGTGCATGACGAAAGGGTGGAGAGCATGGGAGCCGGCCAGCGATCGCTGCTGGGTCGTGACGTGGAGCTTGCTGCGCTGAATGCAGCTCTTGACCGGGCGCGTACGGGCCACCGCGAGGTGGTGCTCATCACCGGTGAGGGCGGTATCGGCAAGACCAGCCTGGCTACCGCGCTCGCCGACTCTGCCCGGCGCGGTGGGGTCCAACCCGTGTGGGGACGTTGCTGGGAAGCCGGGGGTGCCCCGGTGCTGGGGCCGTGGCGGCAGATCCTCCGGCAGCTGCTGCAGCTGTTCGGTCAGGAGATCGTCCTCCCAGCCGATGTGCGGTCAGAGCTCGAGTCCTTGATGGCGACAGCCGGACCGGGACTGTCCGACGGTGGCACACCGTCGGCCGAGGGCCGCTTCCGGTTCTTCGTGGCAGCCGCTGAGCTTCTCCGCGCCTGCGCCGAAGTTCGCCCGCTGGTTCTGGTTCTCGACGACCTGCATGGAGCGGACGAGGCCACCGTGCTTCTTCTCGAGTTCGTCGCGCGGGAGGTCGTCGAGGTCCCGTTGCTCCTCATCGGCAGCTATCGCGACGCCGAGGCACGTCGCCAGCCTTCGACAGCCGACCCGCTCGACCGGATCGCCCAGCTCGGAACACTCCTCGTGCTCGACGGGCTGAGCGAGAGCGACGTCGTCACGATGGTGGAGGAAAGGACCGGCGCACCGACCGACGGACCGGTCGCTCGCCGGATGCTCGAGGCCACCGCGGGCAACCCGTTCTTCCTCGGCGAGCTGCTGTCCCGCGGCGCAACCGACGAGGCCGTGCCGCAAGCGGTCCGCGCTGCCATCCGGCGCAGGCTCGATCCCTTGCCCGATGCGGTGCGCGATCTGCTTGGCGCGACTGCTGTGATAGGTCGGGCCGCCGACGCTCGTACCCTCGCTGACATCCTCGGGTGGGCGCCAGAGGATGTGCTCGCGCGGCTCGACCTCGCTCACCGCGAGGGCGTGCTCGTCCTAGCTCTGGACGCTCAGGGCGGGTCGGCCTTCCGGCACGCCCTGATGCAGGAGACGGTCTACGCCGACCTCTCCAGCCTGGAGCGGTGCGAGCTCCATCTCCGAGTCGGGCATGCGCTCGCAGACCGCCCCGATCTGGTCAACGAGCGGGCCGCGGAGGTCGCGCATCACTTGGTGCGGGCGCTGCCGCTCGGCGACGTGGCGCAGGCGGCTGCCGCGTGTGCGCTGGCCGCCGAGCGCGCCTTGGTGTCATTCGGCTTTCAGGAAGCTGCTGACCTCTACGCCGACGCCGTACGACTCGACGTCTCAGCCGACCCGGAGCACCACTCCTCGCTGCTGCTCGCGCACGGCAACGCGCTGCTCGTCGCATCGCGTATCCCGGAAGCGCAGAAGGCCTTCCTTCGCGCCGCCGAGGTCGGCCGCTATCACCACCTGCCCGAGGTGCTCGCGCACGCCGCGCTCGGATATGGCGGCCTCTGGTTCCAGAGTGAGGTGGACGACACCTTCCGCGGTCTGCTCGAGGAGGCGACCACCGCACTCGGTGACCGCAACCCGGCCCTGCGCGCACAGCTCCTCGCCCGGACGTCACAGAGCCTCTTCTACGACGCCGAGGCGCAGCCCCAGATGAGGGAGATGGCGTCGGAGTCGCTGGAGATCGCGCGGGACATCGGCGATCCTGAGACGCTGACCTACGCGCTGACGGCTGTCCGGATGAGCCGCACGGGGCCGGAATTTCACCTCGGTCGGCCAGGTCTGACAGCTGAGCTCATCCCGCTCGCCGACGCGACGGGCAACTATCACTTCGCCATGCGGGCCAGGCACTGGCGCATCGTGGAGAACCTCGAGATCGGCGAGATCGCCGTTGCCGACCGGTTCATTGCGGAGTCCACCCGGCTGTCCGAGCAGCTCGGCCACCCCCTGCTGCTCGGGTGGAATCGGCGTACCCGAGCCGGGCGTGAACTCTTGCGGGGCCGCTACGACGAGGCGGATCGGCTCATGCACGAAGCGCTGGACGCGGCGCGGCGCGGCGGGGACCCCCGCGTGCTCGACCAGTACGGCGTTCAGCTCTCGACTCTGCGCCGCGACCAAGGGCGCATGAGCGAGCTGATGCCGGTGTTGGACAGCCTCGTCGAGGCCAGTCCGTATTCCGCCAGTTGGCGCGCAGCGCGAGCACTGGCGTACGTCGACCTGGGCAACCTCGATGCGGCGCGCGAGGACTTCGAGGTGGTGGCCCGGTCGGGCTTCGGCTCCGTGGCGCGCGACAGCTGGCTCATCACGATCGCCTTGCTCTCGGAGACTGCCGCGAGCATCGGCGACGCGGTGCGGGCCCGTGAGCTCTATGACCTGCTCATGCCCTACGCCGACCTCGCCGTGGTGGTCGGTCTGGCGGATGCCTGCTACGGCGCTGCTTGTCGGATGCTCGGCCGCCTCGCCGCGACCTTCGGTGACGCCGCAGCGGCAGAATCACACCTCGCCCAGGCAGTGTCGATGAACCGCGCCATGGGAGCCGATCCCTACCTGGCGCGCTCCCAGGTGGACCTGGCGGAGCACCTGCTCTCCCTGGACGTCACGGTGGCTCGGGACGAGGCGGTGGCGCTCCTCGATGAGGCGGAGGCCATCGCTGGTGCCATCGGCATGCAGGGGCTCGACGCTCGACTCCAGCAGGTCCGCTTGCTGGTGCAGCCGACGGAGCGGGTGGCCGAGGCAGTGGCGTTCGTCGAGGCCGACGTGGCCCTCCGACCGGCGGTCGGCGGCGGCACCGTGATCGACTTCGCGGCATCGCGTGCATCCCGCTTCGCAGCCGGCGGCCTGGGACGACCGACTCCACCGACGCAGCCGACGCCACCGACGCTGCCTGCCGTGCTGACGTTGGTCCTGGTCGACATCGCACGTGAGTCGCAGCTGATCGAGGTTCTGGGTGACGATGGCTGGCGCGACCTGTGCGAGCTAGTCCACGCCGCGGTCCGCGAGCACCTCTCGTCCTATGACGGACATGCCCTGGGCCGGCACGGCGACCAGCTGCATCTCGGCTTCGCCGGAGCTCGCGCGGCCGTTCACTTCGCGCGCCACGCCCAGCGGGAGGTCGCGCGATTCAACCGGTCCCGGCTCACCCCGGTCGTGGTCAGGATCGGCGTGCACTCCGGTGAGGTCCTGGTGGACGGCGACGGCGTATCAGGACGGCACCTGCACCTGGCGGCAGGTATCTGTGCGGTCTCCGAAAGTGGTGAGGTGCTCGTCTCTGCCGTCACCCGCGAGCTGGTGCAGGGTGATCCCGCGCTCGGGTTCGCGCAGCCGCGCTCCGTCGTCCTTCCTGGTGTCGACGAGCCCCAGCTCGTGTACCCCCTCGGCTCCACCTGACCGGCTTACGGCCACCGCCCAGACGTGACGATGCTCAGTCGCCGGTGACGGGGCCCTGGACGAGGGCCAGCATCTGCTCGAGCGCGCGCCGGGCCTCCACCTTGGTCTGCGGGTGGACCTCGATCCGGTTGATCACCGTGCCCTGCACGAGGTTCTCGAGCACGCGCACGAGATGCGGCAGGTCGATCCGGTTCATCGTCGAGCAGAAGCAGACCGTGCGGTCGAGGTAGACCACCGTCTTGTCCGGGTGGCGTTCGGCGAGCCGGTTGACCAGGTTGAGCTCAGTGCCGATCGCGAACGCGCTCCCGGCCGGCGCCGCCGCGACGGTGTTGATGATGAACTCCGTCGAGCCCACCAGGTCTGCGGCTTCGACGACGTCGTACCGGCACTCGGGGTGGACCAGGACGGTGACCCCTGGCACGCGTTGGCGTACCTCGTGCACGGTGTCGAGGGTGAAGCGGCCGTGCACCGAGCAGTGCCCCTTCCACAGGATCACTTTCGCCGCCTGAAGCTGCGCGACGGTGAGACCCCCGGCGGGCCGGTGCGGGTCGTACAAGACGCAGTCTTCGAGGGTGAGACCGAGCTCGCGTACGGCGGTGTTACGGCCCAGGTGCTGGTCCGGGAAGAACAGCACCCGCTCACCGCGGTCGAAGGCCCACTGCATGGAGGTGCGGGCGTTGGATGACGTGCAGACCGTGCCGCCGTGGCGGCCCACGAAGGCTTTGATGTCAGCGGCGGAGTTCATGTAGGTGATCGGCACCAGAGTGTCGGTCAGACCCGCGTCGGCGAGGGTCTCCCAGCACTGTTCGACCTGCTCGATCTGCGCCATGTCAGCCATCGAGCAGCCCGCGGCCAGGTCCGGGAGGATCACCTGCTGATGGTCACCGGTGAGGATGTCGGCGCTCTCGGCCATGAAGTGCACGCCGCAGAAGACGATCCACTCGGCTTCGGGGCGGGCCGCGGCCTCCTGCGCAAGTTTGAACGAGTCACCAGTGATGTCGGCGAACTTGATGACCTCGTCGCGCTGGTAGTGGTGGCCGAGGATGAAGACGCGACTGCCCAGGGCGGCTTTCGCCGCGTTGGCTCGCTCGACGAGGTGCGGGTCGGATGCGGGTGGGAGATCGCCCGGGCACACCGTGCCGCGCTCGCTGTCGAGCAGCGACTGGCGGCCGAGGAGCAGCGTCGCGACAGGGGTGAGCTGCGGCTCGTGGCGCGTGCTGGTCACGATCTAGGCTCCGGTTCGTTGCGGCAGCTCGGATGGTCCCACACGGTTCAACAGCGACTTTGGGCTGGGCCATCCCGCGGGCTGGCGTGTCATCTATGACACCGCAGACCGCAGCTCGGGGCAGGTGGTGCGAGAGACTCCCGGCATGAAAGTGGTCGTCGCGCCGGACAGCTATGCCGGGTCACTCACCGCGGCGGACGCAGCAGCGGCGATCGCCGCAGGCTGGCGCGCGGCTCGTCCGCAGGACGAGGTCGTGGAAGTCCCGGTCGCCGATGGCGGCGAAGGAACGGTGGCCGCGGTCGCGTCGGCCACGGGAGTCGTGCCCCGGACCAGCCCCGTGGTCGATGCCCTCGGCCGCCGCGTCGACGCCGGATGGCTGCTGCTCGACGACGGTACGGCGGTCATCGAGATGGCCGCCGCGAGCGGGCTGTGGCGCCTGGCACCCGGCGAGCGGGACCCCCGGCGTACGACGACCCGTGGCACCGGTGAGTTGGTCCGAGCCGCGCTTGCCGCGGGGGCCCGCCGGGTGGTCGTCGGCCTCGGCGGGTCGGCGACCAATGACGGCGGAGCCGGGCTGGCACAGGCACTCGGGGCGCGGCTGCTCGACGACGGCGGGGGAGAGCTCGAG
Source organism: Mycobacteriales bacterium (assembly GCA_046590575.1). Taxonomy (GTDB): domain Bacteria; phylum Actinomycetota; class Actinomycetes; order BP-191; family BP-191; genus DATLNF01. The sequence goes on along the minus strand of JBKJUS010000068.1, from coordinate 11,942 downwards.
GTCGGTGGCGCCGCGCTGGCTCGACTCGCCCGGGTCGACCTGAGCGGTCTCGACCCACGACTCGGCCACGTCCAGGTAGTCGCGGCGACCGATGTGGACGCGCCGTTGGTGGGTTCGGAGGGCGCGTCGACGGTGTTCGGTCCGCAGAAGGGCGCCGACCCGAGCGCCGTCATCGAGCTCGAAGAGGCGCTCACCCACTGGGCGCAGGTGCTGCGCCGCGACCTGCCGGGCAACCCGGACGTCGCCTCCTGCCCAGGCAGTGGTGCGGCCGGCGGCCTGGGGGCGGCCCTCATCGCGTTCTGCGGTGCGCGGGTCGAGTCGGGCGCCGCCCTCGTCCTGCGGCTGGTGGGCTTGCCTCGAGTGTTGGCGACGGCGGATCTCGTGGTGACCGGGGAGGGCTCCCTGGACCGGCAGACGATGCGTGGCAAGGCGCCGTACGCCGTCGCTGGCGCGGCCCGCGATCTGGGGCTGCCGTGCCTCGCGCTTGCCGGAGTGGTCGCTGCTGGGCGTCAGGAGCTTGCGGCGGCCGGGTTCGACGCGGCGTACGCCATCGCCGACATCGCGCCCAGCGAGGACGATGCGATGACGGACGCCGCGCTGTGGCTGGCCGAGCTGGCGACGCGCGTCGCGCGGGAATGGTCCCGCTGAGTCGGGTTGTTGACCTGGGGTGTCCCGCGTCCGTGTGGGACAATGAGAGTGAGCACGACCCCTCGAACCCGTCAGGAGCACCTCGATGTCCGACACCGCCACGGAAGCCACCGCGACTCTCACTGCCCAGGTTGATGCGCCGGCCACGACCGTGGTGCTCACCGACACGGCCGCGGCGAAGGTGAAGAGCCTGCTCGAGCAGGAGGGTCGCGATGACCTTGCGCTGCGGGTCGCCGTACAGCCCGGTGGTTGCTCCGGCCTGCGCTACCAGCTCTTTTTCGACGAGCGCTCGCTCGATGGTGACAACGTGCTGGACTTCGGCGGCGTCAAGGTCGTCACCGATCGGATGAGCACGCCTTACCTCGGCGGCGCGCAGATCGACTTTGTCGACACGATTGAGAAGCAGGGTTTCACGATCGACAACCCCAATGCCACGGGCTCGTGCGCCTGCGGAGACTCCTTCAGCTAAGCCACCGGTGTGACGACATCCGCGCCCGTCCACGCACGCAACCTGGATCCGCAGGCGGGGGCGTCGCACCCAGCGGAGCGCGGTCAGCGGGAGCGGGTGTAGCGGAGGAAGAGGAAGCCCTCGTCCTCCAGCACCCCGGCCAGGTCGCAGTCGAGGAGCTCGCCTGACGGGCCGGTGACGATCCGCGCCGGACTCCCACCAGCCAGCCGCGGTGCGACGGTGAGGCACAGCTCGTCGAGGAGGTCGTCGGCGACCAGCTGACCCAGTAACCCGGGGCCGCCCTCGGTGAGCAGCCGATGGTGGCCGCGCGCGGCTAGCTCAGCCACAGCCCGACGCAGGTCGACGCGGTCTTCGCCCGCCATCACGACGTCAGCAACTGCGGCTGCCCGGGCGGCGCGGGTCGGATCGGCGGCGCGTGCCGTGATGACGAGGGGCCGGGACGTGGACTCAGTGAACAGCGGCGCGTCCCAGTCCAGGTCGAGTGAGCTGGTGACGACAGCGAGGTGGGGCTGGGCGACCCGACCTTCCGCCGTACGCCGGGCGGTGAGGTCCTCAGGCAGCCGGGCCGGGCCGTAGCTCTCGGCGCGGACCGTGCCCGCCGCGACCACCACCACGTCGGCAAGCGCCCGAAGTGTTCGGAAGACCAACCGGTCGGCCGGCCCGCCGAGCCCCCCGGACCGGTCCGCCCAGGTGGCGGCGCCGTCGGCGCTCGTGACCATGTTGGCCCGCAACCACGAACCCCCGGCCGGGTAGGCGTAGGCCTGCCACAGGTCGGGGGCGTCGTCGGGGTGCGGCAACAGCTGGCGCATGCGCCGCACCCTAGTGACAGGGGCTCAGCTCTGAGCCGGCTGGGGCTCGGCGGACACTTTTTCTGCCGGTGCTGGCTGCGGCTCGGAGCTCGGCGGCGGAGGCTTCACGGTGGGCTCCTGCGGCGTCGACACTGACTGGCCGGGGTCGGGCTGGTGGACTGCCGTGGGGTCCGCCGGAAGCGGCTCCGGCTGCACGGGGTCGACCTGGACCGGGGACACCCCGGCGAGGTACTCGTCGGTGATGGCGAACACGGCGTCGGGGAAGTCGCGTCCCTTGATGTCGTAGACCCACGCCGGGACGAGGAAGACCTTCTCCTTCTCGTTCTCCCAGATGGGGGAGAAGAGCAGACCGAGCCGTACGCCGGTGACCTCGAGCTTCTCCGGCGTACCGGGAGCGCAGACTCCGCCTGTTGGGCCGGGGGCGCACAGCTCCATTGTGCGGAAGCCGGACTGCTGCTTCTCGAGCCGCTCCAGGCCAGCCTTCGCCGACACCAGCGGATAGCGGTCGAGCAGCTCCTCCGTGGCGAGACTTCCGGAGGCGTCGCGGACCTTGCCGTCTGTGTCGATCGAGACAGAGTGGCCGACGCCGATGACCTCGAGACCGTCGATCACGATGGTCGCGCTGATGTACCACGCGTCAAAGCCGCGCTCGGTACGCATCTTGACCGACTTGCCGAGGCCCGTGGCGTCGAAGACCCGCTGGGCCAGCGCCCGCGCGACGCTCTCGTCGGGCAGCGGCAGCTGCTTGGGCTCCTCGTACGGCGCCTCGCAGCTGATCGCTGGCATCGCGCACTTGGCGTTGTCGGGGCACGGCTTTGGCTCCGGGCAGACCATCACCGGGCTGCTCGCCGTGACGCTGTCAGAGCTGCTACTTCCCGAGCTCGCTGCTGCGTCGGCCTTGCGGGCCTCCTCGTCGGTCCTCTTCACTTCGGCCTCGCTGGGCGCGCTGCCGGCTGAGCCGGTCGAGCCCTCAACGCCCGCCTCCGGGGTGTCGTTGCACGGGCTGTCTGCTCCTTCGAGACAGATGCCGGCCACGCCGCCGCCGCCCACGCACTCGTGCCGCTTGACGTCCGCGAGCGCCGGCTCGGTGCCCGCCGGATCGGTCACAGCGGACCCAGGGTCACAGGGCGGTGTGGCGATCTCGCGGTAGTAGCTCCACATGCGGCTTGGGGTGGTCGAGACCCGCAGCACGAGCTCGCCGTCGCGGACCACCAGCGCGTCCGGCTCTGTGGTGATCGAACCCTTCAGGCCGAAGACGTCCGCGAGGCGGCGTACGTCGTCGCGGTCGACCGGTCCGTCGGAGAGCCGGTAGGCGTTGCCTTCATCGGGCAGCCCGTCGGGCACCTGGCCGACGAAGGCGTAGGTCGCGCCCTGACCGGCCGGGGCGCCGGCCGCGAACTTGGAGTCCATAGCTGTCTCGGCCTGGCCCCCGCTGCCGGCGAGTGAGAGCGGCAGTGGCATCGGCTTGCCGCCGCCGCTGCTGCGCAGCAGGGCGGTCGCGACGATGGCGACCACCACTGCCGCGGCCACACCGACCGGGATCCCTACTGCTGCTCGCTTGCTGGTCATGGCTTCCTCCGTAGTCGATCGTGACCCCTCTGACGCGGCATAGCGAGCAGCGGTTCCACGCATGTCGTGGCCGTTAGGCTCGTCCCATGACGGATGCCTTCCTGGTCGGTGGCGTGCGGACCCCGATGGGTCGCTACGGCGGAGCGCTGGCGGGCGTGCGCCCTGACGACCTGGCTGGCTTAGTTGTGCGGGCAGCGGTGGAGCGGGCCGGGCTCGACCCGGCGGCGATCGACGAGGTCGTGCTGGGCGCGGCCAATCAGGCCGGCGAGGACAACCGCAACGTCGCCCGGATGTCGGTGCTGCTCGCCGGACTGCCGATCGAGATCCCGGCCTTTACCGTCAACCGGTTGTGTGCGAGCGGACTCACGGCCATCGCGGCTGCCGCGGCGCAGATCCGGGCCGGTGAGGCCGACGTCATCATCGCCGGCGGGGTTGAGTCGATGACGCGGGCGCCGTACGTCATGAGCAAAGCCGGCACCCCGTGGGCCAAGGCGCCCGAGGTCTTCGACACCTCACTCGGCTGGCGCTTCGCCAACCCACGGCTGACGGCGCGCCCGCAGACCACGCTGGCGATGGGCGAGACCGCCGAGGAGGTGGCCATCCTCGACGGCATCACTCGCGAGGAGTCTGACGCCTGGGGGCTGCGGTCGCAGGACCGGGCGGTGGCTGCTCAGAAAGCCGGCCGGTTCGACGCCGAGATCGTCCCGGTCGAGACTGCAGCAGGCCTGGTGACGGTCGACGAGGGCCCGCGTCCCGGTACGACGATGGAGCGCCTCGCCGCGCTCAAGCCGGCCTTCCGCCCCGGCGGGATCGTGACGGCGGGTACGTCGTCGCCACTGTCCGATGGCGCGGCGGCGATCGTGGTGGCGAGCGGCGATGCGGTCGAGCGACTCGGTCTCACCCCGCGGGCCCGGGTGGCGTCGGCGGCGGCGGCTGGGGTGGAGCCGCATCTGATGGGGATCGGCCCAGTGCCCGCGTCGGAGAAGGCGTTGGCCCGGGCCGGTTGGCGCGCCGCCGACCTGGATGCGGTGGAGATCAACGAGGCGTTCGCCGTACAGGTGCTTGCTTCCCTGCGTCGCCTGCACCTCGACGTCGACACCGTCAACGCCGACGGCGGCGCGATCGCGCTGGGCCACCCACTCGGCTGCAGCGGTGCCCGGCTGATCGTGACGCTGCTCGGCCGGATGGAGCGCGAGGACGCGCGGCGCGGCCTGGCCACGATGTGCGTCGGGGTCGGCCAAGGCGCCGCCATGCTCATCGAGCGCGTCTGAGCCGCCCTCCCGCCGTAGTGGGCGGGTCGGGCTACGAGCCGTAGGCGTCGAAGCCGTCGACGAGCGCCTTGGCCGAGTCGGGGATGCGGATCTCGCGACCGGCCAGGATGTCCAGGACCGCCGGCATGGTGTGCGCAGCGATGCCGAGCTGCTGCAGCGCGGCGAACTCGTCAGCGACGCCCCAGTGCTCGCTGACGCGGTCACCGTCGAAGCGCAGGAAGTGCATCTCGGTCCACTTCGCTCTCTTGCCGGTCGGCGCGAGACTCTGGAGCTGTCCGGTTTGAGTGCCCGATGCGGTCGCCCGCATGGCGACGGTCGAGCCGGACACGATCGCGTCGTCGACGGTGTAGGCGAGGTCGGGAAAGGCGGACCGGAGGCGGCCGATCAAGCCGGCGAGCAGCTCTGCGCCACCGGTGCCCTCCGCGGGCAGCACGTGTACGACGTAGTCGTCCGCGAGGATCTCCTCGAGTACCTCGACGCGACCCGCGGCGAAGGCTTCAAGGGGGATGCGGGCGGCGATGGCGGTCAGGTCGGCAGACATGGTGTGGGCCTCTCGTACGACTGGATGCGCAGGTATCCAGCGGCGACGCTACTAGGCTCCCCTCTCATGCGCATCGCCGTGACCGGGTCCATCGCGACGGACTACCTGATGACCTTCCAGGGCCGCTTCGCCGACCAGCTGCTGCCTGACCAGCTGCATCGGCTCTCGCTGTCCTTCCTCGCCGATGACCTCGATCGCCGTCGTGGGGGAGTGGCGGCCAACATCGCCTACGGGATGGCCCAGCTGGGCCTGCGGCCCGTGCTCGTGGGCTCCGTGGGCGCTGACTGGGGTGACTACGACGCGTGGCTGACCCGCGCGGGGGTCGACACGGGCAGCGTGCACGTCAGTGACCTCAAGCACACCGCCCGGTTCTTCTGCACCACCGACGCCGACCAGTGCCAGATCGCCACCTTCTATCCAGGTGCGATGACCGAGTCACGTGACATCGAGCTCATGCCGATCGTGCGCCGGGTCGGCAGTCTCGATCTCGTCGTGGTGAGCCCCAACGATCCGGAAGCCATGGTTCGGCACACCACCGAGGCGAAGTCGGCCGGCATCCCCTTCGTCGCCGACCCGAGCCAGCAGCTGTCCAGTCTCGACGGCCCCGGCATCGAGGCGCTGGTCGATGGCGCTCGATTCCTCATCACCAACGACTACGAGGCCGCGCTCATCGAGAGCAAGACCGGATGGACGACCGACGAGGTGCTGGCCCGGGTCGAGACCCGGGTGACTACGCTGGGCGCCAAGGGTTGCGTCGTCGAGCGGGCGGGTGAAGCACCCATCGAGGTGCCGGTGGTGCCCGAGGAGTGCAAGGCCGACCCCACCGGTGTCGGCGACGCATTTCGCGCGGGTTTCCTTGCCGCGCAGGCCTGGGAGCTCTCGCTGGAGCGCAGCGCACAGGTCGGCACGCTTCTTGCGACGTACGTGCTGGAGACGGTCGGCACCCAGGAGTACGCCGTCTCGCGGGAGCCGTTCCTCGCCCGGCTCGCTTCGGCGTACGGCGACGCTGCGGCCGCGCAGGTGCGGCCGCACCTGCCGGGCTAGATCCCGAACATCTCGCGGCACGCATCGAGGCCGGTGATCTCGGCGATGGGGTACGACGTACGCCGGCGCTCCCACTCGGCCCGCTCGAGGCGCAGCCCGAGGGAGTCCTTCGCCTCGCCGCGGGGGGCGTGGCGGGTCATCCCGTTGTCGCAGTAGCCGAGGGACCGGGAGACGCCGAGCGATGCGGCGTTGTCGGCGAAGGCCTCCGACAGCGCGAGCTCGGCGCCGAGCTCTGCGAACGCGAGCTGCAAGGCGCCCGATCGGACCTCCTTGCCGAAGCCCTGCCCGTGGACGTCACGGGTGAGCCACGACCCGGTCTCGACCACCCGGCGTACCGCGAACTTCTTCGCGCTCACGTCCTGCATCCCGATGGCGCGTCCGTCGAGGAAGACGGCGAGCGGAAGTGACCAGTCATCGGGCTTCCACTCTGCTCGCTGCCGCCACCACCACTGCACCGACTCCCGCTCGCGCTCGTCGCGCGGCTTGTCCGTCCACGCCATCAGGAAGGGCATGACCCCCGGATCGTGGATGCCGGCGTCGATCGCGGCGAGCAGGTCGGCGAAGTCGTCGTCGGTCGGCGGTCGCAGCACCAGCCGCGGCGTGGTGATGCTCAGCCCGAATAGCGGCCAGTGGTCGGTGCTCATCCCCCCACCCCATCCGACTTCACCCACTAAAACCACCGGATTTGGCCAAGAATCCCGATTTTCAGGTGGATTGAGTGGGTGAAGTCGCGCTGGGTTAGTGCTGGCGGCGGACGCGGAGGCGCTGCCCGGTCGCGGTGGGCTCGATGCCCAGGAAGGTGTGGCCCTTCATCCGGCACCAGACGGGTACGTCGACTCGAGAGGCTTCGTCGTCGCTGAGCACTTCGACCACGTCCCCGATGGACACGTCGCCGATGTGCTTCGCCAGCTCGATGACCGGCACCGGGCAACGACGGCCGAGCATGTCGAGGGTCAGCGCGGGCTCGTCGGTCACTGTCGCAGCTCCTGGATGACGACCGGTACGACGTCGAGCAGCTCCTCGACGTCGGCAGGCGTGGTGTCACGCCCCAGCGAGACGCGCACGTTGCCGTGAGTGAGCACCCCCATGGCCGCGAGCACGTGACTCGGCTGCAGGGTCGACGACGTGCACGAGGACCCGCTCGAGATGGATATACCACGGCGATCGAGCTCGGTGACCAGCGACTCTCCTTCGACGTACAGACACGAGAAGGTGACCAGGTGGGGCACCCGCCGGACCGGGTCACCGACCACTTCGACGTCAGCGACGCGTCGCGGGATCTCGGCCCGGATCCGGTCGACAAGCGGTGTGAGTCGGGCGGCTTCGGCCGCCTGCTCTCCCACGACGGCGTCGAGTGCGGCGGCCGCCGCCACGACGGCCGGGAGGTTGACGAAGCCAGCGACCCGCCCGCCCTCACGTTCGTCCGTCGGCCCGATCGACCGAAAGCGCACACCTTTGCGTACGACGAGCACGCCCACCCCCGGTGGGCCGCCCCACTTGTGCGCCGACGCACTGAGCAGCGACGCACCCAGCGCGCCGACGTCGACGGGGATCCGACCGACCGACTGCGCCGCGTCGACGTGCAGCGGTACGCCGGCCGCGGCGCACGCCTCGGCGACTGCGTCGACCGGTTGGACCGTGCCGACCTCATGGTTGGCGTGCTGCAGCGAGACGGCGGCGGTGGCCGACGTGATGAAAGACGACAGGGCCCCCGTGTCGACAGTGCCGGCCCGGTCCACCCCGACCCGGGCCACTGTCCCGCCCGTTGCCTCATGGCGCTCGGCCGCAGCGAGCACGGCCGAGTGCTCGACCGTGCTCACGACCAACTGGTGCCCGACCCGACCGCGAGCGGCGAGCACCCCGGACAGAGCGGCATGGATCGACGTCGTACCGCTCGAGGTGAAGGAGAGCTCGTCGGGCCGAGCGCCCAGCAATGACGCGATCTGCTCCCGGGCCGCGTCGAGCAGAGCCCTCGCCCGGCGTCCTTCGCGGTGCAGCCGCGACGGGTCGGCCCACCCGTCGCCGTAGGCAGCGAACAGCACCTCGCGCGCCGCCGGGTGCAGCGGGGCGGCGGAAGCGTGGTCGAAGTAGGACACGCGCCGATCGTAAGAGACAACTGACCGTCGGGTCGCCAGCGCCGGTGCGATGATGAGCAGGTGACGACTACAGACCTGCCCAGCGCAAAGACTGTCAACGAGCTTGACCGGGTGGTGATCCGCTTCGCGGGGGACTCCGGTGACGGCATGCAGCTTGCCGGTGACCGCTTCACCGACGCCACCGCCGCCTTCGGCAACGACTTGGCGACCCTGCCCGACTACCCGGCCGAGATCCGGGCGCCGGCCGGCACCATCGCCGGCGTCAGCGGCTTCCAGATCCACTTCTCCGACCACGACATCATGACGCCCGGCGATGCCCCGGACGTCCTCGTCGCGATGAACCCCGCGGCGCTGAAGAGCAACCTCGCGGACCTGCCGGTGGGCGGCACGGTCATCGTCAACGAGGACGCCTTCACTGAGCGCAACCTGGAGAAGGTCGGCTTCGTCACCAACCCGCTCGACGACCAGAGCCTCGACGCCTTCACCGTCTTCCGGCTGCAGATCACGACGATGACCATGCGCGCGGTCGAGGGCATGGAGATCAGCAAGAAGGACGCCGAGCGCACCAAGAACATGTTCGCCCTCGGCTTGATGTGCTGGATGTACGGCCGTCCGGTGGCCGGCACCGAGCAGTGGTTGAACACCAAGTTCGCCAAGAAGCCGGTGATCCTCGAGGCCAACCTCAAGGCGCTCAAGGCCGGTTGGAACTTCGGCGAGACAGCCGAGATCTTCGCCTCGTCCTACGTCGTCCGCCCCCAGGCTGCTGCGCCCGGCACGTATCGCAACATCAGCGGCAACACCGCGACGGCGTACGGACTCATCGCGGCGTCGAAGCTCTCTGGCCTGCCGCTCTTCCTCGGCAGCTACCCGATCACGCCCGCGTCCGACATCCTCCACGAGCTGTCCAAGCACAAGAACTTCGGCGTGCGCACCGTTCAGGCCGAAGACGAGATCGCTGCGATCGGCGCCGCCCTCGGGGCGGCCTTCGGCGGCGCCCTCGGCGTGACGACGACGAGCGGACCCGGCGTGGCGCTGAAGGGCGAGACGATCTCGCTCGCCGTGTCGGTCGAGCTGCCGCTGCTCATCATCAACGTCCAGCGCGGCGGTCCCTCGACCGGCCTGCCCACCAAGACCGAGCAGAGCGATCTGCTCCAGGCGATCTACGGCCGCAACGGCGAGTCGGAGATCCCGGTGATCGCCTGCAAGTCGCCCGGCGACAGCTTCTACGCCGCGGTCGAGGCGGTGAAGATCGCGACCCGCTACATGTGCCCGGTGATGCTGCTCAGCGACGGCTACATCGCCAACGGCTCGGAGCCGTGGCCGGTCCCGGACATCGCGTCGATGCAGCCGTTTCCGGTCCACCACCGCACCGATCCCAACGGCTACTTCGTCTACCAGCGCGACCCGTCGACGCTGGCGCGCGACTGGGTCATCCCGGGGGCGGCCGGGCTCGAGCACCGCATCGGCGGCATCGAGAAAGACTTCCTCACCGGCAACATCTCGTACGAGCCCATCAACCACGAGCGCCAGGTCGCCGTGCGCGCCGAGAAGGTGGCGCGGGTCGGGCGCGAGTGCGCGCCGCTCGATCTGCGCGGCGAGACCAGCGGCGACGTGCTGGTGATCGGCTGGGGTGGCACCTTCGGCTCGCTGCGCCAGGCGGTCGACGAGCTGCGCGGCCAGGGCCAGCAGGTCAGCCACGCGCACCTGCGCTGGATGTGGCCGATCGAGCCGCAGCTCGAGAAGCTGCTGTTCAACTTCAAGCACGTCCTGGTCGCCGAGCTGAACAGCGGCCAGCTGCGCATGATGCTGCGCGGCAAGTACCTCGTCGACGCCAAGGGCCTCAACAAGGTCCAGGGCCAGCCGTTCAAGGTCCGCGAGGTCGTCGCCGCCGTCGAACAGCTGCTCACCGGTGCTCCGCATCCCGAGCCCACCACCGCGGCCCGCGCCGACGCGCAGGCCTAGGACAAGACCATGAGCGACCCCGCGCCCAAGCTGCTGAAGCTCACCAAGAAGGACATGGAGTCCGACCAGGACGTGCGTTGGTGCCCCGGCTGCGGGGACTACGCGATCCTGGCGACGGTCCAGCGCACCCTCGCGCAGATGAACGTGCGCCGCGAGAACACGGTGTTCGTCAGCGGCATCGGCTGCTCGAGCCGGTTCCCGTACTACATGAACACGTACGGGTTCCACACGATCCACGGCCGGGCGCCGGCGATCGCGACCGGCCTCAAGCTGTCGCGGCCCGACCTCGACGTGTGGGTGATCACCGGCGACGGCGACGGCCTGTCGATCGGCGGCAACCACCTGCTGCACGCGCTGCGGCGCAACGTCGAGCTCAAGATCATCCTGTTCAACAACCAGATCTACGGGCTGACCAAGGGCCAGTACTCGCCGACGTCGAAGGTCGGCACCCGCTCGGGCTCGACCCCGAACGGCTCGATCGACCACCCGCTCAACCCGCTGCAGTTCGCGATCGGCGCGGGCGCGACCTTCCTGGCCCGCACGACCGACACCGACGCCAAGGGCCTCGCGGCGATCCTCGAACGATCGTACCGCCACAAGGGCACCGCGCTGATCGAGATCCTCCAGAACTGCCCGGTCTTCAACGACGGCATCTGGGATCAGGTGAAGGACGATCCGAGCAACCGGCAGATCAACCTGGTCGACGGCAAGCCGCTGACGTTCGCCAACGGCACCATGGGCATCCGGCTCGGCGCCGGGCTCACGCCGGAGATCGTCAAGGTCGGCGACGGCGGCGTCCCGGTCGAGCAGCTGATGGTCCACACCGAGCGCAGCAGCAAGGCCTACGCCTACCTGCTGGCCGGGATGACCACCCCGGACTTTCCGGTGCCGTCGGGCGTGCTCCACGTCGAGGACAAGCCGACCTACGAGTCGATGGCGCACCAGCAGATCGCCGACGCCCGCGCCAAGCAGGGCGAGGGCCAGCTCGACAAGCTGCTGCTCTCGGGCATGACCTGGGAAGTCGGCGCCGACGGTCACGCCAACCAGGAGTAGCGGCTCCTGGAGCGCGCCGGCTGGCCGCCGCGCGTGCGCATGGCAGGGTGTCTCGATGAGGCGCCCGTGAGCAAAGCCTTCACCAAGGACGACGACGGCGACGCGCCGCTCGTCGTCCCCGCGCGTCGCCCGCTGCCGGCCGGCGAGACCAACTACGTCACGCCGGGCGGGCTGGCCGCGCTGCGCGTGGAGCTGCGCGACCTCGAGGCCGAGCTGGGGCGGGTCGCCGCCAGCGCGGACGGCGCCGACGCCCGTGGCGCCCGCGCCGTCCTGGCCGCGCGCATCGCCGAACTGGCCGCCCGGATCGCGAGCGCGGTCGTGGTCGACCCGGCGGCCCAGCCGCCCGACGAGGTGCACCTGGGCGCCACCGTCCGGGTCCGCACCGACGAGGGCGCCGAGCGGGTCTACCGGATCGTGGGCATCGACGAGGCCGACGCCGAGCACGGCGTGATCGCGTTCGTCGCCCCGCTCGCGCGCGCC
>JBKJUS010000163.1:0-3436 GCA_046590575.1 Mycobacteriales bacterium | reverse complement strand
GTCGTCGTCTCCGGCGGTGGGGCGCAGCTCGGCGGTCTCGTCGACCGGATCGGGCAGGCCACCCGGATGCCCGTCGAGGCGGGCCAGCCGCTGGCTCACCTCAAGCTCGGCAAGCTCGGGCTCTCGCCCGAGCAGCTCAGGTACGTGGAGCCGCTCGTCGCGGTGCCCGTAGGACTCGCGATGGGGGTGGCGTAAGTGGCGTCGCAGACGCTCACCACGACTCGGACGGCAGCCAGGGTCAACCTGCTGCCGCCGGAGATCGCGGAGAAGCAGAAGGCTCGCAAGGTTCAGGCCGCTCTCGGCGCCGCACTCGTCGCCGCAGTGGGCGTCGTCGCGCTGCTCTACGTCGTGCAGCTCGGCAACGTGTCCGACGCCCAGGCAGAGGTCGATGCTGCCGCGCAGCAGAAGACACGGCTCGCCGAGCAACGCGCTGACCTGCAGTCGGTGGCCGACGTCTACGCGCGGGTGGCTAGCCGCGAGGCGGTGCTCCGGACCGCGCTGGCCCAGGACATTGCGTGGTCGAGCTATCTCAATGACTTGATGCTGACGATCCCGGACAACGTCTGGCTGACGAGTCTGGAAGCCACCCAGTCGCTCGTAGGCGCCCGTGGAGCTGTCGCTGCGAAAACCCTTCCCGGTGCCGCAGCGTCTCTGGGCACGGTGACGTTCGAGGGCGTCGCATTCGACCACGACGACGTGGCCACGTGGCTCGAGGTGCTGTCGAAGCAGAAGGGCTACGCCAACGCGTACTTCCAGAACTCAACCGAGGCGCTGATCGGCACCCGCACCATTTACGAGTTCTCTTCCAGCGTGAGCATCACGCCGGCTGCCCTGTCCGATCGCGTCAAGAAGCTGCTGGGGTCCTGACATGGAAAAGATGCGTCAGTGGACGCTGCTCACCGTCGTCGGGGTCGTCGCGATCCTGGCCGGCGGCTACTTCCTCCTCGTCCAGCCCAAGAAGGACAAGGTCGCTGAGCTCAAGACCACGGCTGCCGCGGCCCGGGCCGCCAACCTGGCTCTGCAGTCCGACATCGATCGGCTGAACAAGCTGGCGAAGGATCTGCCCCGGCAGCAGGCAAAACTGGCCGCGTTCGCGCAGCGGATCCCGAGCAACCCGGCGCTGCCGACCCTCATCCGCTCCCTTACCGATGCGGCCGACACCGCGGGGGTCGAGCTCGTCAGCTTGGCTCCGTCGGAGCCGACTGCCGTCGTTGCCGCCGCGCCGGTGCCAGTTGCGGGAGCCAAGGTGGGCACGGCCGCACCCGCCGGTGCCGTCACGGCTGCTGCTCCAGCCGTCGGGACCGAACCGCTGTTCGTGATCCCGATCGACGTGACGGTCAAGGGCGGCTTCGTCCAGCTGCAGCAGTTCTTCAACAACCTCGAGGACCTGCCCCGCTCCTTCCAGGTCGGCCAGTTCGTGGTGGAACCCATGGATGAAAAGGGACCCGGCTCCTCAGTGGTGAGCAACGACCTTGAGGCCACTCTCGGTGGCCGTGTCTACATGACCGCACCGGCGCCCGCGCCGGTGGCACCTGTCAAGCCCGCCGCACCCGCCGTCCCGGCGAAGTAGGGGAGACGAGACATGTCTGAGAACGCCTTCCCATTCGGGGACACCGGCGAGGAGGTCGAGGCCGCTCGCGACACGAAGAAGCTGCTCGCGGTCTTGGCCGGCATCGTCGTGCTGGCCTTGGTCGGCGCCTTCGTCGTACTGCCAGCACTGTCTGGAGACGCGGTGGACGACTCCGTCGTCGCCGTGCGCCGGCCGGCCCGGACCGCCCCCAAGGCAGCCGTGGTCGTCCCGCCCGCACCGAAGAAGGCCGTGCCGGTCACGGCGCCCTTCAACGACACGGTCGGCCGCGACCCGTTCCGCCCGCTCTACGTCGCCCCGGCTGCAGCACCGGCCCTCATCGGTGTTCCGGGCGCACCTGTTCCCCAGCCCGGCGCAGTCGCCCCGGCACCGGACAGTCAGCCGCAGTCGTCCTCAACCCAGGTCGGCGGCAACCGGGTCGCTCTGCTCGACGTCTTCAGCCGTGACGGGAAGACCTTTGCCCAGACCAAGGTCGGCAACACGGTCCACACTCCCGCTGTCGGTGCCTCATTCGCCGGCAACTACCAGCTGCTCACCGCAAGCGGCGAATGCGCGACCTACCTGTTCGGCGACGAGCAGTTCCAGCTCTGCGAGGGCCAAGAAGTCCTCAAGTAACACCACCGCTCTGCACGGATGATGGCCGCACCCCGTCGGGTGCGGCCTTCGCCGCTTCTCGGGTCCGCATGGCACGCCGGCGCCGCCACGACGCTTGACCTGAAGCGGCACAGCACCACATCCCACGCGGGGAGACTTGCGCCCCGGTGAAGGTGGCCCCGGAGGGGCGTGACTCTCCCCGAGATGGGCAAAGCTGCCATCTCGCGACACCTCGGCTCACCTCAGGTGCGGCGGCAACACCTGACGCCCCCACAGGAGGGCTGCCCGGAAGTAGGCCGCGGTCACCTTCGCGATGAGCTGCGGCGGTCGGGCATCGTCGTATTTGGTGGAGACCACGACCTGCCAGTGTTCCCCGCGGGTCAACTCGTCGCGGTCGACGTCCCGCACCCGTTGCGCCTCACCCTTGGCGAAGTGCACCGTGCCCTCGTGCTGGACGGCAACTCGCGCAGCGGCGTCGGCCAGGTCCGGCTCGGCGAGCCAGCCGCCGCCCGTGTCGCACACGACAACCTTGTGCTTCAACGCGACGAAACCCGCCGCGTGCAGCCTCAACCGGGCGCGGGTCTCGGCCGGCGATGCGGAGTCCGGGTCGAGCAGCGGGACCGCCCTGCGCAGCAGGGCCACCCCGGGTCGGTTAGCGGCTCGGGCCAGCGACTCCTGCACCATGGCCTCGCCGTACCGACGCAGCACGACGTCGCCGACCGCCACGAGTCGCTCGAGATCCAGGTACGGCGCCAGATCCGCCAGCGTCCGCGGCCCTCCCGTCGCCGGTAGCCCGTCAAGGTCGAGCACCTCGTCATCCCTGACCGGGAAGCGGTGCACGACGATGCCACTGCGCATCGACCGGGAGTTGTGACGACCGCGGGCGAGATGGACACCGCCGTCGTCGTCGACCGGCAGCTTCGTCAGCAGCCCGGCCGTCCACAGGCACCCCACCCAGTCTGGTACAACGACGCGCGCGGCCGCCACCCGCTCGCGCAGGTCTAGCTCCGCACTGCCGGGCAGCAGAACGTAGAGGTCGCGGCTCAGCCGCCGGAAGCGCTTGGCCCGCAGCTGCTGCCGGGTGTGCTCCGACGTCGAACCCAGGAAGGGTGTGCTCACCCCGCTCAGGGTGCTCGCTTCTGCGCCGACTCATCCGCCACCGTCCACAGGCTTGGTGCCACGCAGAACGTGGGGAGAGGTGCGCCCCATTCGCCGGCCGCCCGATGGGGCGTACGTCTCCCAGCATCCGGCGGG
>JBKJUS010000092.1:0-9288 GCA_046590575.1 Mycobacteriales bacterium | reverse complement strand
TGAGAGGCTCGAGGTCGTTCTCCACGGCGCCGGCCACTTGGCCATGCGTGGTGTCGAAGTAGCGATGGGCGAGCCGGTCGCGCATTCGAGCGATGTCCGTCCACGGGTGGCCTGGCTCGGTGTTGAGCAGCTCGGGTGAGATGGCCTTGATGGCTTCCCCGATCTCGATGAGACGGACGCGTACGGCATCGAAGATGAGGCCGTCGGACAGGTCACCTCGTGCGACGTGGCCCTTGATGGCTTGGATGGCGTCGAGGATGTCCTGTAGTCGTTCAGGATCGCGGCGGCTCACAGTGCGACCGCGTCGGCCAGAGCCTCCGTGCGCACCCTGGGTTTGAGGTTGGCAACGGGTGCCAGATCCACCTCCACCTTGAGGATGCGTGCCAAGCTGCCTTCCAGCGCCAGGACCGCAAACAGGCTCGTGTCTTCAGGAAGGTCTCCGAGGAGGTCCACATCGCTGTCCGGTCCGTCCTCGCCCCTAGCGACGCTTCCGAAGACGCGCAGGTTGTTGCCCCCCGCGAGACTGACCACCTTGAGCAAGGCCCTGCGGTGCTGTCGTAGTCGTCGCCCCATAGGGGTGTCGGGAAGGCCGCGCACTGTCCGGTCGGTGCGTTCGAGGCCAAGCGTCAGCTCATGGCCGGTTGCAGCGACGAGCCTTGCCAGCGTCGGCACGGCGGGCTGGCGCCTGCCCGCCTCGTACTCGCTGATGACGCTCTGCGGTACTGCCGCGCGTCGAGCCAGTTCAGACTGCGAGAAGCCGACGCGTATCCGCGCCTCTCGCAACAGCGCGCCAGCTTCCATGCCAGCGGCCTATCGCGTTTTGTCGATGACGCGCCTCATTAGTCCAGGTCAGCAAGCCCCGGACCACGTATTGGGTGGTCGCCGCCTTCGACAAGCAATTCGTGCGGGACTGGCTAACGCACGACTCCGGCTAGGACCGGGAAGGGCCGCCGCTCCGGCTGCCGTCGTCGCCGCGACTCGCGGCAAGTACGTCGAGGCGTTCGAGCGTCTCACGGGCACGGCATTCGCCGCGTAGGCGCCCGTAGCTGCCACCACAGCCCACTGGCGGCAGAAGCGTGCGCTTGTCAGGCGACGTCGTTGAGGCGGCGCACCTTCGGCGACCCCGAGGCCCGTTCAATGGCCAAATCGTGTGCTGCCTGCATCGCCAGCCAGGCCCGAGCGGTCCCCACCCCGGCCTCTTCCAGCCGCACCGCCAGGTTTGGGCTGATCCGGGCATGCTCGTTTAAGACCCTGCTCAACGCCACCCGTGAGATCCCCAGCCGCGACGCGGCCTCACCTACCCCCAGGCCGAGGTCGGACAACACGTCCTCGCGCAGAACCGCGCCAGGGTGCACCGGGCTCTTCATCACCACTCTCCTCACCTCCTGCTCAGTGGTAGTCCTGGTAGTCAACAAGCTCGACATCGTTCTCGACGAACCTGAAGGTCACGCGCCAGTTCCCGCTCACCCAAACCGACCAGTGCCCCGCCCGATCACCCTTCAACGGGTGCGTCCGAAACGACGGGATCGCCAGGTCGTCAGGGCCTTGCGCCACGTCCAGCACCGACAGGATGCGCAGCAGCTTCGGGACGTGGGCCGCTGGCACACCTTTCCTCGAACCGTCGCGATAGAGCCGCTCCAGACCCTTGTGCCGGAAGCTGACGATCACAACCGACATCGTATCGCGTATCGTTACACGATACAAGGAGCACAGCCTGGCCCCCGACCGGTCGGGCCTCGCAGCGCCGTCCTGTCATCGGCTATGAGCGTACGAACTCCCACCTGGCAGAAGCCCACCCACCCGACCCGCCGCTGCGTGAGCTGGTAGAACGACTCGACGAGCCGTTGGCGTACGGCGAGAGTCGGCGGCTCGGCGTCGAGGTTGACGTCAGACGTTTCGGCGGTGAGATCCCTCACCGCGAGGCCGTGCGGGCGGTGGAAAACCCGCTGACCTGTGGTTTCGTGAGTGCGTTTCGTGAGTGCGCTCGGAGGGACTCGAACCCCCAACCTCTTGATCCGTAGCCGCTCCGCCGATCGTCAACGCATGTCGTTCCAGGCCGCTCCGTGCTCGCTGGTCCGTGCCGACCAACCGGTCGTGACGTGCCAACGCGCCCAGTATCCCGCATCCTCGCCGCGTTCGTTAGATCCCTGTTAGACGTCCACACCTCTTGAGCGCGATTACGAACTGCGCGGAAGGAACTGCGCAGCTCCCCTCGCGACGGTCGTTTCGTTAGACATCCGTTAGACGTCTGCGGCTCACCGCTGGCTGTCGACCACATCGTCGGAGACGCCAGGAGCAAGCTCAACGACCACATGTAAGCGATGCTCCTATGTCAATCCCAGGGCCTCGCTGGCGTTACTAGCGGCAGATCGCCAGGACGACGTGATCCCTCGGTGTACCCGCCGCCCTTACGGGATTCTGGGCGCTCCGCTCGGGGTCGCGTCGACGCCGCGGACCTCAGCGAATCCGACCGACTCCAGGGTCGAGACGGCGACACCGTAGGAGTTGAACGCCCGCGGTCCTTCGTGCGACCAACACCACACCCCGGGCGCGTCGTCATCGGCACCTGCGAACTTGTCCTCGGCGGGGCGAGCGCCCGGGCCGACTCGCCATCCTCGGATAACACCGACCGTGGTCTCATCGGCGGTCGCGATCTCCTTGGTCGGGAGCGCCCGGTGACATACGTCCAGCGCGGCCGAAGCAGGTTGGGTCGGCGACGGTGTTCCGATGGACGGTGTTCCGATGGACGGTGTTCCGATGGGCGGCGGTTCGATGGGCGGCGTTGGAGCACCAGTGCTGCATCTGAGCGATCCGAGCACAGCAGCCAGGGCGATGCAGCCACCGAGGAATCTCATGCAACAAAATGTATGGCCAGGAAGCAGGCAACGGTTGAGAATCGCATTATCCGCAGCGAACCCGGACGGTTCATGCTGCGTCCTATGAGCATGAACGCACTGGCGATCGGGCTTGCTGGCCTCGCCATTGCTGCGTG
This sequence comes from Mycobacteriales bacterium, assembly GCA_046590575.1. Lineage (GTDB taxonomy): Bacteria > Actinomycetota > Actinomycetes > BP-191 > BP-191 > DATLNF01. Next base: position 6,296 of record JBKJUS010000092.1, on the reverse strand, counting down.
TAGCAACCCGGGAGCCATCTCGGTCGTTCTCCTGCATTGCGGGATGAAGCCGGTGACCGTGGAGGGACGGCTCTGGGAGGCACCGCCGCAGACCGTCGATGGCGATCCGATGTTGCCGCTTGACGCCACCAACCGGCCCGATGACTGGGTCGGACAGGGCACTGTTGTCGTCACTGGCGACCGAATGACCTACACCGACGAAGGCGGGGAGGTCGTCGAGTTCATCACTGACGACGGCAGTCCGCCGCCGAATTGCCAATAGCCGAACACCTCGATTCCAACGGTTCGCGGAGCGACCGGTCGCAACCGTTGAGAAGTCGCGCTAGTAGCCGCGGCCGTTACACGCGCCAGAGTCGGCACGACTCGCGGGCCACGAAGGTGAACGTTAGGTCGGCTCCGACCGTCAGATCACCTGGAGCACCGGCTGGGTGATCTTGGTCATCTCTTCGTTCACGTGAAACTCGTGTGTGGTCAGGTCGCTAAGGGTGTCGTCGGCCTCGACTTCAGCGAACAACTCGCTGGACAGGAAGGCATCGCAGGACTCCTTGTCTTGCCAGAGGTAGACACCCCCGTACACCCCGGGTTCCACGGACTTCAACCAGACCTTCGAGAGCAGGCCAGGAACCCGCTTCATCGCATCGGCGAACTCCTGGTTGGCCTCGTTGAAGTCGGAGTCGCTGATCTCGCCCATACGGTAGGTGATCACTTGAACATGCATTGGCTGCCCCCTGGGGCTCGATCGAGCTTCGGTGTCACCGAACGTAGACCTGCGACATCGGTTGTGACAGCCGTTCGCCAGGCGTCCCTTCCGGCGGAGGTGACCCTGGGGCACGGCTATGTGGCGTTCCTGCTGCTATTTGGCACGACTGGGTTATCTGTTGGGGGGTCCAGGTCCACCGGCCGACGGTACGCGCGCCACGGCAGCGGGTACGAGCCGACCATGCCAGTCCGTCGACGCGTCGCGATCGCCGCAGGTGTTGCCGCCGTCCTCGCTGTAGGGGTTGTTGCGGGTCCGCCCCTACGCGATTGGCTGAGTCGACGAGATGACGTGCCATTCAAGGCAGTCCCGGCGCCGTCCGTGTCGTCGCAGGGTGGTGCTGGCAAGTACGACAGCGGGCTCAAGGTGCACCTCGATGTGCCCGCGACCGCGATCGAGGACGCTGTCCTCGAGTTCACCGTGCGCCTCACGAACGAGAGTGATGCCGCATTCGATCTGGACCCGTGCCCGGCCTACATGATGAACGTCGGTGAGAGCGCGACGCTCACCGAGCGGAACTATCTGCTGAACTGCGGTGACGCTCCCTCTGCGATCCCGGCCGGCGGGTCCGTGGACCTCGCCATGGAACTTTCTTTGCCCCCCGGCGCCTCCGGGCCGATGAGCGTGACGTGGCGGCTCGGGCAGGTGCTGTCACCACGGCATCCAGCGGCGACCGCGGAGATACACGTACGGCGTAAGCGGGCCTGACGTCACGATTTGCCGGAGACGACTGAGCGCCTCTGATCCGCCGACGTAGTCGATGAGCGGCTCCGGTGTCATGCGTCAAGGCGTTCACCGTAGGCGCCCTTCGGCGTCGCTGAGAAGGTGCCGCTCCCGCATGGAGGAGCTAGCCGCGATCAAGCGGCATTTCAGTCCCCTTCGTAAGCGGAGTCAGGATGCGTGGCGCTCGCGTTCGAGACGGTCGAGCAGCCATGCTCGAGCCATTGTCGACACGGGTAGGTGCTTGGCCTTCGCCATTTCTGCGAGGGCCGTGAACTGCTCGTCGCTGAGTCTGACGTTGAACAGGCGCGAAGGTGCGTTGGGGCGGCTGACGAGAGTCCCTGCCGGGTAGGCCCCGTCAGCGTCGGCGTACTCCTCAAGCTTCCGTGCTTCCTCGCGCAGCTGCGAGGTCAGGTGCGGGTCAGTCTTCTTGGTCATCAGGTACTCCATCCTTGTACGTCGTGAGGTCGCGGCCCGAGGCCGGCCAAGCATTGATGCCGTGCAGGTCACCATCAGCGTCGCGATAGCCGATCACGACCACGACTCGATTGGCGCCGCTCGACCAGCCGATGAATCCGGAGGCGCGTAGTCGGGAACGTGGGTAGGGGGTGACCTCGACGAGCAACGGATCGGCGAGAGCCTCGTGCGTCCATTCGACTCGGATGTCCAGCGCGCCCGGATACCGCATGGACCGGCTTTGGATGTAGTCCACGTCCTCGGGGTCCCACTGGATCTCCACGGCCGATAGCGTAAGTCATTGTCTTACGCCACGGAAGTCCAACCAGTCCAGCCTGAGTCAGCACGCTCCCCGTTGGTCCGGCTGCCTTTCCCGGCCAGCCGGAGTGTGGGCCTCTCCGCGCGGCGTCAAGGGTGCGCGCTTCGCGCCGGCCTTCGGCCGCCCTTGACCCCGCACGAAGAGACCAAAAGCGTGGCGGCTATCCGGGAAAGGCAGCCTCGTGGTCAGGGCTCAAGACCCCCGCGCGGGGTCCCCCTGGTCCGCGGGGGGCCACGCGGGGGCCCGGCAGCTCTCGACCGGCCGGCCCGCACCGCCGCTGACCTGCGGGAATGCTCGGGTGGGCTCCGGTCGTGGGACCAGGTCGGGGGCAAAAAGCGCCCCCGACCTGGTCCCACTCCCTCGTCAGGACAAGGTGGAGAGGGAGGCAGGTCAGCGGCGTTGCGGTCCGTTCGGGGAAGTCAGTCTGCAGCGGAAAGCAACGAGGCGATGACCTGAGCTGCCTGGTGCTGCATCGAAAGCGTGGCATGGCTGTAGACGTCGAGGGTGAAAGCGGTGCTGGCATGACCGAGACGTTCGCTGACGATCTTCGGGTGGATGCCGGCTGACAGAGCGAGGGTGGCGTGGGTGTGGCGGAGGTCGTGGAAGCGGATGCGAGGGAGTCCGGACTTCTGAACGAGACGCTGGAAGTGCTGGCCGAGGTTGTTCGGATGCACCTGGGAGCCACCGAGGCGAGCGACGACGAGGTCGAGGTCGACGTAGGCCTGTCCGAGGGCGAGGCGTTCGGCGGCTTGCTGGCGGCGATGGCTGCGAAGTGCGGCGGCGGTGAGGTCGTCGAGCACAACGACGCGACGGCCACGGGCGGTCTTCGGTGGTGCGAACGTGAGCTGGTAGAACGACTCGACGAGCTGCTGGCGTACGGCGAGCGTCGGGGGGTCGGTGTCGAGGTTGACGTCCCGCCAGCGCAGGCCGCAGACCTCGCCGCGTCGCAGTCCGCAGCAGCCGGCGAGATGCCAGGCGACGTACTCGCGGTCCTCTTTCGTCAGCTCGAGGAAGCGCCGCAGCTCGCCGGCCGTCCACGTCTTCATCTCCGGTGACTTCGCCGACGCGGCCGACGGCGGGATCGCGGCGTCGCACGGGTTCACGGAGAGATATCGCCAGGCGACCGCGTCGGCGAGTGCCTTGCGCAGGACCCCGTGGACGTAGCGGACCGTCCGCGGCGACAGCCCGCCGGGCCCGCGCGAGCGACCTGACGTCAGCAGGTCGCCGTACAGCTTGGTGATCCGCACCGGAGTCAGGTCGGCCAGCGCCACCGAGCCGAGCGCCGGCACGACCAGGCGCACGATCAGGTCACGGTAGGACTCGACCGTGGTCGGCCGGACCCGCGCCGCGCAGGCCGGCAGCCACTCCTCGAGCAGGTAGCTGCCGAGCGGCGTCCGCGACGGCGAAACGTAGGTGCCGCGGTCGAGCTCGCCGAGAACTTCGGTCAGCCCGCGCTCGGCGTCGGCCTTCGTCCGGTAGCCGGAGATCCACTTCTGCTTGCGCTTACCGTTCTCGTCGACACCGAGGTCGACGACGACGTAGTACGCCTGCTTGTGACGCTTGACGATGTGACCACGCATGCCGTGCTCCCAGGTGCATGGGACCCGAAGGCCCACTCCGACGGTAGGCGTCGGTACGCCACGGTCGGCTTGGGGAGCGGACAGCGAGCTAGGAACGGCTGGAGAAACCCGTTAGACGTTCGTTAGACGTTTCGGCGATTAGCGGCCTCACCGCGAGGTCCTGCGGGCGGTGGATAACCCGCTGACCTGCGGTTCTGTGAGTGCGCTCGGAGGGACTCGAACCCCCAACCTCTTGATCCGTAGTCAAGTGCTCTATCCGTTGAGCTACGAGCGCGCAGTGCAACCGGGAGAGCATACCGGCACCGACAGCGGTCTGGTTCCGGCGACCCCGCGATCGTTCCGATGCTTCACAACTGGACGAGAACCCCGCCCGACGTCGGGCGAGCTTGCGCATGGCGGAGGCTCCGGGATTTGAACCCGGGATGGGCGATAAACCCAAACCGCATTAGCAGTGCGGCGCCATAGACCGGACTAGGCGAAGCCTCCAAGTGCATCAGTACGTCGAGACGCACCGGTGCCTCGGCATGGTAGACGGGGCCGAGCGAGTGCGCCAAAGCCCGAACCGACGCGGGGTGGCCGGCATCGGCCTGAGGTTGGAGCGCGGGTGCGGGCTAGATGACTCGCCCGCGCTCCAACCTGGATCGGGTCCACGTGACGCGTACGCCGAACTGCGGGTTAGTCGGCGAGCAGCGGAGCCCCTGTGTCGTGACTGCGGCCGCGGAACTCGGCGACCACGTCCGCGCCGCGCCGGACTGTGACGTCGTAGATCCCGGTACGCCGACTGCGTTGGCGTTCCACCGCCGTGGCGACCAGCATGTCGCCGACGCGGGCCGGCGCGGTGAACGAGATATCGGCGCCCGCCGCGACGGTGACCGTGCCGTACGTGTTGCAGGCGAACGCGAAGGCCGTGTCGGCAAGAGCGAAGACCATGCCGCCGTGGCAGATGCCATGGCCGTTGACCATCGTCTCGGCCACCGTCATCAGCGCCGTCGCCTGCCCCGGAGCGACCCCGGTGATCTCAATGCCGAGGTGCTGCGACGCCCGATCGGCGGCGTACATCACCGCAGCGCAGCGCTGCGCCAGGTCATCTGCGGTCACCACCGCAGAGTACCCGACCGAACGTTCGGATGGTAGCCTACCCAGCCTAGGCTGATGGCCGGAGGTAGCGCCGATGACGACCGAGCTCGAGGCTGGGTTCACCGCAACGCTGGAGGCTGACCTGCGGGTCGAGCCGCGCGACTGGATGCCCGAGCCGTACCGCAAAACGCTCATTCGTCAGATCGCGCAACATGCGCACTCCGAGATCATCGGCATGCAGCCCGAGGGCAACTGGATCACGCGTGCGCCGAGCCTGCGGCGCAAGGCGATTCTGATGGCCAAGGTGCAGGACGAGGCTGGCCACGGGCTCTACCTCTACAGCGCGGCCGAGACCCTCGGCGTGACCCGCGAGGAGCTGCTCGACCTACTGCACGCCGGCAAGCAGCGCTACTCCAGCATCTTCAACTACCCGACGCCGACGTGGGCCGACATGGGCGCGATCGGCTGGCTCGTCGACGGGGCCGCGATCGTCAACCAGGTGCCGCTGACCCGCTGCTCCTACGGCCCCTACGCCCGCGCGATGACGCGCATCTGCAAGGAAGAGAGCTTCCACCAGCGGCAGGGCTTCGAGATCCTGCTGCACCTCTCTGCGGGGACAACAGCACAGCACGCGATGGCGCAGGACGCGGTCGACCGGTGGTGGTGGCCGTCGCTGATGATGTTCGGGCCGCCGGATGACGAGAGCCCCAACTCGGCGCAGTCGATGGCCTGGAAGATCAAGCGGCACAGCAACGATGACCTGCGGCAGAAGTTCGTCGACATGTCCGTGCCGCAGGCCGAGGTGCTCGGGCTGACGCTGCCGGACCCGATGCTGCAGTGGAACGAGCAGCGCGGTCACTACGACTTCGGGGTCATCGACTGGAACGAATTCGAGGAGGTGCTGCGCGGCAACGGCCCGTGCAATCGGCAACGCATCGAGCACCGGCGTACGGCGCACGCTGACGGTGCCTGGGTGCGCGAGGCCGCAGCGGCGTACGCCGAGAAGCAACGCGTGAAGTCGCAGGGCAGCGCGGCATGAGCGCCACTCCGCCGACGATGTTGTGGGAGGTGTTCGTTCGCAGCAAGCGCGGCCTGTCGCACAACCACGTCGGCAGCCTCCATGCGCCTGACGCCGACATGGCGCTGCGCAACGCGCGCGACGTCTACACCCGCCGGCAGGAGGGCGTGAGCATCTGGGTCGTGCCGGCCGCGCAGATCGTCGCGAGCTCACCGGATGAGAAGGACTCCTTCTTCGATCCGGCCGCTGACAAGGTCTACCGCCATCCGACCTTCTACGAGATCCCGGCCGAGGTGCAGCACCTGTGACGCCGCTGTCGACGTACGTGCTGCGGCTCGGCGACGACGCACTCGTTCTCGCGCAGCGTCT
>JBKJUS010000165.1:0-87603 GCA_046590575.1 Mycobacteriales bacterium | reverse complement strand
GATGAGCAGCTCGCGCCGAATTTGCTCATCGACCCACGCGTCGACCCCGATCGAGCGCACATGGTCGACGAGCTCAGGCGTCGGACCGTAGGAGAGTCGGCGTACGGCGTGCAGCACCGGGTCGGTGCTCAAGGCGAGGCGGCGCCTAGGTGACGTGCGCTCGGTGGCGGCCTGACCCGAGGCGAGCGCCGCGCCGGACCCGGCGACCACCAGCCCGGCGGCTGCCGCCTGCAGGACGCCACGTCGTGAGACGCGCGCGCCCGATTCCTCCCCTGACACCCGTGCTTCTCCCCTGGGCCACCGTGCTCGGCCGCAAGACTAACGGGCACCCCAGCGGGTGGGAACGTCAATGACGCAAATGTCGGATTTACGTCGGCGCGCATCAGCAGCCGACCGGATCTGGCCCGACTTGCGTCAGGAAGGTGGGAGCTCCGGCAGCGGGACGACGAGGCCGGGCGGCACTGGCGCCGTCGGGGCCGCCGTGGGCACCGTCGGCCCACTCGGGGCCGCCGTCGGCACCGGCACTGGCGTGGATGGCACTCCGCTGGGGCTGGCCGGAGCGGGCAGCGTCGTCGGAGTGATGGACGGGCTCGGAGTAACAGCCGCACCGGGAGTCGAGGGGCGGGGCGAGGCGGGGAAGGTCGAGCTGGCCGGGGCTGAGGGGACGACACCGCTGACCGGCGACGCGCCGTCGACGAGCGTGCCGAGCCGGTTGTTGACGACAGCGAGGGTTCCTAGCACGCCGGCCTGGGCGCTGGCGGGGAGGGCCGGCACCAGATCAGCGAGGGAGTTCCACGCGGTGGTCAGCTCGTCGAGCAGCTCCTGCGAGATGGCCCCGACTGCAAGCCGGTCGAGCGCGCCGTCGAGCGCGCCGGTCACGTCGGCGATGAGCTGGTCGACCCGTTGGAGCTCCACGCTGTCGAGCGGACCGCCAGCAAGGAGGAGACGCAGCTCAGCCAGTCGAGCGGACGCCTCGCCGGACAATGCCTGGGCCTTATCCTCGGCGGAGCCGGCTAGGCCGCGCTCGGCACGCTCGACCAGCCGCTTGAGGCCGTAGAAGGCGTCACCGGGTACAGACCGGTCGGCGGCCACGCCGACACCGGTGACGGCGACGGCGACGGACAGCGCGCCGGCAACCAGCTGGGCGACGGTGCTGCCCAGCGCGGAGGAGGTCGCCGCTCCGCTCCCAGCAGTCGTCGCGGTGGGTGCAGCAGCGGTGGAAACGCCGGCAGAGCCGCCAGGCGCCAGGGTGGAGGTGGCCTGCGCGAGGAGGGCGTCCCGGAAGGCCGGGCCGACGCCGACCGGCCGCAGCGGCACGGAGACCAGGCGCTGGGCAAGAAAGATCAACGGCGCGACGCCCGCCGCAGTGGCGGCCGCATCAACGGCGCCGCCCGCAGCGGCGCGGTCCAGCGCCTCGGCGAATGCATCAGCGCGACGGGTGAACGGAGTGTTCATGGGGTGCCTCCTCAGATGGTGCAACGAGGAGCATCCCGTGGGGGTGTGCGCAGTTACGGGTGGTTTCGCACTTTGATCACAAAGGACTAGACCGGGCTAGTCCCGAGCCCGACGAGACATGCCGAAGGAGCGCGCACTACGGGCCACAGGCCGGACTCAACCAAGATCCTGGCTTTCGACGGGTGGCGAACGATGCGTTGGAAGCCAAGATATTGCTCAGGCACAGTCGCGGCAGAGCACTTTCTTCTCGTTGACCAGCTGACTGCGGTGCTTGACCAGGAAGCAGCCGCGGCAGGTGAACTCGTTCGACTGTTGTGGCACCGGACGAATGTTCAGCTCGTCATTGATGTCCTCGCCGCCGGCGAGCTCCATCTCGAAGGCGAGGTCGTTCTCATCCTCCGCCACACCGACCGGCTGCTCGGGCTTGCGCGCGATGATCTCGTCGAGGCTGTCCTCAGCCTCGAGCGAGCTCGACTTACGGGCGTCGTAGTCCTGCGTCACGTGTCTTTCGTCCTCGTCCGTTCGGTGGGGCAGCGGTGGCACGGGTGCAACGGTGCTGGCCCCCGTCCTGTTCCCGGCACCCGCTGGGTCGAATCCCGCGCGGTCCTGGCAGGAGGGCGCATGATGCCACGCCCGGCGCCGCGGCGCCCGTCGGAAGGCTGCGCAGGCGCCCGATCAGTGCTGGCGCCGCCGCCGTCGCAGCCCGACGCCGGCACCGAGCGCCGCCGCGGCAACCGCCGGAATGACCCAGGGCAGACCGGTCGCTGGTAGCGGGGCAGGTCGACGGGCGGCACCTGGTGCCGCGCCGGCGGCAGCGCGGGCAGCAAGAACGCAGCCCATCTGCCTGGGTGGAGCTCCGGTAGGCGCGGCGTAGGTCGACGCCGCGACGTTGACCCGCTCAAGGCCGTCCACGTCCGCGATGGGGGTCTCCCACGTCGGTCCGGGACCGTCCGGGTCGACGGGAGCTGCCGCTCCATCGGCGACCAGGAACTGCACCGCCTGGAGTTGGCCCTGCTCGCGACCCTGGAGCCGGGGATCGAGCAGGAAGCCATGCGGGTTGGACGACGCCGTCACCGTGCGGTCGTTGCGGTAGTACGACGTGACGTCGGCCAGCCCGCCGGCCCGCATGATCGTGGCGCTCGTCGCGTTGGGCACCGTCGCGTCGCCGAAGGCAAACTGCAGGGCCACCCGCTTGGCCGGTACGCCGGGGAATGGCTCGAGACGCAGCCGAGGCGCATAGGACTCGGGACTGCCCGGGCGGTTGAGCCAGTTCGAGGTGGCGATGTAGGCCTGGATCGCCGTGGCGCAGGGCGCCGGCTCGGTCACCGGCGGGTCGAGGTAGAGCGGCGTCGACTCGGTGAAGCCGTTGATGCCGCCGTTGAGAAGGGCCGGCCGCCGGTCGCGCAGAGAGTCAGCGATGCGGCCCCGAAAGCCGGGCGACAGGCGGGCGATGTCCGCGATCGGACCACCCCCCACGTTGAGCAGCGCGGTCTTGACGAGCGGGTCGACGCCCATCATCTGGGTGCCGTAGATCGAGCCGAGACTCTGCGCGTAGAGCCCGACACCGGTCGGGCGCAGGTCGGTCGCCCCGTCGCCGTCAACGTCAGCCCCTCGCCCGATGGCGCGAACCAGCGCCATGAGGTCGGCGGCTGTCTGTCGCAGGCCGTCGCGGAGGCCAATAGCGGCCGACGGGTGCGGCTGCACCGGCGCAGACGAGCCCTCCTGGTCGGTGATCTCCCCATCCCGGTCCAAGTCGCGACCGCGCCCGAAGCCGCTGAAGGTCACTGGCGCGGGCGCCGTCAGGGTCTGCACCTCGACGGCGCTGCGGGGGCCGAAGGCATGCCCCACCGGGTCGAACGCGACGGTGGCCAGCCCACGCGCCGCATTGAGGTCAGCGGCGAGGAAGATGTCGTACTTCGACCGGGTGATGCCCGGGGCGAAGATCACGGTCGGCCAGCCCCCGGCCGGCTTCGGGCCGAGAGGGAGCACAACGGTGACCCCGACGCGCTCGAGACCGAGCACCTTCGGGGCGCCCGAGCGAGTGGCCGTGGCGGGGATCGTGCGGTCCCGGTCAAGCCATGACGGCGACAGGAACGAGCCGAAGCCGTACGTGCCCGCAGCGACCAGAGCAGCGTTGATCACGTCCTCGCGCACGGGCGCAACGGCGGGCTTCGACGACTTGTCGTTGAGCCGGGTGACCCGAGCCACGGTCGCCGCCGCGAACACCGTGCGCACCTCGCCTTGGGTGAAGCTCAGCGTGCGTTCCCCTTCCGGCACCCCGGCAGCGGTGTACGCCGCCCCGCTGTCGAGCTGATCGCGCAGCTGGACCAGGACCCGGGTGGTGCTCATGGTGGTGAAGGTGGCACTACGGCGGCCGGTGGGCGGTGCGTAGACGAGCTCGTACGTCGTGCCCTCCCGCAGCTGGCGCACCGGGTGGCCGTAGAGGGTGCGGGTGGTCGGGTCGAGCACGAACCTGTTGAGCCCGATCCGGTCGGTCGTGCCGATCCGGCGAACGTGCAGCACCTCCTCGCCGAAGGCCTCCGCGATCCCCTCGTCGGGCAATGAGGCAAGACCGATGGCAATCCGCGGGTCGACGTCGAAGCCGTCGAGCGTGTTCAGCAGTCGGGTCTCGTCGCAGCCGGCCGGGTTTTCCGCACAACTGCCGGGCATCGGCAGGTTGACCCGACGCCCGGTGAGCTGCGCCGGGTCGGCGACGGTCAGCCGGTCGGTGGGGAAAAGGATCTGCCCGGTCGGCACGGAAGCCTGCGCAGCCGGCAGCCCGGAGAGCGAGGCGGCAACGGCCGCGACGGCAGCGAGCGTGGCCAGGGTCCGGCGGGACGGCCCGGAAGATCGAGTGGTGCGGTGCATAACGAGAGCTCCCGTCGTACCGCGCACGTCGGCCCGGTGACAGAACGGTATTCGCCCACGGTGCTCATGCGGACTGCGTCGGGTCCGAAAAAGATTGCCGACCGGTCAGCGGTGGTGGACGACGACACCGAGCAGGCCGGGACCCACGTGAGCGCCGACGACCGCGCCCACCTCACTCTGGTGCAGAGAGTGCAAGCCGGGCAGCCGTTGGCGCAGGCGTTCGCCGAGGGCGTCCGCCCCGTCCTGCGCGGCCAAGTGGTGCACGCAGATGTCGACCTGACCGTTGCCGGCCTCAGCGACGACAGTGTCCTCAAGGCGCGTCAGGGCCTTGGCGCCACCGCGGACCTTCGTGAGCGGTTCGATCATGCCGTTGACCAGGTGGAGCAGCGGCTTGATCTGCAGCGCCGTGCCGAGCAACGCCGCGGCGCCGCCGATCCGACCGCCACGGCGCAGGTACTCCAGGGTTTCGACATAGAAGATCATCGACGTACGTCGGGACGATGCCTCGGCGGCTGCTGCGACGTCGAACACGTCACCACCCGCGTCTGCCGCCTCCGCGGCGGCGAGGACGGCGAAGCCGAGGCCCATCGCGGTCTGTCGGCTGTCGACGACCTTGACCCGACAGCGTCCCGAGTCTGCGAGGTCGTACGCCGCGGTCATGGCGGACTCGCGGGTCCCGGACAGCCGACCGGAGAGATGAATGGAGACGATGTCGGCAGCGCCGGTGCCCTCGTAGGCAGCTTTGAAGGCCGCGGCGGTCGGCGGCTGGGTGGACGCCGTACGACCCGGTCCCGTAATCCACTCGGCGAACTGCTGCGGACTCAGCTCAACGCCCTCGAGGGAGGTCTTCTCGTTGGTCTTGACGTGCAGCGGCACCACGGTGATCCCATAGCGCTCCGCGACTCCGGTCGGCAGGTACGCCGTGGAGTCGGTCACCACGGCGACCGGGCGAGGACTAGTCACTGTGGTCCCATCGGGTGATTTCCGGGCTACCTTAAGGTCATGAGTGCGTCGAGGTGCGGTGTGCCGGTCGTCGTTCCAGGTGTCTTCTCGTCCGCATCAGCCGACACCGGACATGCCTGCGTTCGGGCGACCGGGCACGAAGGCGGGCATCGGTGGACGGCTGCCTGGTCAGCGCTGGAACCGGACCAGGTGGAGGAGGCAGTAGCGCGCGACGCCGCACAAGACGCCGAGGACCTCGAGGACTGAGCGCCCCGCGCCCGCGCCGAGCCTCAGCCGCCGATGGCTGACATCGGACGGTCCGGCTGGCGGAAGTCCGGGTCGTCGATGCCATGTCCGGCGGCCTTGCCGGCCACCGCCGAGACCCACAGCGCGGCGATCTCGTCCTCATCGGCGCCAGCGCGCAGCGCCGTGCGTACGTCGGTCTCCGAGCGAGCGAACAGACAGTTGCGCAGCTGGCCGTCGGCCGTGAGCCGCACCCGGTCGCACGAGCCGCAGAAGGGCCGCGTGACGGAGCCGATGACCCCGACCGTGTCCGGTCCCCCGTCGACCAACCAGGTTTCCGCCGGGGCGCTCCCCCGCTGCTCGCGCGTCGGCGTCAGTGTCCACCGCTCCCCCAGTCGAGCGAGGATCTCCTCCGCCGTGACCAGATCGGGACGCGTCCAGGTGTGACCGGCGTCGAGGGGCATGAACTCGATGAAACGCAGCTGGTAGCCCCGGTCAAGGCAGAAAGAGAGCAGATCGGGGGCCTCGTCGTCGTTGCTCCCGCGGACGAGCACGGTGTTGACCTTCACCGGGGCGAAGCCGGCCGCCGCCGCGGCGGCGAGCCCGGCGAGCACATCGTCGAGTCCGTCGCGCCGTGTAAGGGTCCGGAAGCGGTCCGGTTGCAGCGTGTCGAGGCTCACGTTCACGCGTTGGAGCCCGGCAGCGACGAGCGCGGGCGCCAGCTCGGCCAGCCGCAGGCCGTTGGTGGTCAGCGACATCCGAAGGTCGGGGCAGGCGGCTCGCATTCGCGACACGAGGTCGGGCAGGTTCGGCCGCAGCAGCGGCTCCCCGCCGGTGAGCCGGACCTCACGCACGCCCAGCCCCACAGCGATCCGGACCAGCCGGACCAGCTCGTCGTCGGTGAGCAGGTCCTCACGAGGGGTCCAGTCCAGACCTTCCGCCGGCATGCAGTAGGAGCAGCGGAGCGTGCAGCGGTCGGTCAGCGACACCCGCAGATCGACGGCGACCCGACCGAACCCGTCGACCAGGCGGGCGCGCGGTGACGTGGACACACACACGACGGTACCTCGTGGGTAGATCCGCCGGGCCTTACAAGACGAAGATGGTAGGAGCGGTCACTGCGGCCGCATCGGAGGAGGAACCATGCCCTACACGCTGACGTGCGCTGACAGCGGTCAGGACTGCCCGGCGCAGTTCACCACCGCCACCGCGGACGAGCTCATGCAGGTCGTCGTCGTGCACGCGGGCATCTCCCACCCCGACATGACCCTCGACGACGAGACCGTCGCCGCCGTGAAGGGTCTGGTCAAGCAGAGCTAGCCGCGGCGACAATCCGCGGGCACCCGCTCGAGATGAGAGGGTGCCCGCGAGTTGAGCCGGTCAGCCGTTGTACTTAAAGATCGACAGGCCGAGGTCGCGGTCGCTCGCCGCGACGTACTCCTGCCCCCTGTGCTCAAAGACCTGCACACCCCAGTAGTTGCTGCCGTCCGGGTCGATGTAGTGACCCTTTTCTACGATCTGCTCGTTCTCGATCTCCGCGACCCGGAAGCCGCCGGAGTAGTACGAGAAGTAGAGCCGGTTCGCAACTCTCTGCGAGGTCGCAACTTCGTGGACTGACAAATCACCGAAGCCGGTCGCGAACGCCGGGTCGTGCGCTTCCGGGATCGCGTAGGTGTCGAGCTCGGTCATCTTGCCGTTCTCGTTCTCATATAGGTGGACGTAACCCCACCCGTCGAAGTACGACGAGAAGGTCAGCGTGTCGCCGGTCGTTCCCGGCGCCACGGGTAGCGCTGCTGGACCGGTGCCGGCGAGGCAGGCGGCGTTGTCGTAGGCCTGGTCGAAGATGGCGAAGCCCTGACCCCGCGGAGCGACACCGAAGGTCGGAATGTCGCCGTCGACGCTCATGCCCAGCGACTCGTTGCAGGCATCGGTGCCGGTCCGGTTGAAGATCAGCACCGCCTCGTAGCCACCAACGGCGAGGACGCTGGCCACCTTTTCAGTGAACGGGCACAGGCCGCGCTCAACGACCGCGATCTGGGTCCCGGACGCGCCGGCCCCGGCCGCCGGATCGCCCGTACAACCTCGACCGAAGAACACCGCCTGGCCGGTAATGGTCTGGCCCGGCTCGAGCAGAGTTGTGTCGCTGCCCTGGCTGGCGTCGATGTCGCTGCCGTCGGTGACGTTGCGGGCAAGCAGCGCGAACGGTCCGAAGTCCTCGTCGGCGCCTACGACGTACTTATTGTCGAGGGTGAACTCGGCCTGGTGGCCGTTTCCCTCCGGCGGCACGATGAAGCCGCTCTCCGCTGCCTCAGGGTCGGGGTTGGTGAAGTCGGAGTCACCGAGATACACCGGGTTGTGCACGTCGGTCATGTCGACCTTGACGTAGCCGGCGTCCCAGTAGGACAGCAACATGACCTGCCGGCCAGCAATCTCCTTGACGACCATGTCGTGCAGGAAGACCTCCACCAGGTTGCTCGGCGCAGCCTGCTTGATCTGCGGGAACAACTCGTCCAAGTCGTACTCGGCAGTCAGGAAAGCCTTTCTGGGGTTCGTGATGTCCATGATGTCGACGTCCGTGCCCTCATCGTTATCCACGATCACGGCGTAGGCCTTGTTGCCGGCATCCCACGCGAACACGCTGTGAGTCTCGTTGGCGGCCTTCTTGCCCTGCCCGTTGACGGTGGAGTCGCCGACCCCCTCGGCCAGCGGCGTCGGGTGCGCTGGATTCGTCACGTCGTACAAGTTCATCCCGCCGAACCCGGTCTTCTCGTTGCACGTCTCGTTGTTGGACAAGAGCAGATCGCCGTCGAAGAACGGCGTATCAACGTGCAGCGCCTGGATGCCCTCGCCGGGGTAGCTGCCTTCCTTGGCCCCGATGAACGCGACCTCGCGCGGGTGAGCGACGTCGGCGATGTTCACGACGTGCACCCCGTTGTACTTGCAGGTCACGACCCCCCAGGCGGCGAGGTAGGCGTAGTCACCGAGGACACCCACGTCGGCGATCTTCTCTGGACCAGCGTTCTTCAGTTTCAAGGTGCTGACCAGATCGATGTTGTCGGTAGCGCTGCCGACCAGGTGGCCGCTGGTCTCACCGTGCTGGTGCGCATCCCGTGGACCATCGGACACGTGGGTGCCGCCGTCGGACTCCGGTTCCGGATGGGCGAACGCAGTACCGGCGACGGCAGTCGCTGCTGCGGTGGCGATGGCGATGGCGGTGAATCCTCGGCTTACCCGGATGGACAAGGTGCCTCCAGTTACTTCTGGCCCGCTAGCGCGACGGGCACGGCGACTCGTGACACGAGTCACCATTGCCATGCCCCGCCGAACCCGTTCCCACGCGTTAGGGGCGGGGACTACGGAAGTGTGGCGGCCCCGAGCGCATGCAGGACCAATTGCTGGGCAGTCAGCGCGCACGCGGCCCAATGCGCGGTTAGCGCCAGCGTCTCCGCCGGGCTCGGTGCGACGGCGGTGCCGTAGAGGAGGCCCACAGCCTTGCGCACCGCGAGGTCACCGGCGACCACGACCGGCCGGCCGAGCACCCGGGCGAGGTACCACTGCGCGGTCCACGGGCCGATCCCGCGGAGCCCGACGAGCGTCGAGACGACGGTCTCATCATCGAGCCCGGCCAGCGCGCCAACGTCAAGCGCTCCGTCATCGACGGCCGCCGCGAGCCCGATGAGTGATCGCGCCTTCGCCGTGGTGACCTGCAGCGCCCGCAGGTCTTCCACCGACGCCCGCGCGAGCCGCATGAAGTCGAGGACGTGCACCGTCGATGTCCCTACGGCGACGGGGTCGCCGTACGCCTCGGCCAGCCGACGGCGCGTGGTCGCCGCCCATCGAAGGTTCACCTGCTGGGCGCTGATGCTCATCACCAGCGCGACCACCGGATCGAGGGTGCGGACGGCATACAGCCCCGGGTGTCGCGCGGCGACCTGACGCAGCGCCGGGTCGGCGTCCAAGAGACCCGTCCAGCCCGTCGGTAGCGGTTCGACCATCGACCGTGCCGCGCGTACAGCACCGGCCACGTGGGCCGGCGCGGCGCTCACCTCCAGCGCAGATTCGGACACCCGCGCAGCGAAAGGAACGACCCGCCCATCGACGCGCGCGCACCGGGTGAGCACCTCGCCGTCCCAACGGTCGAGCAGGTCATCGCCACTACGCGAGAAGCGCCCGAACGTCGCCGCCACGTCAAGGCCCGTGGGCAGTGGCACGATCACTCCGGTCATCCCGGCACGATAGGCCGTATGACGCGTCCGACCCGACCGAAGGAGAAGGCATGCGCGCGTGGCAGGTGCAGGAGCTCGGGGAGCCCCAGGACGTGCTACGACTCGTCGACGTCGCCGCGCCGGAGCCGGGCCCGGGAGAGGTGCAGATCCAGGTCGACGCGGCGGCGTTGAACTTCTTTGACGCGCTGCTCTGCCGAGGCACCTACCAGGAGAAGCCGCCGCTGCCTTTCACGCCGGGCGCGGAGGTCGCTGGCGTGGTCGTCGCCCTCGGCGACGGCTCGTCGTACGCCGTCGGGCAACGGGTCATCGCCTCGCCGCCGCTGCCGCACGGCGGTCTCGCCGAGCAGGTGGTGGCGCCCGCGCACTCGACCTTTGCCATCCCGGACTCGCTGCCGTCGGCGAAGGCGGCAGCGCTCTTCATCACCTATCAGACCGGCTGGGCCGGGCTGCATCGGCGCGCGTCCCTGCAGTCCGGCGAGACGCTGCTGGTGCACGCCGGCGCGGGCGGTGTCGGGAGCGCCGCCATCCAGCTCGGGCTCGCCGCGGGAGCTCGGGTCATCGCGACGGCGGGCGGTCCCGAGAAAGCGGCGATCTGCCGCACTCTCGGCGCGGAGATCGCCATCGACTACCTCGCCGATGACTTCGTCGAGGTGGTCAAGGCGGCCACCGGCGGGCGTGGTGCCGACGTCATCTACGACTCGGTCGGCGGAGACACCTTCGACAAGTCCCGCAAGTGCATAGCGTCCGAAGGCCGCATCGTCGTCGTCGGCTTCGCCGGCGGGCGGATCGCCGAGGCGCCGACCAACCACCTTCTCGTGAAGAACTACTCCGTGGTCGGACTGCACTGGGGCCTCTACCGGCACACCGAGCCCGGTCTCATTCCGCACATTCACGACGAGCTCATGGCGCTGCACGCCCGGGGCGCGATCGACCCGCTCATCTTCGCCGAGCTGCCGCTCACCGACGCCGCCGACGCCATCACCCAGCTCAGCACCCGCGGCACCTGGGGCAAGGTCGTGCTCATCCCCTGACAATCCAAGGGTGTACCGCGAACTGGCGTGGGCGTCAGCCGGCGAGGGCGCGGGCGGCGTTGATGCGGCCGGCGCCGTAGAAGTCGTCGCGGCCGGCGGGGCCCAGGTCGTCGACCGACTCCACGATCCGCGCCGCAACCTGTGCCGGCGTCCAGTCGGGATGCTTGGCCTTGAGCAGGGCAGCGAGCCCCGAGACGAAGGGGGCCGACATCGACGTGCCGCTCTGGGTGGCGTATGTCGATGCGTTCTTCTTCGGGTCGAAGAAGGTCGAGAGGATGTCGGTCCCTGGCGCCGCAACGTCGACACTGCCGCCGAACGTCGTGAAGCTCGACGGCTCGTCGCGGATGTCCGTGGCACCGACACCCAGCACGCCGGGGCAGTTGGCCGGCGCTGACTGCGGGCTGGCGACGAACCCGTCGTTGCCGCTGGAGGCCACGACCAGCGCGCCCTTCTGCTCGGCGTAAGCCACCGCGACCCGGAAAGCCGCCGGACAGGTGAAGGCTCCACCGAGACTCATGTTGATGACGTCGACGTCGCGGTCGGCAGCCTCGATGATGCCGACGGCGATGTCGCACGACGTGCCTGAGCCGCTCTTGTTGAGCACCTTCACGGCCAGCACTGTCGCGCCCCAGCTCACCCCCGCGACCCCCACCTTGTTGTTGGTTGCGGCGGCCGCGATGCCGGCGACGTGGGTGCCGTGCGACTCGTCGTCCTGGGAGTCGTCGGTGCCGTAGGCCACGTTGGGACCGTTGACCACGCGCCCGCGCAGATCCGGGTGGCGGAGGTCGACGCCGGTGTCGAGTACAGCGATGGTGACCTTCGCCCCGAGGCCCGTTGTCACGTCCCACGCCCGCGGCGCGCCGATCTTGGCCAGCCCCCATTGCCGGCGCAGTCCGGGGTCGTTGGGCGCCCGGTGCGCGGCGACGCGCTGCACCGGCTCGGTGAATTGCACTCCACCGACCTGGGCAAGGGCGGCGAGGCCGGCATCACGCCGGCCCTGGCTTGACCAGAGGACCTGCCGTAGACCCATGGGGCCGACCCGACGCCCGGCCCGCCCACCGGTACGCCGTACGACGGCCATCAGCTCGCGGTCCGCCTGAGCTGGTGCCGCCACGAGCCCACGCTGCTCCGCGCCGCCGACGCCGAAGAAGCACGCCTCGGGGTAGTCGGCCCGGGCCGCCTGCTGTCCCACGAGCCCAGGCAGGCCGGCACCGAACAGGGCCGCCGCGAGCGCGAAGCGCCCGGCCAGACCACGTCCAGGTGCGCGCATTGCAGTGCTCCTCCTCCGGGTCCCGGAAGCGTAGAGCCAGCCGGTGACTGAGAGGTTCGCCGTACGACGGTGCAAGCCTGCCGACCCGCCGAGCTAAGGCGCGATCAGGACCGGGGTGCCGGGCGTGATGATGGTCGCCAACTGAGAAATTGCCTCGTTGTGCATACGGATGCAGCCGTTGCTCGTCGGGCGGCCGACTGACGTGCGGGCCTGGGTGCCGTGGATGCCGATCTGCCCGATGCCACCCTTGCCAAAGGTCTGGTAGACCTCGGAGAAGCCGCTCACGCTGAGCAGCCACGGTCCGTACTTGCTGCTTGGCTGCCACTTCTCCAGAAAGTCGACGTAAAAGTCGCCGAGCGGGGTGGGCGTGCCGCTCTTGCCGACCGCGACCGGGAAGCGGAGGACCGGCTGCCCAGCCCGGAAGACGGTCAGCCGGCGGGCGCACCGCTCGATGAGGATCCGGTTTTCCGCGAGGGAGGTGTCGACCTCGAACGACTGGATCCAGCCGGTTACCCCATTAGGCCGCTCGGCCATCTGCACCTGCAGCCACTCGGCGCCCCGCGAGCCGACGACCCTCAGGTGCAGCCGTTGGTTGTCGCGGGTCGGGCTGGGCAGCGAACGGACCAGCCGGCCGTTGGGTGCGTCGAAGACCGCGACCGATGAGCCGATTGCGGAGGCGGCGATCGTCGAGGTCGCGGGTACGGCAGGGGGCGCGGCGCACGGGACCGGGGGTCGGGCCGGTCGGCGTACCGGACCAGCCGAGCGCCTCGGGCTGTCAGCAGCGGACGACGCGGCAGCCGGAGTCTGCGGCGAGGTCGGCTCGGTCGGAGCAGCAATCGCGGGTGCCGGGACAACGTGGCTGAACACCGGGACCTGCGCGGCTGGCTGCTCGGTGACCAGCCGGGTCGTGCGGTCGGGGCGGTCGCGCCCAAAGGCGATCGTCGTACCGGCAGCCGTCGCCAGGAGCGCCACCATGGCGACAGCAGCGATGACTACCCGACCGTTGCGCCGCGCGCCGAAGCGCATCGACACCGGCCGGTCGCCCGCCTGCCGCCTGCGGCGCATCCGCCCCTCCTGATCGTCATCGATAATGTTGCTGCCTCGACCTTCGGTCATGTCAGCGAGCAGATCAAGCCATTCAGCGCGCAAATCACGACATTCGAACCCTGGTGGACGTCCACCAGGGCTATCACCCACGTTTAACGACGCTGGAGCCTTGACGGTGCGGTCACCGTCGGTGCAAGTGCTCGATCCGAGCCCGGAGCAGCACCGCGGTGGCCTGGGCGGTCGGCGGGCCGGGACAGGCGAGCCGCAGTTCGGCGTGGATGTCGGCATGGCCGCGGCCGGTACGAATGGTGTGGCCGTTGACCAAAGTGTTGAGCTCACGACGCAGCGCCGCAAGCAGCTCGGCCGTCGTCAGCTCGACCGGTGCCGCTCCCCCACTCGCCCGGGTGCGGGCCCGGGCCGCTGCCAGCTGGGCGGCCTGACGCTTGTGCAACAGCACGGCGACCTGGTCCGGGTCGAGCAGGCCCGGCAGCCCGAGGTACTCCTCCTCTTCGGCGGTGCCGGCGGTGGCTGCGGTGCCCCACTCGGCGCCGTCGTAGATGACTCGGTCCAGATGTGCGGACGCCTCGAGAGCCTCGAAGCCGCTTCCCTCATCGCCCGGCTCGTCGCGGCTCTGGTTTGCCGCCCGGAGAAGCGCGTCGTCGAGGAACTCCTCGCCCCGCGGCCCGTCGAGGGCGTGATCGCGCTGCACCTCCATCTCGGCAGCGAGATCGAGCAGCGCCGGTACGGACGGCACGAATACCGATGCGGTCTCGCGGCGACCGCGCACCCGGAGGAAGCGGCCAACCGCCTGGGCGAAGAAGAGCGGGGTGGAGACCGACGTGGCGTAGACACCCACGGCCAGGCGGGGTATGTCGACCCCCTCGGACACCATCCGCACGGCGACCATCCAGCGGTCCTGCGACGCGGCGAACTCCGCGATCCGGCGCGACGCCTTCGGCTCGTCGGAAAGCACCACTGTCGCCGGTACGCCGGTGATCCGCCGCAGCGTAGCCGCGTAGGCCCGGGCACTGAGATGGTCGCTGGCGATGACCAGGCCGCCGGCATCCGACATCCCGTGACACCGCATCTGAGTGAGTCGTCGGTCCGCCGCCGCCAGGACGGCGGGGATCCACTCCCCCTTGGGGTCGAGCGCTGTGCGCCACGCATGAGCGGTCTGTTCCAGCGTGAGCGGCTCTCCCAGCGTGGCCGCGATCTCCTCGCCCGCGCTGGTGCGCCAACGCATTTCACCGGAGTAGGCCAGGAACAGGACTGGGCGTACGACGCCCTCCCGAAGCGCCTCGGCGTAGCCGTAGGAGTGGTCGGCGGCGCTGCGGGTGATGCCGTCCGTCCCCTTGACGTAGTTCACGAACGGGATCGGGATGGTGTCGCTGCGAAACGGCGTACCGGTGAGGGACAGCCGGCGTACGGCGGGTGAGAAGGCCTCGCGCACCGCCTCTCCCCACGAGAGGGCATCACCCGCGTGGTGCACCTCGTCGAGGATGACCAACGTGCGACGCGCCTCGGTGCGAGCCCGGTGCAGCGCCGGGTGCGCAGCAACCTGGGCGTAGGTGACAGCGACGCCGGTGAAGGCGCTGCTCGCCTTGCCCTGCGCGTTGCGGAAGGCCGGATCGAGTGAGATGCCGGCCCCGTGAGCAGCGAGCGCCCACTGAGACTTGAGGTGTTCCGTCGGGGTGACGACGGTGACCGCCTGGACCGTGTGGTCGGCCAGCAGCTCGGCGGCGCAGCGCAGCGCGAAGTCGGTCTTGCCGGCGCCCGGCGTGGCCACCGCGAGGAAGTCCTGTGGCCGGGTGCGCAGGTAGGTCGTGAGCGCTTGCCGCTGCCAGGTGCGCAGCGCACGGACGGGCTCGACCGCGGGGGCGAGCGCAACGGGAGAGGTCACTGGCACTTTCTGGGCACGGCAGAGCGGGTCAGGGATGAAGGGAGGGGAGCAGGCTAACCCGGGGTGGTGACTGCTTCGACGGAAGACTCGCCGAACGTTGGCCTTCCGGGCACTGTCGGGTACCTGACGGCGTCCGACGCCGCGAGGCCGCACACTCCAGGTATGCCCCCGCAGTCCGCGGTGCCGCTTCGGGACCCGGCGAGCCCCTACTCCCCGCGCCTGATCTCGACCTGGCTGGCCGAGACCCCGGACGACACCTATCGCGACGTCGACGGCACCGTCGCCTTCGTGGACATCTCCGGGTTCACCAAGCTCTCCGAGCGACTCGCGCGGCGGGGCAAGGTCGGCGCCGAGGACCTGACCGAGACCATCGGCGGGTGCTTCGAGCGGCTACTGGCCGTCGCCTACGACCACGGGGCGAGCCTGCTCAAGTTCGGTGGCGATGCGCTGCTGCTCCTCTTCACCGCCGACGACCACCCCCTGCACGCCTGCCGCGCCGCGGCCAGGATGCGCCAAGAGCTGCGAGCGATGGGCCCGATCGACGGGGACGGCCGCCCGGTCACCCTCCAGATGTCGGTGGGCGTGCACACCGGGTGCTTCCAGCTGTTTCTGGTGGGCGACTCGCACCGCGAGCTGTTGATCACCGGCCCCGCAGCGAGCGAGGTCGTACGCATGGAGCAGGCGGCCGAGCGCGGCGAGATCGTCGTCAGCCAGTCGCTGGCTGCTCTCCTGCCGCAGGCAGTGGTCGGTGCGGCGAAGGGGCCGGGACGACTGCTGCGGCGGGCGCCCGCGGGCGGTGCGGTCGGATCTGACGTCGCCTCGCCGGAGGCGCCGTCAGGTGACCTCGCCAGCTGCCTGCCGACCGCCCTGCGCGAGCACTTGCTCAGTGGCTCGGTCGAGCCCGAGCACCGGAGCGTGACGGTCGCGTTCGTGCAGTTCACTGGGACCGACAGTCTGATCAATGAGCTGGGGGTGGCCGCTGCGGCGGCCGAGATCGACCATCTGGTGAGGGACACCCAGGCGGCCGTCGACCAGCATGGCGTCACATTCCTCGGCTCCGACGTCGACCTTGACGGAGGCAAGCTGATCCTTGTTGCCGGCGCACCGGTGACGACGGGCGCCGATGACTTCGGAATGCTGGTCGCCTTGCGCGACGTGCTGGCCGTCGACCGACGTCTCACGGTGCGGGCCGGGGTCAACCGGGGCGCCGTCTTCGCCGGCGCCATCGGACCGCACTACCGCCGGACGTACACCGTGATGGGCGACGCGGTGAACCTGGCCGCGAGGGTGATGGGCAAAGCGGGCTCCAGTCAGATCCTGATGACCGAGGTCGTGGGCGAGCGGCTGGACGGACGGTTCGAGACCACAGCCCTCGAACCCTTCGCGGTCAAGGGGAAGAGCGCGCTGGTGCGGGCTCTCGTGGTCGGGCCGATGGTTGCTTCGCAGACCACGGCGCCGGTCTCCCGCACCGGACCCCTCGTCGGCCGCGACGCGGAGCTGGGTGCGCTGCGCCTGGCCCTCGAGTCCGCCCGCGCCGGCCGCGGCAGCCTCTTTGAGATCGTCGGCGAGCCGGGCATCGGCAAGTCACGCCTCGTCGAAGAGCTGCTGGCCGATGCGACAGATGTGAGCCGGGTCAGTGGGTCCGGTCACTCGTACGAGCGGCTCACGCCATACCACGCGGTCCGGCAGCTGCTCCGGGGAGTGCTCGGCATCGACGCCGACTCCGACCAGGAGACCGCCGGACGTCAGCTGCTCGAGATGCTTGGCGCCGTCGCGGCGGACCTGCTGCCGTGGGCGCCGCTGATCGCCATCCCCCTGCACGCCGTGGTCTCGCCTACGGCGGAGGTTGATCGTCTGGACGACGGCTTCCGCAAGGCCCGTCTGGAGTCCTCCGTCGTGCACCTGCTGGAGCGCCTGCTGTCGGGGCCGACGGTCGTCGTGATCGACGACGCGCACTGGGTCGACGAGGCCTCGGCAGACCTGCTGCGTGCGCTCATGCTGGAGATGGAGGAGCAGCCCTGGCTCTTCTGCCTCCTGCGCCGCGACGTCGAGACTGGCCTGTCCGCGCCCCGCACCCCGCAGGCAACCCAGCTCTGCCCTGGCCCGCTGGCCGACGAGCACCTGACGGCTCTCGCCGAGGCGTTGACCGAGGACCGCCCGTTCGCTCCGCACGAAACAGCTGCGCTCGTAGCGAGGGCCGGCGGGAACCCGCTGTTCCTCGCCGAGCTCCTCACTGCGACTAGGGCGGGGGGAGACCGGTCGGTCGCCGAGCTGCCGGACTCACTGGAAGCGGTGGTGATGGCCCGCATCGACCGTCTGCCCAGCCGCGAGCGATCGCTGCTGCGGCGCCTGTCGGTGCTCGGCACGACCTTCGACCGGCAGTTGGCCGAGTCGACGCTCGGCGACGAGCTGCCCGGTGACGACGACCCGGCCTGGGGGCGGCTCGCCGAGTTCGTCGCACCCGATGGTCCCCGTTCCTTCCGCTTCCAGCACACCCTGATCCGCGACGGCGCCTACGAGAGCATGCCCTTCCGGCTGCGCCGGGAGCTCCACGCGCGGGTCGGCGAGACGCTGGAGCGTGCCTCTGAGGGGGATTCAGCAACCCTGGCCGGTCTGCTCTCGCTGCACTATGCGAGTGCGCACCGCTATCCGGCCGCCCTGCACTACTCCCGCCTCGCGGCCGAGCAGGCGCGGGCGATCTACGCCGCGGTCGAGGCAGCCAACTTCTACGTTCGGGCGATCGACGCTGCGGAGCGGCTGCGCCTCGACCCGATTGAGCTGGCGCCGTTGCACGAGGCGCACGGCGACGTACGACAACGCATTGGCGAGTTCGGGCGCGCAGCGCGGGCCTACCGCGCGGCGCGTATAGCGTTCGGCGACGATCTCATCGGCCGCGCGCGAATGCTGCTCAAACAGGGCGTCGTCCGACAACGGATGGGTCGGTTCGCGCAGGCCCGCCGCTGGTTCTTCCAGGCGAAGAAGGCCCTCGCCGGCGCCGAGGGAAGCGAGGCAGCTACCTTGCGAGCGCAAGTTTCCGTTGCCTTCGCCTCGCTGGCCAAGGACGAAGGCCGCATGCGCCTCGTCGTGAAATGGTCGACCCGATGCCTGGAAGAGGCGCAGCTCGCCGGTGACAAGGAGTCGATGGCTCGCGCCTACTCCTTCCTCGACGCGACGTTCGGGATGCTGGGCCAGTGGGAGAAGGCGGCGTACAGCGACCAGGCCCTGGAGCTCTACCTCGAGCTCGACGACCTCTGGGGGCAGGGCGTCGTCCTCAACAACCTCGGCACCCGCGCCTACTGGCAGGGCCGCTGGGACGATGCCGTGACGCTCTACGAGCGGGGTGGGGCGGCATGGGAGCAGATCGGCGACGCCGTCAACGCTGCGATCAGTGCGGTCAACATCGCCGAGATCCGCAGCGACCAGGGTCGCCTTGACGAGGCTGAGCCACTGATCCGCAAAGCGCTCCGGGTGTGGGGGGCCGCCGGCGACCGAGCCGGCGTGGCCTATGCCCGCAGCACGCTGGGTCGGCTCGCGGCCCGGGCCGGCCGGTTCGACGAAGCGATGGAGCTGCTTGAGGAGGCGCAGGCGGAGTTTCACGCAGCCGGCGCCGAGGGTGACCTGCGCAGCACTGAGGCGTGCATCGCCGAGTGCCTCGTCCTGCGCGGGGACGGCGACCTTGCGCTCGCGCTCGTCGACCTACCCGCCGACGACGCGGCGGGCGGTGACCCGCAGGAGCCCCTGCTGCACCGCATCGTCGGCTATGCGCACGCCGCGCGGGGCGACATCACCGCGGCCGAGGCGGCCTTCGAGCACAGCTTGGCGGCCGCGCGGGCCCGGCGTACCGATTACGAGGTGGCGCTCACCCAACGCGCCTTGGCCGACGTCACCGAGCGCCTCGGTGGCGACTCCACCGCGTTGCGCGCGGAGTCCGCGGAGATCCTGGCCCGCCTCGGCGTCGTGCAGGTCCCGGAGCCGCCTGCGCTGTTGACCACGCGCCTCTCCTGACCTGCCACCGACCAGACCCCGTACCCACTCTCGCTCGAAGGTCGTCGCCGTCCGGACGCACCGACGGCGGGCACCCCGGGAAGGGGCACCCGCCGTCAGCGGCGATGCGGTGTGGCTAGCCCAACGTCAGGCCGCGCCGATCTCCGGTCCCTGCTCCGGGCCGACCATGATGCCGGCGATCCGTGGGTCGCCGACGGGGTTGTTCTCAACGATGATCGTGTGGTACCCGGGCTGAGGTGCGCCCATCTTCCAGCAGTTGGAGCTCGGGGCGAGAGAGCACGACGGGATCTGCGTGTTCACGCCGGTTTCCTCGTTGAAGTGGGTCATGCTGACCACCGACGAGGTCGATTTGCACACGCTGAAGTCGCAGAGGAAGGTGAATCTGACCTGGACGCCTGCGTACTGGGTGGGCACCTTGGTGAAGCGCCCCCCGAAGGTGCATCCCACCAAGTCGCCGTTGAGCGGGCATGCGCCCGGAGTGCTCAACGCGCTGATCCGGTAGGGCTGGGTGCCCACATTGCTGGTGGCCGCGAGGAAGGCCTTGACGACGACCTTCTCCACGAGCGCGTCAGGTACGTCGCCGGTGCTGAGGAAGTTGTCCTTGCTGTAGTCGATCTCGCTGTCGGCGCAGTCAAACTCACCCGGAACGGGCACGCAGGGCGGCGGGGGCGGCGGGGGCGGCGGGGATGTCACCGAGGTGGTCAGATCACTGAGCGGCTTGTCCAATGCCAGGGAGTTACCGACGCCGCTGAAGTCGTTGGCCTGCTTCGCCGCGACCAACCAGGTGTAGGTACCGGTTGCCGCGGGTGTGGTTCCCGTGAAGGTGTACGTCGCGACCGCTCCCTCGGCCAGGTCGATGTTCCGGAACTGGATGACGCCGCCGACGAGCGCAGCTGAGCCGCGAGCAGGCGCGTCCACCGACGTGATCGAGAAGCCAGCCGGTGGTGTGAGGTCGGCCGAGCCGAGTCGCTGCGCCCCGGCGTCGACGAGGTTGGTCAACGTCAGTCCGAATCCGACCGAGGTGCTGGCCGGGCTCGACTGCGGTGCGACGACTGCGGAGTAGCACTTCCGCGTGCAGATCTCCTCAGCACTCGCGGTCGGCGACCCGAGAGCGACGACAAGCCCGCCGAAAGCAAGGGTGGCGGCGGTGCCGGCAGCGACCGCGCGCAGTCGACCCTGCTCCCGCCGCGCTGAATGCCGTGCCCGGTACCTCGATGCCATCATTGCGCTCCCCCTACGTCGGGTTCGGGTTGACGGCGCTCGGTAGAGCACCGCATCTCGGTCGAATTCTGGCGAATCTAAAGTCATCGGACTGTCACCTGGCCGACACCCGCGGTATCGGCCAGGCGACGATTGCGATCGCCCGGCAGTGGAGTGCGCGCGGCTATCGGCCGATACTCCTCGCGTGCGGTCCGCTGGACCGGCAGCTGACAGGAGCGCCGTGAACGAGTTCGAACGGCTGATGGCCGAGGCGTACGACGACGGCGTTGTCACCGAGGTGATCCGGCCCGCGGCCATCCTGCCGGAGGAGGCAGCTCGTCTCGTGCTGGTCGAGCTGGCTGTACAGGATGTCAGCGCCGGCGGCCACTGGCACGCCACACCGTCTCTCTGGCGCCGCTTCGACCGCCCGGCCGAGCCAGGCGAGAACGCCCTCGCCGACATCCACCTGCTCGGCGCGATGCAGGTGGCGTACGGCACACCCACCCGATACGACATCACGATCTACCGGGTGACGGTCACGTCACTCGGCCAGGAGCAGGGCTGGACTGTGGTGTCGCTCTGTGACGAGGCGCTGAGCTTCGGCGGCCTCTCGCTCGAGATCTGCCCCCGGGCCGATCTCGCTCCCCCGCCGCCACCA
The DNA here is from genome assembly GCA_046590575.1 of Mycobacteriales bacterium. GTDB lineage: Bacteria > Actinomycetota > Actinomycetes > BP-191 > BP-191 > DATLNF01. The sequence continues at coordinate 66,758 of JBKJUS010000165.1, read as the reverse complement.
TTCCGCGGCTGAGCACCGCTCCCCGGCGATTGCTCACTGCACCTGTCAGGCGACGATGCTGACCGGGGTGCCAGGCTTGACCAGGTCCTTGAGCCGGGTAACCGCTGCCGGGGAGAGCCGCACGCAGCCGTGGCTGGCCTGACGACCGAGTGACCAGCGGGCGCCGGTGCCGTGCAGGGCTATCTGGCCACGCCCGCCGGCGAAGTTCTTGAGCACGTCGGAGAACCCGGCGATGCTCAGCAACCACGGACCGTAGCCACTCCGCATGCTGAACGGGTAGATGTAGTCGACGTAGAACTCGCCGCGTGGCGTCGGGTACTGGGGCTTGCCAATTGCGACGACCTCGCGCATCACGACCTGGCCGTCCTTGTACAAGGTCATCCGGAATGCGCAGAGCTCGATGACGATGCGGTAGGGGAGCCCGGATAGCTCTACGTCGCGGACGCGCACCCAGCCATAGGTGAAGTTCGGGCGCACCGCCAGCTGGACCTTGATCCACTCGCCACGCCGTTCCCGCACCACGAAGTCGAGCGGGAGCCCGTCCTCCTCACGCGGATTGCTCATCGTGCGGGTTGGCTTGGCCGCGCCCGGTGACGCATAGACGGCGATCGAGCCCACGGTCACCCGCGCCCGGGTCGCGCGGGTGCTCGGCACCGCCGGCGCTGGCGGGCAGACTTTCGGTGCCCGCGGTGCCTGTGGGGGCCGAGTCATCCGCTTCTGAGGGGGGCGTGGCGGCGTATCGCGCGGTGCGGGCCGTTCGACGGCCGGAGCCGGTGGCGGCGGCGCCTCCACAAGAACCGGGGGCAGCACTTCGCCACCAGGCGTCCCGGCGAGGGTGTCGGTGGGGTCGGGCCGCAGTTCGGGCCCGATGGCAGCGGCGGGCAGCACCCGCTGGGTGCGTTCTCCCGCGGCGACGACGCCGAGGCCGCAGGTCAGCGCGATCGCCGTCGCGAGCGCGACCAGGCCACCTCGGGAACTCCGCATGACCTCATATTGGCCCTCCGACGCGGGATTCCTCCCGACAGGGATCAACCAGGCGGTGACGAAGTGCTGTCGGTAGCGGAACGACGATGTGGGAGGACGACCCCTGATGAGCTTGCGGATCGTGCGGCTGGTCGGCGCGACCAACGCCATGACACTCCTTGCCGGGCTGGCCGCGCTGGCACTTCACGGCGCCGGAGTAGCCGCCCCCACGGCGGACCGAGGCGCCGACCCCCGGCTGTCGACCGCGGACGCCGTACGCCGGATCACCGACCCCGACCTGCTGCTGGGTGACGACCGGGGGGTCACGGCGCCTGGTGGGTTCTTCGACGCGCAGCGGGCCGACGGGTCAGGCGCTCCCGCGGACCCGGCCGCTTATGCCCGAGCCATGGGTGAGGCCGACGCACTTACCACGGACACCGCTCGACGCGACCCGGCGCTGGCCGCCGCGCGTTGGCAGCTCATGGGTCCGACCGCCATCGGCGGACGGGTGCTCGACATCGCCGTCGACGCGACCGAGGACAACACGTTGTACATCGCCACCGCCACCGGTGGGGTGTGGAAGAGCACCGATGGCGGCACCACCTACACGTCGTCGTGGCCGGACACCTTGACCCAATCGATCGGTGCGTTAGCGGTGGGCCGCGACGGAGCGATCTACGCGGGCACCGGTGAGGCCGGTCCAGGCGGCGGCAGCGTCACCTTCGGCGGCACCGGCATCTACCGCTCGCGCAACAAGGGCCGCACCTGGACCTACGTCGGGTTGGCGAACTCCGGTGCCTTCGGCCGCATCGTGGTCGACCCCAAGAACCCCAAGCGGGTCTTCGCCGCGGCGACCGGCAACCTCTACCGGCCCGGCGGCCCGCGCGGCGTGTACCGCTCCCTCGACGGCGGCAGCACCTGGACCCTCGTCCTCAAGGGTTCCACTCCGACCACCGGCGCGGCCGACCTAGCCTTTGACCCGGGAAACCCCAACCGGGTCTACGCGACGACGTGGGACCACGTGCGCTACCCCACCCACCGGGTGTACGGCGGTCGCGGCTCGGGTTTCTACCGCTCTCTCGACGGCGGCAGCACGTGGACCCGGGTGACCAACGGTCCGACTGGTGAGTCACCCGAAGAGACCGGTCGCATCAGCGTCGCGGTCGGCACGAACAACCCGAACCGCCTCTACTCCCTCGTCATCGCCACCAACGGCGGGCACAGCGGCTTCTTCCGGTCGGACGACGCCGGGGCCACCTGGACGGTCATCCCGGACACGTCGATGCTCACCGGCAACTCCTCGTCGTACGGCTGGTGGTTCGGGCGTCTGTTCGTCGACCCGGCTGATGCGCAGCGGGTATTCGTCCCGGGCGTCGAGCTGATCGAGTCCCGCGACGGCGGCGTGAGCTTCGTGCCGCACTCGTCTGTGCTCGCCGGCGTCGCCACCGGCCTGCACCAGGTGTCGGTGCACGCCGACCAGCACGCCATGGTGTGGCACCCGCGAGTAAGCGGCTTGGTCTACCTCGGCAACGACGGGGGCATGTACCGCTCGCGGGCCAACGGACTTGTCGGCTCATGGGTCGCCGGCGTCTCGCAGGGCTGGACCCAGCACTACAGCGTCGGCGTGAGCCGGCAGCAGCCGGGTCGCATCGTGACCGGCCTGCAGGACAACCTCTGCCAGCGCAGCTACCTGGTCGGCGGCGTGTCACGACCCGAGTCATGGACGAAGTACGGGTTGTGCGGGGACGGCCTGCAGACGTTGGTCAACCCGGAGAACGACCTCACCGTCTACGGCTGCTCGCAATACGGCTCGTGCACCCGTTCGCTCGACGGCGGTTTCTCGTTCCAGTCGCTGGGTGCCACGACGTCGGACCGGCGCGGCTGGTGGACGCCGCTGCAGTTCGACCCCACGGACCCTGACGTCATGTACTACGGCGGCAACGTCCTCAACCGCTCGACCGACGGCGGCGCGACGTGGTCCGCGATCAGCGAGGACCTCTCCACCGACCCGGAGCAGCTCGACACGGGTGGCTACCCCATCTACGGGGTCATCACCTGGGTCGCCGCGGCGCCGAAGGACTCCAAGCGCCTCGTCGTCGGCACGGACGAAGGCCTGGTCTGGACCACGCGCGACCTCGGCGAGACCTGGACCAAGGTTCGGGCGCCGCGCAGCGTCACGGCGAAGGCCTGGGTCACCCGGGTCGAATTTGACCCGGCCGACCCCAACGTCTTCTACGTCACCTACTCCGGCTACCGCTCAGGTGCGGGGCGAGCACACGTGCTGCGTACCAGCGACTTCGGCCGCACTTTCCGCGATATCAGTGGAAACCTGCCGGGCGCCCCGGTCAACGAGATCGTGCCGGTCGGCCGCGACACCCTCCTGGTCGGCACCGACGTCGGCGTCTTCGTCACCCGCGACGGCGGTGCCCGCTGGTCCGCCGTCGGGCGCAACCTCCCCCGGGCACCGATCATGGACCTCGACTTCAACCGCGCTACCGACACGCTGACCGCAGCGACCTTCGGTCGCGGCATCATGCGCGTCGTTCTGCCCGACCTCTAACTCCTCGAGCCGCATTTTGTGCAAGGACTGAGAGGATGGGTCGGTGATCACACTTCGCGCCCGCCGTACGACGGCTTCGCTCGTCCTCGCACTGTCCCTTGCGGCCTGCTCTGGTGGCGACGACTCCAGCACCGGAGCCGACGGCGCCACGGCTGGCGCCACGGCAACGGCGACCGCGTCCGCGACGTCGGCGGCGCCACCTGCGGCGGTGCCCAGCAGCAGCGCGTCGCGGCTGAGTCAACCCGGCGCGACCGTCGTACCCGCACCCGGCACGACGGTGAGCGGAATCCCGAGCGACACCAGCCCGAGCCCAGTCTCGACGCTGCCGCCCGGCCCCGCGGCGAAGCGCCTGTCAGCGGCGCCGGGCGGCTACACCTTGGATACGACAGGCACCTTCCGCTCCGACCTCGGCGGCGAGCAACCGGTCGACAGCCAGTCGGAGCTGCAGGTCGACCCCGCCACCGGTGACGATCAGCACTCATCACTCAGCGGAGACCAGGGCAGCACCGAGCAGACTGTGCGCTTCTCCACGGCGAGCATCGACCTGGTGCAGCTGAAGCTGACCACGCCGGCCTTCGTGAAGGAGTTCCGCCCCATCAAGCCGGTGCAGCTGCTGCCGCAACCACCGACCGCAGGGCGCACCTGGAAGTGGACCATCGTGTCGACCGACAACGCCACCACCGCCGCTCTCGAGGCGAAAGTCGCCCGCACGGAGACGATCATCATCGGCGGCGAGAAGGTGCTCTGCACCGTCGTGACGAGCACCCTGACGCTCTCCGGCGACATCGAAGCCGTGTCGAAGATGGAGACGTGGGTGGCTGACCGCTACCAGCTCACCGTCAAGGAGCACGCCGTGACCACCGGCACGATCCAGGCCGTGAAGTTCAGCAGCGACACGACCTCGGTGATGCGCTCCACCAAGCCGATGCGGTCATAGGCGTACCACCCGAGCTCTAGTCGGCGAACTGCACGAGGAGCGGTGCGTGGTCGCTGGGCTTGAGGCCTTTGCGGAAGTCACGGTCGATGGCGCATCGGCGCACCCGTGGGACTAGGTCCTCGCTCACCAACGCCAGGTCGATGCGCATGCCGAGGTTGCGGTGAAAGTGCCCGGCCCGGTAATCCCAGTAGGTGTAGTGCGGCGCGTCGGGCTCGAGGTGGCGATAGGCGTCGACCAGGCCGGTGTCGAGGATGCGCGCCAGTCGTTCACGCTCCGGCCCGCTGGTGTGCGTCGTACCGACGAAGAGGGAGGGGTCCCAGACGTCGCCGTCGGCGGGCGCGATGTTGAAGTCGCCAGCGACGAAGAGCGGCCGACCCCGCAGCGCTTCGAGCCGCGCAGCCATCGCATCGAGGAAGACCAGCTTGTCGGCGTACGCCGGGCTGTCCAGCTCTCGTCCGTTGACCACATAGACGCTGACGACAGTCACCTCGCCGACTTGGGCCTCGACCCAGCGTGCCTCCTCAGCGGCGACCTCGCCCGGCAGACCCGGCGTCGCGTCGAGCAGCGGAGTGCCGACCGGAGCGATCACTGCAACGCCGGCCCACCGGCCGCCACTGTGGTCGACTGCCGCATAGCCCGCCGTGGCGAGGTCGGCGTGCGGGAACGCCTCTGGGCGCACCTTGGTCTCCTGAAGGCACAGCACGTCCGGCCGATGTACGCCGAGGAACTCCAGCACCCGGGGCAGCCGGGCGGTGAGCGAGTTGACGTTCCACGTCGCGAGGAGCACGTGACAATCCTTCCCGCTCCCGGCCCGCAGCGCATCCGGCGGGAATATCTGTGGCGACTGGAAGGATGAGCCTCGCAGGACACTCGAGGAGGACTACATGCCACTGGCCGACACCGACGTCGAGCGCGTGCTCGTCATCACGGCCCACCCTGACGATGTCGACTTCGGCTCGGCCGGCACGATCGCCACCTGGACGAAGGCTGGCATCGAGGTCACCTACTGCATCGTGACGAACGGCGACGCGGGCGGCTTCGACCCCGACGTGCCGAGGTCAGACATCGCCGGCATCCGCCAGGCCGAGCAGCGCGCTGCGGCCGAGGAGGTCGGGGTCACTGACGTCCGATTCCTGGGCTACCCCGACGGCCGGCTCTACGTCACGCACGAGCTGCGACGCGACATCTCCCGGGTCATCCGCCAGGTGCGTCCGCAGCGAGTGCTCACCCAGTCGCCGGAGCGCAACTACACCCGCATCTACGCCAGCCACCCCGACCACCTGGCCACTGGCGAGGCCGCGATGTGCGCGGTCTACCCCGATGCGCGCAACCCGTTCGCGCACCCCGAGTTGCTGGCCGAGGAGGGGCTCGAGGCGTGGTCAGTGGCGGAAATGTGGCTCATGTCAGCCGACGCAGACCGGTGGATCGACGTAACCGACACCTACGACGCGAAGATCGCGGCGCTGCGTCAGCACGTCAGCCAGACCGCGCACATGGACGACCTCGACGGGATGCTGCGCAACTGGCTCACCGTCCAGGCCCAGGCCGCGGGCCTGCCTGAGGGCCGGTTAGCCGAGGCCTATCGGGTGATCGACACAGCCTGAGGTCGGCGCCTCAGCGGGGTACGACGTGACGGCCAGCTGAGGCGTCCATCGCTGCTGAGGCGACGAAACACCCCTCGTAATGGCAGGGTGTTCGCTGGACCCGGTCATCGGCACCTGGTCACCAAGCGGAGGGCTGCGCGTCTCGTGAGCAAGAAGAAGGCCACTGGCATGAGCAAGCGCGTGTCCTTCATGGACAAGTCCGTGGTCAACGAGAACAAGGAGATCCTCCGCTTCAACGACGCCCTCGAGCGTGAGGCCCGTAAAGAAGAGGCGCTCCGCCTCGGCATCCCGTACGAGGAAGAGAAGTCTCGCGAGCGACCAGCCGGCCGTGGTCGTCCGGTGGGTTCCCGCCCGGCCAGTGGGTCTGCGCGCCCGGCCGGCGGATCCGCCCGCCCGACCGCTAGTGGCGAACGACCTCGGCGCGAACCAGCGGCCCCCCGGGGCCCGCGTCCGGGCGAAGTCGAGCTGATCGCCGCCGGCGAGGCCGCTGAGGGCTGGTCGGACTTCCAGGCCGCCGGCCACAAAATGGCGGATCAGCTGCTGCGGGGGCGTAAGCCCAACCCCGCCGCGCGGTTCGCCTGGGAGCTGGTTACCGCTGCGCAGTCGGCCGACGCCGACTGGGACGACGTACGCCGGCGCTGGGGCGTCGTGCACGACGCGATCCTCACCGAGTGGGTGAAGACTCATCCCGACGACGCTCCCCCGCCGCCGAAGAAGAAGCCGCGGCCGCGCGCGGAGCGCGCTGCCCGTACACCAGGTGAGGCTCGGCCACCCCGGCCCGGCGACGAGATCGCCGGCGCCGACGGGGCGAAGAAGCGCCGCCGCCGCGGCGGACGAGGCAAGAAGGGTCCGGCCGACGCGGCCGACGCGGCCACTCCCACCGAGGGCGTCGTCCCAGGCGAGCCCGGCGATGGGGCCGACGGTTCTGTGGCCAGCCTGGAGGTCTCCGGCGACCCGCCGCCGCTGATCGAAGCGCAAGGACCGTCGACCGCGCAGGGGACCTCAGAGGCGATGACTCCGCCGCAGGATCCCGGCGCACCGCCGGCAGAGGTCGCGCAGCCCGCCGCAGTGGGGCAACCAGCCGCAGTGGGGCAACCAGCCGAGGGGGCGGCGATCGCTTCCGGCGAGGGAGAGCCGACGCCTGCGACGGACTCGAACGCCCCTGAAGAGACCGCGGCACCGACGGACTTCGCCGTGCCGATGCTCGACCAGCCGGAGCAGGCCCCGCCGACGGCACCCGCCGACCCTGGAACCGGGGCTGCCCCTGATGAGCCCACAGCACCGGCCGACACAGCACCGGCCGACACAGCACCGGCCGACACAGCACCGGCCGAAGCTGTCTCCGTCGAGGCGCCTGCGCCCGGCGCGCCGCCCACTCCCGTCGAGCCGGCGCCCCTCACCGACTCGACCGAGCCGACTGCCGTCGACGTCCCAGCGGCCGAGGTCCCTTCCGACACCGCCCCGGCACCACAGGACCCCCCTGCCGCGACCGACTGATGCAGGCTGCGGGAGCAGTCGATCCGGTGACGCGGGTCGGTCTGGTCCTCGGTGCCGGTGGGATCACCGGTGAGGCATTTCACCGCGGAGTGCTCTCCGCGCTCCAGGTCACCGCAGGGTGGGACGCCCGCACGGCCGCCATCGTGGTGGGCACGTCAGCCGGCTCGATCATCGGCGCTTCGCTGCGCTCCCCCAGCGGCCAGCCGGTCGCGTCCCTCCCGGACGACGCGCCAGACGCCGCGACCTCCGTCCGCCGGATCGCCGGAGTCGGCGTGCTGGCTGCCGCGATCCGTCGTCCTTGGCTGGCCCGACCCGTGGTCCTCGCCACTGCTCTGGTACCCGCCGGCAGCAGGTCCACGGACCTCATCTCGGTCGGCGTACGACGACGATTCGGTTCGGCCTGGCCGGAGCGGGAGATGTGGGTCGTGGCGGCTCGACGACGCGACGGGGTACGGGTGGTCTTCGGCCGCGAAGGCGCGCCGCCCGCCGACGTCGCCAGCGCCGTCGCCGCCTCCTGCGCGATACCGGGCTACTTCAAGCCGGTGGACATCAACGGCGTGGAGTACGTCGATGGTGGCATTCACTCGCCGACCAACGCCGATGTACTGGCCGGGTGCGGGCTCGATCTCGTCGTGATCAGCTCCCCCATGTCCGTGCTGCCGACGGCGGCCCGGCCACGAGTCGACCTGAGCTTGCGCCTGCTCTGGCATCGCTACGTCGTCTCTGAAGCCCGCCGGGTGCGCCGCAGCGGCACACCAGTTCTCGTCGTCGAACCTGATGTCGCGACGCTGGCCCGGCTGAGCGTGAACAGCATGCGCGGCCGGCACCTCGATGAGATCGAGGAGCGCGCGGCCGCAGCAACCAGCCGGCTGCTGCTTCACCCCGCCAACTCCGAGAAGCTCTCGCTGCTCCGGGCCGGGACGGACGTCACCAAACTTTGAAGGTCAAAAATCGCCTAAAAATTCAGCGGCCGCGCTTCGGCGCAGGACTGCCCGCCTTCGCCGCGGCTTTCATCTGCTGCTTGTAAGCCCGCACCTCGAGCAGCGAGTCGGGACCTGTGATGTCAGCGACGGAGCGCTTCGCGCCGTCCTCGCCATACACGCCGGCCGCTTCCCGCCAGCCGCGAGGCCGGACTCCGAGCTGCTTGCCGAGCAACGCCAGGAAGATTTTCGCCTTCTGCTCCCCGAAGCCGGGCACAGCGCGCAGCCGAGACAGCAGCTCCTCGCCGGTCTTCGCGCCGGTCCACACCGCAGCCGCGTCGCCGTCGTACACCTCGATCAGGTGCGCGCACATCTGCTGCACGCGTGCGGCCATCGACCCGGGGAAGCGGTGGATGCACGGTGGCTGGGCGAAGACCGCGGCCAATGCGTCGGCGTCGTACGACGCAAGCTCGGCGGCACCGGGCGTGTACCCGAGCCGCTGCGTCAGCACCCATGGCCCGGCAAACGCGCGTTCGAGCGGGAACTGCTGGTCGAGCACCATTCCGATGAGCAGCGCGAGCGGGTCGCGCGTCAGGAGCGCGTCCGCCTCAGGCTGCTGGGCGAGGCAGATGGCACGGGACTTGGCAGCGGCTGGCGTCATGCGGCCAGCCTGCCACGCCGTCTGCCGCTCCGCTGCCCTCCTCGAGTCCGCAGGACGAGCAGCGTCACGAAGCCCGCGATGAATCCGGCGACGTGGGCGAGGTAGGCGACGCCGCTGCCTTCGGTGAGCCCGGCCCCCTGCGAGTAGACGTACTGCAAGGCGAACCACGAGCCGAGCACCAGCCAGGCCGGCAGGCGCAACGGGAAGAAGAACAAGAACGGCACGAGGCTCAGCACCCGGGCCCGCGGGAAGAGCTTCAGGTAGGCGCCGAGGACGCCTGCCACCGCGCCCGAGGCACCGACGAGCACCGTCGTCGAGTCACGGAAGGCGAACGCGAAGACGTACGTCGCAACATAGCCCCAGACCAGGTAGCAAAGCAGGTAGCGCAGCCGACCGAGCCGATCCTCGACGTTGTTGCCGAAAACGAAGAGGAAGAGCATGTTGCCAAGCAGATGCAGCAGGCCGCCGTGCAAGAACATCGCGTAGAGCACCGAGAGCGCCGGCGACTTGTCGTAGTCGGGCTTGACGGCGCGGCACTCGTTGACACCGACCGGTGCACCGGCCGTGGTGTCGAGCGGATCGTTCGTGACCACCTCCTTCGGGATAGCGGCGTACTCCCGGAAGAACGCCTCCTGCCGGCAAGCCTGCGCCGCCTTCGTCTCGCCGGCGATCGGCGAGCGCACGATCGGCTCCTGAAAGAAGACGACGACATTGATGACGATGAGCAGGTAGGTGACCCACGGCCGGCGATGCGTGGGGTTCTCGTCGTGAACCGGGATGACCATGCTGGCGATCCTGCCCTACAGCTGTTGAGATTGGACCGTCGCTTTGCGCCTGAAGCTGTTGTAGCGTGGCGACGTCACGACAACCCGGGGGGGCCCCAATGACTACAAGGACGACCACACATCGAGGATTGAATGCCGGTTCGCTTGGCGCGATTCTGAGTCTCGCGGCAGTCCTCGTCACCGCATCGCCCGCCGGGGCAGACTTCGGCGGCTGGACCCCTGCGACCAGCATCGAACAGCAGCCCGGCACCCCTTCCTCGTTCAACACGACGGCACTTGAGGGCTGCCCGGCAGTCGCGCGTGATTCGAAGACCTTCTACTTCGCATCGAACCGCTCAGGCGGGGTCGGTGGGCTCGACATCTACACCTCAACCAGGAGCAGTGCGGACGACCCGTGGGGCCCGCCCGTCAACGTGGGCGCACCGGTGAACTCCCCTCAGGATGACTTCTGCCCCACGATCGCCCGCGACGGCCACCTCTTCTACTTCGTCAGCAATCGGCCGGGGGGCTGCGGCGGCGCCGACATCTACACCGCCCGGCTGCGCAACAAGTCCGGTCTTGAGCAGCCCGACAACCTCGGTTGCGTGGTAAATAGCGCTGCCGACGAGGCGAGCCCGACCCCCCTGCCTCAGCGCGGAACTGGTCCGGTGCTGTACTTCTCCAGCTTCCGGGCTGGTGGATTTACCGCTGAGGCGCCGGGAGTGACCACGGGCGACAGCGACGTCTACATGAGCGAGTCGCACGGTGGCGTTTTCGGACCAGCCGCTCTGGTGCCCGGCGTCAACAGCGCAGCCGTAGACGGCCAGCCCAACGTCCGCCGCGACGGGCTCGAGTTGTTCTTCTTCAGCACCCGCCCGGGCACGATCGGGCTGGCCGACCTCTACGCCGCCACGAGAAGCTCAACGTCGGATGCCTTCTCGACGCCCGTCAACCTCGGCCCGAACGTCAACACAGCGGCTAACGAAACTCGGCCGTCGCTGTCCTGGGACGGCACGACGCTCTACTTCGGTTCCCCGCGACCTGGTGGCGAGGGCTCGAGCGACCTCTACGTGACCACGCGGAGCAGGTAGCGCAGCCAGCCAGTGCAGGAACGTCGAGTAGAGCACCGCGAGCGCCGCTCATGACGTGACCGCTGACCTGCCCGCCGCGATCATTCTTGCCGCCGGTTTAGGTACCCGCCTGCGGCCGCTGACCGACCTGCTGCCCAAGGCGTTGTGCCCCGTCGCCCACCGACCTCTCGTCGACTGGGCACTCGACGCCGTTGCGCCGTATGCCCGCGGCATCGCGGTCAATGTGCACGCGCGTCCCGAGCTCATGAACGCGCACCTCTCCGACCGCGGAGTGCGCATTTCGCTGGAACGGGCCGAGCCGCTCGGTACGGCGGGCGCGATCGGGCTATTGCGCGACTGGATGGCCGGTCGCCCGGTGCTCGTCGCCAACGCCGATGCATGGCGCGACGGCACGCTCGCCGCGCTGGTCGACGGCTGGGACGGTGAGCGGGTGCGGCTGCTCTGCGTCCGCGACGCTGCGCGCGGTGACTTCGGCAATCTGCGGTACGCCGGCGCCTGCCTCCTTCCGTGGTCGGCGGTCCGCGACCTCGACGCAACGCCCAGCGGTCTCTACGAGGTGTTGTGGCGGCGCGAGGAAAAGGCCGGCCGCCTCGACCTGGTGACGACGGACCAAGAATTCGTCGACTGCGGCACCCCTGCGGACTACCTGCGCGCCAACCTCACGGCCAATTGCGGCGAGAGCGTGATCGGTGCCGATGCCGTCGTCGACGGCGAGGTCGTTCGGTCAGTCGTCTGGCCGCGGTCGGTAGTCCGGCGCGGCGAACGACTGGTCGACGCCATCCGCGCCGGTGCCCTCACCGTGCACGCTCGCTAGCTGTCGCCGAAGGCGCGCAATAGCTCCATGAGGTCGCGGCAGGCAGGGCACACCGGCGAGCCCGGCTTGGCCGACCTGGTCACCGGAAAAATGGCACCACACAACGCGGTGACGACGTCTCCGAGGACCGCGCTCTGCACGATCTTCGCCTTGTCGACGTAATGGAAGACGATGTTGTCGGTGTCGTCGCGCTGCAGATCCGGCGCGACGTCGGTGCGCGTGGTCATCTGGTCATTGTGCGCCTTCGCCGGTCGCCACGGGCCGCGACGGGTCGCGCACCCACTCACTCCACGAGCCGGGGTAGAGCGCAGCCCGGATGCCGGCCAACTCGAGCGCCAGCACCTCGTGGGCTGCGGTGACTCCGGACCCGCAATAGACACCCACCTCGACGATGCCGTCGACACCGAGCTCGGCGAAGCGGTCGCCGAGGACGTCGGCGTCGTGGAACCGACCGTCCGCCCTCACGTTGGCGGCGGTCGGTGCGCTCACGGCCGCCGGGATGTGGCCGGCCACCGGATCGACCGGCTCGACCTCACCCCGATAGCGCTCCGCCGCGCGCGCGTCGAGCAGCACCCCGGTGCGCGCGAGATCTGCCGCACCCGCAGCGTCGAGCACCGGCCGCGCGCCGTCGGAGGCATGGAAGTCGCCTGCCGGTGGGGTGACCGGCTGTCCCGACGCCGTGGCATGACCTTCGGACTCCCACGCCCGCCACCCGCCATCGAGTAGCCGGACGTCGCAGTGCCCGTAGTGACTCAGCAGCCACCACGCCCGCGCGGCGCTGGTCCCATCCGCGTCGTCGTACACGACGACAGGGACGGCGTCGCTGACCCCGGCTTGACGCATGGCGACCTGGAAGTCAGCGCGGGAGGGCAGTGGGTGTCGGCCGCCGTCCCCTGGTGCCGCAGCGAGGTCACGGGGGAGGTCGACAAAGACAGACCCGGGGACGCGCCCGGAAACATGGTCGGCGTAGGCCGGTGGGCCCATCAACCGCCATCGCACGTCGAGCACGCGCACTGGGGCCTCCGCGGCAAGCAGCGTCGCAAGCTCGTCTGTCGTGATCAGGGGACCAGTCATGTCGAGAGATCGGTCGCAAGCCGATGGAAGGCGATCGCCGCCGCGGTCGCGACGTTGAGCGAGTCGACACCGGGTCGCATCGGGATGCGCACCCGACGATCGGCAGCATCCTGGGTGGCCGGTCGCAGGCCGGGTCCTTCAGCGCCGAGCAGCAGGGCGACCCGCTGGCCGCGCAGCTCGTCAAGAGCCTGCACCGGCTCGGCCGTGAGGTCAGGAGTGAACGCCACGGTCGTGAACCCGGCCGCCCGCAGCTGGGCGATCGCGATCGGCAGATCCGGAGCGCGCGCGATCGCCACGCGGAGCAGGTGGCCCATCGAGACCCGAACCGCCCGACGGTAGAACGGGTCGCAGCATTCAGGGCAGAGCACGACGGCATCGACGCCGAGGGCGCGCGCGTTGCGGAAGATCGCGCCGAGGTTCTCGTGGTCGTTGATCCGCTCGAGCACACAGACAACTCGAGCAGCAGCGATGACCTCGGCCACACTCGCCAGCTCCCGTCGCTGCCCGCAGGCCAACGCCCCCCGGTGCAGATGAAAGCCGGCGATTGCGTCGATGACCCGTTGGCTCGCGACGTAGATGGGCGCGGGCACCCCAGCCAACGCGTCGGCGAGCACCTCGTGCTGACCAGCCGTGACGAGAACCGAGCGAACGTCGTACGGCGAGCTCAGCAGTTCGCGGACGACGAGCGGACCCTCAGCGATGAAGACCCCTGCGTCGCCTTCGTAGCGCATGCGCAGCTCGGGGTCGGTGAGGCAGCGGTAGTCGAGGACGCGAGGGTCGTCGGGATCATCGACGGCCACCACACCTGCTCGGCCCACGGGCTGCTCCACGACTGCCACGAGCGGCAGCCTACGGTCGCCGCGTCTGCGCAGAACCTTCTAGGTCGCGAGGCCGACCGGGCAGGAGACGCCGGTGCCGCCGATGCCGCAGTAACCGTTGGGGTTCTTGGCGAGGTACTGCTGGTGGTAGTCCTCGGCGAAGTAGTAGGCCTCCGCCTGAACGATCTCGGTCGTGATCGCTCCGTGGCCGGCCTTGCGGAGCACCGGCTCGTACGCCTCCCGGGCGGCCTGAGCCGCCTGCGCCTGGTCGTCGCTCGTGGTGTAGACGGCGGAGCGGTACTGCGTGCCCGTGTCGTTGCCCTGGCGCATTCCCTGGGTCGGGTCGTGGTTCTCGAAGAAGACCCGCAGCAGCTCGGCGTACGACGACTTCGTGGGGTCGAAGACGACCTGGACGACCTCGGTGTGGCCGGTGCGGCCCGAGCACACCTCGTCGTACGTCGGGTTGGGCGTGTAGCCACCCGCATAGCCGGCGGACGTCGTGTAGACACCGTCGAGCTGCCAGAAGATCCGCTCAGCGCCCCAGAAGCAGCCCAGTCCAAAGACGGCGGTCTCCAGGCCATCGGGGTACGGCGGGCACATGGGTGTGCCAAGCACGAAGTGCTTCGCCGGCACCGGCATCGGGGTGTCGCGCCCGGGCAAGGCCTGGTCTGGGTCGATGAGCTGGGTCTCGTGGCGGCTGAAGAGCACGGGTCACCTCGGGTAGCGGCGGTAGTTGTCGTCAGGTGCCAACTCGGCGGCCAGTCGTCGCGTTCCGGTTCGAACGCTACGAATTTATGACGTTACGGAGAGTGTCAGATGCTTGACATCGCAACCGGAGTGTTCCAGGTAGAACTCAGCTGCGGGGCACAGGGCCCCGCGCTCACTCTCCCGGGGGGGACCTCCGCATGGCGAACACCACCCGCAAGGCCGCACGACTAGGCGTGACCGTCGCGCTCATGACCACCGCACTGTCCGGCGTCATGGCGCCGTCGGCGCTGGCCAAGCCAGCCGACACGCTGGAGTTCGTTGCATTCAACTACGGCTACACCGGCGTGCCGTCGACGCTCGACGCAGGCAAGTACGACCTGGCGATGACCAACTCCGGCACCGAGTTCCACGAGTTCGTCGTGTTCTCCCTCGCCGAAGGGGCGACCGCGACGCGCGAGGCGGCGATCGCCGCAGCCGACGCCCAGGACGACAACTACATCAACCGATTCGCCGGCGCCACGTTCGCGGCACCCGGGGAGACCGGAGACCGCGCGCGCAAGCTCAAGATCGTCGCGGGCGAGCGCTACGTGTACTTCTGCTTCGTCGGCACGGACGTCAACAACACGCCTGACGACCGGAGCGACGACACCCCGCACTACCAGCAGACGCCGGGCATGGTCGGTTTCATCAACGCCTAGCCCATCCGCTCCGGCGGTCCGCTCGCACTTTGGAGTGGGCCGCCGGAGCGGAGCGGCTGTTAGTCCCGCTCGATGATCTCGAACGAGTTGACGAGTAGCTCGTACAGGTCCTGCGACCTGTCCCAGTCACCCTCGCGGGTCTGGAAATTCAGCGCATAGCCGCGCTCGTTGGTGACGATGGCGAGGTTCGACGCCTGCAGCCGGGCGCCGTCGTCGGAGTAGCGGTACTCCCAGATAGCCCCGTCGAAGCCGCGGAACGTTGCCGGCTCGATGCGGAGCTCTTCGTAGTCGGAATGACGCGCGCCGAACGATGACGCCTGACGCTTCCAGTCCGCGACCGCATCGTCGCCCGGCTTGTTGGTCCAGTCGACCCGCAGGTAGCGCCCGGTGGAAGGCTCGCGGAAGTCCAGCGCGTTGCCGGCGCGCTCCACCTGCTGCCAGCCCTGCGGATAGCGCATCGAGAACCCGGCCTTCTCGTCGGTGTAGGTCTCCGTCAGCTCCGTCACCGCAGGCAGTGCTGGTCCAGTGTCCGTGGGCTGCGCTGCAGTCGTACCGGACGCTGCACTCGAGGAGGACGTGGGTGCGGCTCTCTCGCCGAGCGCTCCGGACGGCGCCTCGCCCTTGTCGTCACCACCCAGCTGCGTAGCCGCGACACCGACGCCGAGGAGCAGGACCAAGCCGAGCAGAACAGCAGGTACGACGGACCGGCGCGCAGCCGTCGGGGCGTACACCTGCTCGTCGGCGACGACGTGAGGTGTGGCCACCGTCGCCGCGGTCGGGAGGGAGATGGGGACCGTCTCCGGCGCCACGGCCGGCATCAGCCTGGTTGACGAGGCGCCGCCGGCGACCCGCTCCAGATCAGCTCGGACCGCCGCGGCCGCAGGTCGGGCCAGCGGGTCTTTGTCCAGCAGTCGCAACAGCACCGGCGTCAGCGCGCCAGCCGAGGGGTCGATGTCGAGCTCATCGTGCGCGACTGCCGTCAGGGTCGCGATCGCCTCGCCGCGGTCAAACGGCGGCCGCCCCGTCACGGAGAAGCACAGCGTCGCACCGAGCCCCCACATGTCCGTCGCGTCGGTGACCGCGTGCCCGCGGGCCTGCTCCGGTGCGATGTACGACGGCGAGCCCAGCACAATGCCGGTGGAGGTCAGCCGCGGGTCGTCCTTCACGGTGGCGATGCCGAAGTCAGTCAGCTTGATCCCGCTGTCGGCAACCAGGACATTGGCAGGCTTGAGGTCACGGTGGACGATGCCCCGGGCGTGCGCGGCGGCCAGCACATCACAGATCGCGACGCCGATGCCGGCCACTTCCGCCGGCGGGAGCGGCCCGCGGGTCGCGACGAGGTCGGCCAGCGTCGGTGCCTCCACCAGCTCCATCACGATGAAGGCCTGCTCGTCGTGCTCGACGACGTCGTACACGGTGACCGCCCCGACGTGGTTGAGTGACGCAGCGGCCCGCGCCTCCCGCATCACCCGCTGCTGCACGCCGTGGCGCTCGTCGTCGGTCAGGCCCGGCTGGAGATGGACCTCTTTGACGGCGACCGCGCGGCCCAGCAGCTGGTCCTGAGCGCGCCACACCACGCCCATGCCGCCGCGACCGACCTGCTCCTGGAGCAGGTACCGGTCGGCGACCAGGCGTCCGTCCACTCGGGGATCGGCCATGGTCTTGACCTGCCCGGGTGGGAGTAGGTGCGAAACCCTTCGGCGGCGACGACTCCGTCAGGGACGGCGGAAGTGCTTGCTGAGCGTTCCGCGCTGGAACTGGTAGTGCGACGCGAGACCCTCGCCGTACAACGAGCTGGGGGTCTCCAGCATCCGCTCGAAGCTGAGCTTACAAACCGGCTGGCGGTGCTCAACCATGAACGGCACGTCATGTGCCCGCACCTCCAGTGCCGCCCTTGACCCGGTCAGCGGGTCGGTGCCGTGGCCAAATCCCGGGTCGAAGAAGCCGGCGTAGTGCGTGCGCAGCTCGCCGCTCGTCGGGTCATAGGCCGTCATCTCTGCGGCGTACGCCGGAGGCACCCGGACACCTTCGTGGGAGAGCAGCAGGTAGAACTCCTCGGGCTCGAGGACGACGCGGTTGCCCTTCTCCCGGCGCACCGGCTCCCAGAACTCCTCCGGGTCGTAGTGGTCGAGCAGGGAGAGGTCGAGCAGATGAGAGTTCTTCTTCGCCCGGTAGCCGACCTGACCGCGCTCGTCACCGGTCAGGTCGAGGGAGAGGAAGAGGCCATTGCCCACCGCGAGGTCGGCCGGGGGCACGACGGCACCATCGATGAACAGCAAAGCGTCCTCGGCATGCAGCCGACGGATATCGGTGTCGTCGAACCGGTCGACGCCGGCCATCAGCCGCAGCTGGTTGAGGCTCAGCCCGGTCTTCACCTTGATCGTGAACGACCTTGACACGACCTCGATGTAAAGCCGGCCGGAGTAGCCGTCCTCGATCTCGTCGAAGAGGAAGCTCTTGTCGGTGATCACCCGGGTGAAGATGTCGAGGCGACCGGTCGAGCTCTTGGGATTGGCCTTGGCCCGCACCCCCGCGGGAAGTGCCACCTCCTCGATCAGCGGGATGAGGTAGGGCCGGTTGCGCTCGAGAATCGCCCCGTCGCGCAGGTCGAGAGTATCCATCCCGTAGTCGGCGAGCTTGTCGGCGACATCGTGCTGGTCGGGCAGAAAGCTGCACCGCAGCCGGTGGGCGACATCACCGAGACGCAGGTCCAGCGAAGCCGGCTGAATGGCCGTCTCCAGGATCTTGTACGGCGCCGCGTCGATGACGCCCGCGTCGATCGCCTTGCGCAGCCAGTGCGAGGGCAGGACGCCGGACTCGCCGGCAGGTAGGTCGAGCATGAGGCGGCCATCGTAACGGTTGCGGCTCGACGTTCACCTCACCCCTACCGGCTTGTCACATCCCGGGTCTAGCGTTCGCCCGGTCCGCACACTGTGATGAGGGGAATGACATGCCAGAGATGACCGACTACCCGGCCGGCAGGCCGATCTGGGTCGACCTGATGTCCACGGACTGCGCCGCGGGGCGCGAGTTCTACGGCAGTCTCTTCGGCTGGGAGTCCGAGGACGGGGACCCGGCGTTCGGCGGGTACACGATGTTCACCAAGGGCGGGAAGAACGTCGCCGGGGTCGGCCCGGTGATGACAGAGGGTCAGCCAGTGGTCTGGAGTACCTACCTCGCCACCGACGACGCGGACAAGACGACCGAGCTCGTCACCTCGGCGGGCGGCCAGGTCATCGTCGAGCCCATGGACATCCCGGGCGCGGGCCGCATGGCGTTCTACGCGGACCCGACCGGCGCGGCCGTCGGCGTGTGGCAGGCGCGCGAGATGAAAGGCGCCGAGCTGATCGGCGAACCCGGCACGGTCTGCTGGAACGAGCTGGCCACCCGCGACGTCGACGTCGCCAAGGCGTTCTACGCGGCCGCCTTCCCCCTCACCACCGAGGCCGCGAAGTTCGACCCGAGCTACACCACCCTGAACGTCAACGGCAAGGCCGTCGCGGGGCTCATGCCGATGCCGGCGGAGTACCCACCGCAGGTGCCGTCGCACTGGTCTGTCTACTTTGCTGTCGCTGACACCGACGCCACCGTGGCGAAAGCCACCGAGCTCGGGGCCACGGTGCGCATGCCCGCCTTCGACTCGCCCCCCGGCCGCACCGCCGTGCTCGCCGACCCGCAGGGCGCGGTCTTCGCGGTCATCACCGTCGACCCGAACTTGCCTACGTAACTCGAGCGAACGATCGAGCGTTGCGGGGAGTTCTGCGGTCGCTGGGACGACCACGCAACTCCCCACAACGCGTCAGCCCCACCCGAGTTCGTGCAGCCGCTCCTCGTCGATGCCGAAGTGATGCGCGATCTCATGGACGACGGTCGTGTAGACCTCGTCGGCGACGGCGTCCTCGTCGTCGCACATCGCGCAGATCGGCAGCCGGTAGAGCGTGATGCGGTCTGGCAGCGCGCCCGCATAACCCGCGTCACGCTCGGTGAGCGGCGTCCCTTCGTAAAGACCGAGGAGACCGTCGGCCGATGTCTCCTCGACGAAGATCACGACATTGCGCATCAGCCGGGCGAGATCCGGCGGTACGTCGTCGAGGGCGTCGGCGACCAACTCCTCGAAGCGCTCCGCACTGACCTCCAGCACGGCGCCTCAGCCCGCGGAACCGCACGTCGCCCACAGCCCTCGGCGGGCGCGGCGCGCCTCGTCCTCGGCAGCGCGCATGCGATCGATGTAGGCGTCGTTGGGCCGGAAGAGCACGGCTCGGGCATATCCCTGCTCCACCATCAACACGTTGACGAAACGTCCGTTCTCGGTCCACAGGTAGAGCAGGTGGCGGTCGAAGCGGTCACGCAGATCGCGGTCCCGCTCCACCCGCACCGTGGAGCCACGCGGCATCAGACCGGCCAGCCGAGCGGTGGCGTCCCGATAACCGCAGTCCGCTGCCTCAGGGGCGTCGATCTCGAGCAGTCGAACCCGCACCGTGACCTCCGCCGGCAGCAGCCCGGACCCGATGCCGCGCAGACGCACCGTGTCGCCGTCGACGATCGACACGACAACTGCCTCCTGCCGCTCACTCGCGCGTGGTGCACGGTCCGGGGCGGCGCCTGCGGCACAGCCGGCAACCAGCGCGCTGCTCATCAGCCAGCTAACTGGCGACCTCCGGACCGACCCGCGCATGCTGGCTAGTCTCGCAGCCATGGACGTCGGCTTCGCGATCCCGATCTCCGGCAGTGGGGCCACCCCCGACGAGGGACCCGGTTGACACCGTCCACGCCATCCACGCCGGAAGCACACCGCCTCGCTAGTCGGCGGATCGGCTCCACGCCGTCCACAGTGCTGCGTACGATCCGCCGCGGGCGACCAGATCGTCATGCGTGCCGACCTCGACCAGCCGACCGGCCTCGAGGACCGCGACGCGATCGGCGCGGGCGGCCGTCGTCGCGCGGTGCGCAATGACCAGGACGGAGCGGCCGGCGAGGGCGCGCTGCAGGGCCTGCTCGACGAGCAGCTCGGTGCCGAGGTCGAGTGCCGAGGTGGCCTCGTCGAGCACCACGACCCGCGGATCAGCAAGTGCCACCCGAGCCAACGCCACCAGCTGGCGCTCGCCGGCCGAGAGCCGAGAGCCCAGGGAGGCAACCTGGGTCTCGAGACCAGCGGGCAGCTGCCGTGCCCACGTGAGCGCTCCGATGCGGTCGAGCGCGGCCGCCACGTCGACATCGCTCGCTTCTGGCCGGGCCAACCGCACGTTGTCGGCGACCGTCCCCTCAACGAGATGGCCCTCCTGGGGGGTGAGGACCACGTGCCGGCGTACGTCGTCGAGCGCCGCGTCGCGCAGGTCCACCCCGGCGTACGACACCCGGCCGGCGCTCGGGTCGTCCAGCCGGGCGACAAGCCGGGCGAGCGTCGACTTGCCAGCACCCGTGGCGCCGACCAGGGCCAGGCGCTCCCCCTGCCGCAGTTCGAACGAGACGCGATCGAGCACCTCGGCACCGTCGGAGTAGCGAAAGCAGACCTGGTCGACCACCAGTGCGCCGGAGTCCGGCATGGGCACGGGACACGCGGGCTCAGGCAGCGCAGCGGTCAAGTCGAGCAGTCCGGCTACGCGGCCCAGCGCGGCTGACGCACCGCTGATCTCGTCGAGCCAGTCGGCGAGCTCCTCGACCGGCTTGTAGACCGCGACCACCGCGAGGACCGCAGCGGTCACCGTGCCGACGCTCGCATGTCCCGACCGGGACAACAGCGTCCCTGTCACGACGACAGCAAGCGTTGAGCCAGCCTGAAATACGATCAGCTGGGGATAGAAGCGGTTGCGGAGGCGCATCATGCCGAGCAGTGAGCCCTGCACATCCTCATTGATGGCGCGGTACGCCGCCGCGCGGTCCGCCGCTCGACCTGACCCCTGCACGATGCGCACTCCCGACACGGTCTCGCTCATCATGCCGAGCGCATCACCAAGTCGCGTGCGGTACGTCGCGTAGACCGGGGTGATGCGTCGGACCAGACGCCGGGCGCGGATCCACACGGCGAGCAGCCCGACGAGCCCGACGCCAGCCAGCGGGAGCGACACGACGAGCAGCACGGTCACCGAGACAGCGAGCAGCGACAGCGCCTGCACAACACGAGGAACGCCCAGCCGGAGCGCGTCGGAGAGCACCTCGATATCACTGGTAAGACGCGTGACGAGATCCCCCCGCGTGGTGCCTCGAAGGTCGCCGACCGAAAGAGCGAGGACCCGACGCACGCTCTGCGTGCGCAGTCTCGCCAGCACGCCCTCAGCCACGACACCGGAGAGTCGCACCCGCCACCAGCTCAGTCCTGCACCGACGATCGACAGAACCGCCAAGGCCCCGGCTGCTACGTCGATCTCACCTGGATCACCGCGACGCACTCCCTCGTCGATGGCGTGTCGGATGAGCAACGGCGAGGCGACCAGTGCTGCTGCCGAGAGCAGCACTGCCGCGGCCAGCAGGACGATCGTGCGCCGGTGCGGGCGGAGCAGCACTACGACATGACCTCGCAGCTCACCTCGACTGAGGACCGGCAGGCTCATGTCGTGCCCGCTGCAGTGGCGGCGCGGTCGCCGACCTCACCAGCGTCGTCCGGCTGGTCATGCACCGCATCGAGGAGCTCGTGGTCGACGTGGGCGTGCGCGAGCACCTCGCGATACTGCGCATTGGTCTGCAGCAGCTCGGCATGGCGGCCCTCTGCGACGATTCGGCCGGCGCTGAGCAGGGCCACAGTGTCGGCAAGCTGCAAGGTCGCCGGCCGGTGGGTCACCACGAATATCGTGCAGTCGCGCCGCGCCTCCGTCAGGGCAGCGACGACGGCGGCCTCAGTCTCCGGGTCGAGCGCGGAAGTCGCATCGTCGAGGAGCAACACCGAGGGCATTGCGAGTAGAGCCCGCGCGATGGCGATGCGCTGACGCTGGCCGCCGGACAGCGTCATACCCCGCTCGCCGAGAACGGTGCCGTAACCCCGTGGCAGCCGGCGGACGAAACCGTCGGCCGCAGCCAACCGGGCGACGCGCTGCACGTCGGCACGCGCGGCATCGGGGCTGGCGAACGCGATGTTGTCGGCCACGGTTCCGGCGAAGAGGACGGGGTCGTGACCGACCAACGCGACCCGTCGTCGTACGTCCACGAGCGAAAGCTCGCGCACGTCGGTGCCGCCGAGGAGCACCTGTCCTGATGTCGCGTCGTACTCGCGACCGATCAGCTGTAGCAGCGTCGACTTGCCGGAGGCAGTGGGTCCCACAATCGCCACCCGGGCTCCGGCCGGCACCTGCAGGGTCACGTCGGTGATCACGGGCGGACCAGCCCTGAAGCCGAAGTCGACCCGGAGCAGGTCGACCGCGAGGCCCGTGCCGGACACGGGAATGGGCACCGGCATCACCGGGTCGGTGAGCGCCGACGTCGCGTCGTAGACCGCGGCGAGCCGCTGCGCCGACGCGAGGCCCTTCTGGATGGTGCCGACCCGTTCACCGACGACGCGCATCGGCCATACCAGGAGGCCGACGTAGGTGAGCGACGCCAGCAGCTCGCCGAGAGTCAGCCGCCCGTCGATCGCGCGACGCCCGCCGACCGCGAGCGCTGCGGCCAGGCTCAGCGCAGGCAACAGCGCCAGCATGGTGTCGATCACTGCGTCCAGCCGGTTGGCCGCCAGTCCCGCCGTCCGTACCTGAGCGGCGGCCGCCGCGATGCGGTCACCCTGCGCACGCTCGGCACCCAGCCCCTTGATGACCGCAAAGCCGGCGATGGTCTCCTCAGCGCCGACGGTCGCGTGCGCGATCGACTCCTGCAGGGCGGCGGCGCGGTTCCGCTGAGGTCGAGCGCCGAGCGCTACCACCACGATGAGCATGGCCATCGACCCGACCACTACGCCGGCGACGACGAGGTCGACGGTGGCGAGCAAGCCGGTGATGACGACGATCGAGACCGCGAAGCCCACGGAGTGCGGGATGTGGTCGACGAGGTTGGCCATGTGCTCGGCATCGCTCGTCGCCCGGGCGAGCAGCGAGCCCGGCGATATCTGGTCGTAAAAGCTTGCGTCGAGCTGCTGCACCCGTTCGAGGAGCCGGGTCCGCACGGTAGCGCCCGTGCGGGCGAAGAGGGTGACCGCGTTCTTGTGCCGGGTGCGCGAAGCGTAAGCCTCTGCGAAGGCAAGGACGACCAGCACCGCGGCCCAGCGCCACACTGCGCCGCCGTCGCGACCGATCAGCCCCTCGTCGATGATCTGCGCGACGGCCAGCGGCGCGAGAGCAGCCGCCGTCTGCCAGCTCACGCCCGCGGCAACGCCGCGCACGAGCTCAGGTCGCACATCCCGGAGGAGCGCACGGATCAACCGCCAGCCCGCGGAGCGCGAGGCCGACTCCGCAAAGACGTGGGAGGGCATGGCTGCCGATCATCGCAAGCCTGCGTGACCAGGGCGACCGGATTGCGGCCCGCCCGCGACACGTGAGCAAGATCACCCTTCCGTGCAGGCGAGCCGGTGCGTATCGTCCCCGCTCATGGACATGGGCGGTCAGAAGGGCTTGGCGCTGATCCTGGCGCGAGAGTTTGCGTCCAACGTCGCCGTACCCGTCTTCCTGGTCGACCCGACCAACACCCTCGTCTTTTACAACGAGGCGGCCGAGGTCGCCTTCGGCGGGCCGTTCGGCGACACCGGTGAGCTGCGCTCGGGGGACTGGGCGGCGAAATTCGCCCCCACGCGCTCGGACGGCTCTCCGGAGAGTCGCGAGGAGATGCCCATCGTCATCGCGCTCGAGCAGCGGACGCCCGTGCACGCCATCCAGCAGGTCACCGACCCGGACGGCACCCGCCGCACCGTCGAACTCACCGCAATCCCCCTCTTCTCGCGCAAGCAGGACTTCGTCGGAGTGATGGCAACCTTCTGGGAGGCTGCCCCCGCAGCCGGGTCTGCCGGCTGATGCGGGCGCGCATCTGGGGTTGTCGTGGCTCCATCGCGTCGCCCGGGCCGCACACCGTGCGCTACGGCGGCAACACGAGCTGCGTCGAGGTCCGACTCGCCGACGGCCCAGTCGTCGTCCTTGACGCGGGCACGGGCATGCGCGAGCTCGGCGGGCTCCTGGTTGCCGAGGGCGAGACCGAGATCCACGTGCTGCTGACGCATCTCCACCTTGACCACCTGCAGGGACTCGCCTTCTTCGCGCCGCTCTACCAGGCAGGAGTCGAAGTACACCTCTGGGGCCCGCCATCCCCCACCCGATCCCTCCAGGACCGCGTCTCGTCGTACATGTCCGACCCGCTCTTCCCCGTCAGCCTTGTCGACGTGCCCGCGACCGTGATCTGCCATGACGCGCCCTTCGACGGCACCGTGCTCGGCGGAGCAGAGCTCGGGGCCGCGCCGGTCATGCACCGCGGTCCGACGGTCGGCTACCGCATCGAGGAAGGCGGCAAGTCGCTCGCCTACCTGCCCGACCACGAGCCAGCGCTCGGCGCCAGCTTTCGAACGTCAGAGGTCGCCTGGCTCTCCGGTTATGGGCTCGCACTGCGCGCCGACGTGCTGCTGCACGACGCGCAGTACACGGAGGAAGAGTTCGAGACGCACCGCGGGTGGGGCCATTCGAGCGTTCGCCACGTCGTCGACTACGCGCTGGTCAGCGACGTGAGCCAGCTGGTGCTCTTCCACCACGACCCGGCGCACAGCGACTCCCAGCTCGAGGAGCTGCTGGTCCGTGCCTGCGACCTGTGGGGCGACCGGCCGCACCCTCCGGTCCTCGCCTACGAGGGCATGGATATCAACCTCGACACGCCAATCCTGCCGCTCATTCCGGCCGCACGGATCGCTCCCGCAGTGTAGGAAGCAAGGCATGACCGTCTCCCGACCCCCTCGCCTGCGGCCTGTGCCGTCCGAGGTCGCCGACGGGGTGGCTGCCCCGACCGCGTCGACAGCTGACGCCGAGCTGTTGTTGCGCCTGAACGGGGCACTGGCCGCCCTTCCGCAGGCCGAACGAGCGGCCGCGGTAGTCGCCTTTGGACTCGACGAAGGCACCGACGGGGTGGCCGCCGAGCTGTCGCTGTCCGCCGACGACGCGGACGCCCTCACCCGCAGCGCCCTGCAGTTGCTGCGGGGCGCGCTGGCCGACGCCGACGTCGACTCCGGCGAGCTCTATTCGCGAGTGGCTGGAAACCGGCGCACCGCTGCCCCCGCCGACTGACCAGGCCGCTCGAGGCTCGACAGCACAGCAGCCCCGGACGCGAACGTCCGAGGCTGCTGCGTGCCGATCCCGCCAGGTCGCCTCACGGCGCAGCGTCGCTCGTAGCGACAGGGTTGGGTCCGGGGGCCATGAGCGGGTCGACACACGCCTCATCGGCGCATTGCCAGACTACCTGAATACCCGTTCGGTGGATGCTTGTGCAGCAAGTCCGGGGGCGGCGTCGTACGGTGTCGGTCATGCCCCCGCTCTACACGATCGAAGAGGCCCGCCTCCGTCTCGCTGCCTTGCGCCCCGCGCTCGATGAGATCATCTCGCTGCGGGCCGACACCGCCGAGCTGCAGAGATCACTGCAAGGAGGGCCGCTCAGCGACCTTGGCGGGCTGCCAGAGCTCAAAGCCGCTCAGGCGCGCCTGGACGAGCTGCTGACCGCGTTGACCGAAGGCGAGGTGCAGGTGAAGGGCATCGCACCGCTCCTGCTCGACTTCCCGGCCGAGCTCGATGGGCAGTCGGTCTTGCTCTGCTGGCTGGAAGGCGATGCCGAGCTCGGGTGGTATCACCGGGCCGATCTCGGGTTCCTAGGCCGTCGCCCGCTGCCCTCACCCCACTAGCGGCGCTCGACGCGTGTTAACCCTCGGCCGGGTCGCCACGATTCGATGATCAGGTGATCCTTGTCATCGCTCAGCCGCACGACGACCACGTCGGTGATGTCGACCCGGAAGAGCTCGAAGTCGCCCGGGTGGGACGCCTGGTCCGGATCCTCGGCAAACCTCCGGTAGTCCCCCGGGTCGGTGGTCTGCGCCGCGACACCGGACACCTTCGCGTCGCCGGTCCAGGTGTCGGGATCCTCAGACCCGCTGTGCAGCGCGACCCGCGGATCGCGGCGGAGGTCGGCGAAGCGACGCGCACCGGTCATCCCCGCCAGCCACAGGTCACCATCGCGCAGGACCGCCTCGGTGCCGCTGATGCGTGGCGCGCCGTCGCGACGAATCGTCGCCATCGTGAGGTGCTTGTGCGCGAGGAGCCTCGCCTCCGCCAGACGAGCCAGGTCGGGCACCGCCACGCGGAACTCGTCCCAGGTCGGCATGGGACGATGCTCTCATCCCGATGTGACAGCGCAGCAGGACCAGCCGGACCGGAGACAACGTGCCGCTCGACCCTCGCGAGCTCTACCAGCTCGAGCCCAACCTGCCTGACCTGGGCCGTCCGGTGCTCGTGCAGGCCCTCGACGGATTCGTCGACGCCGGCGCAGCCCGCCAACTCGCCCGCGCGCACCTGCTCGCTTCCGGCGAAGCGAGCAAAGTGGCGACCTTCGACGTCGACCAACTGCTCGACTACCGCGCCCGCCGGCCGCCCATGGTCTTCATCGAGGACCACTGGGACAGCTACGAGGCACCTGAGCTGGCCGTCCACACCCTTCTCGACGACGCCGGCACGCCGTACCTCCTGCTCAGCGGTCCCGAGCCCGATTACCAATGGGAACGGTTCGTCGGAGCGGTGCAGCTGCTCGCTGAGGAGCTCGACATCCGACTCTCGGTCGGGCTCAACGCGATTCCGATGGGTGTACCGCATACGCGCCCGGTCGGCGTGATCGCGCACGCCAGTCGGCCGGAGATCGTCGCTGGCTTCGAGTCATGGGTGGCAGAGGTCCAGGTTCCCGGCGCCGCTGGCCACCTCATCGAGTTCCGCCTTGGCGAGGCCGGGCGGGATGCCGCGGGCTTCGCCGTCCACGTACCGCACTATGTCGCCCAGGCGGAATACCCGGCCGCCGCCGACATGCTTCTGCAGTCGGTGTCCCGCATCTCCGGCTTGGTCCTGCCGACCGACGCGCTCGCCGTGGCAGCCACCGTCACGCGTCGGCTGATCGACGAGCAGGTCGCCCAGTCCGATGAGGTTGCGGCGGTCGTGCGGGCCCTCGAGGAGCAGTACGACGCCTTCGTCGCCGGACGTGGGCGGTCGCTGCTGGCCGATGGAAGCACGTTGCCGACGGCCGACGAGATCGGTGCTGAGCTCGAGCGTTTCCTCGCCGAACAGGGACCGCCCGGCGAACTCTGAGTGGATGATGATCATGACCGTCCGGTTAGGTCAGGCTATCCATAATTCACTCCAAGTGACCATGGGCGAGGGACCGCGACGCGGTCATCGTGGTCATCAGCGTCCGAGAGGCGAAGATCCGCTGCCGTCCCCGGTCACCAGCCGCGGCAGCGGGGAGCCAGTGGTGAGACCGACTCGGTCGACGTCACGAATGCTGGTTCACCATGTCGGTTCGTTCTGCTGTTCAGACCCAGCGGACCCCGGTCCTTTCCTGCATCGTCTTCGCCAGCGTGGCGACGCTGACGACGCTCGTCATCGTCGCGCCGGCCCGCAGCGCAGTCGGGTCGCCGCCTGGCAACGATGGAACGATCAAGATCGACGGTCAGGAGGTCGGCCCGGGGGTCGGCAACGACCCACATGTCCGCTGCCCCTTCCGGGTCGAGTGGTTCGGTTTCGACACCGGCACCCAGACGACGACAGTCACGTTCACCGCCCAACCGCCCAGCGGCACTTCGCTCGTCGTTCCGTTCACCGGCTCCAGCGGCTTCACCTTCACCGGATCAGGACCAGGTAACACCCTCGACCACAGCGAGCTCTACCGCCTGAACACCGCTGGACTGACGCTGCAGGTGAACCAGGGCTACCACATCACGGTGGTGGTGACGGTGACCGGGTCGCAGGGCGCGGACACCAAGACCAAGACGTTCTGGCTGGACAGCTGCGCCTCGCCATCGCCGTCGCCCTCCGCCAGCGCAAGTGCCAGCGCAAGTGCCAGCGCAAGCGCCAGTGCGAGCGCAAGCGCCAGCGCAAGCGCCAGTGCGAGCGCAAGCGCCAGCGCCAGTGCCAGTGCGAGCGCCAGTGCGAGTGCGAGCGCGAGTGCGAGCGCCAGCGCAAGCCAAAGCGCCAGTTCCAGTCCCAGTCCCAGCGCCAGCGCCAGCGCCAGCGCCAGCGCGAGTGCCAGCCAAAGCGCCAGTCCCAGCACGAGCGCGAGTGCCAGCCAGAGCGCCAGTCCCAGCGCTAGCGTCAGCGAGAGCGCCACCCCCGGCGCCAGCCAAAGCGCGAGCGCCAGCCAAAGCGCAAGCGCCGCTTCGGGAGTGAGCCCCCTGCCTTCCGTCGAGGCGAGCTCGCCCGGTGCACCCGACCTCTTGACCGAGGTAGACGCCGCAGTGACGCAAGCGCCCGGCCCCGCTAGCACCTCCGCTGAGCCGACCGATCCGGCACCGGCGACCGTCCTGGGCGTGAAGCTCGTGAAGACGCCCGCCGCGCCGCACCTGCCGACGACCGGCGGCCCCGTCCAGCTCCTCGTGTTGTCGGCCGTAGCCCTCGTCCTGCTGGGCGCGGTGACGTACGGCTTCGGGTTTCACCAGGTTCGCCGCCACTGAGCACTCCCCCCGATCGGCCGACCGCGCTAGCCTGATCGGCGCCCGGACCCGGCCGAGAGGAACCACGTGCCCATCGCGACCCCCGAGACCTACCGCGCCATGCTCGACGCCGCGCAGGTCGGCCGCTACGCCTTCCCGGCGATCAACGTGACGTCCTCGTCTTCACTCAACGCCGCGCTGGCTGGCTTCGCCGAGGCGGAGAGCGACGGGATCATCCAGGTCAGCACCGGAGGTGGCGAGTTCCTCTCCGGTCAGCCGAAAGACATGGCCCTGGGCGCGGCTGCACTCGCCGACTATGCCTTCCGGGTCGCGGCCCGCTACCGGGTCAACATCGCGATGCACACCGACCACTGCCCGGCGGACAAGCTCGACGGCTTCATGCGACCGCTGATGGCCGAGTCGGCCGAGCGTCACAAGAGAGGACAGGGCCCGCTTTTCCAGAGCCACATGTTCGACGGCTCTGCCCTGCCGCTGGACGAGAACCTGACGATCGCCGAGCAGCTGCTCGAAGAGTGCGCCGCGATGGACGTCATCCTCGAGATCGAGGCCGGCGTCGTCGGGGGCGAGGAGGACGGCGTCGACAACGAGGGTGTGCCCAACGAGAAGCTCTACACAACGCCCGAGGACATGCTGACCGTGGCCGAGCGGCTGGGCACCGGTGACCGGGGTCGGTACATCCTCGCGGCGACATTCGGCAACGTGCACGGCGTCTACAAGCCAGGCAACGTCAAGCTGCGACCGTCCATCCTGCGCGACGGCCAGAAGGCAGTCACCGACAAGTACGGCGACGCGGCTGCCTTCGACCTGGTCTTCCACGGGGGCAGCGGATCCTTGCTCACCGAGATACGCGAAACCATCGACTACGGCGTCATCAAGATGAACATCGACACCGACACGCAGTACGCCTACACCCGCCCGATCGCCGGGCACATGTTCGCCAACTATGACGGCGTGCTCAAGATCGACGGCGAGGTCGGCGCCAAGAAGCTCTACGACCCGCGCTCCTACAGCAAGGCTGCGGAGAAGAACATGGCGGCGCGGGTCGTGCAAGGCTGCGAGGACCTGCGGTCCGCCGGGATGACCGTCAGCCGTTAGACCTCTGACGCCGCCGCCGCTGACCTCGGGGTCGACGCGACGGTTGCGCCATGGCAGTGACAGCGCGGACGAAGTCGTCGGGCAGTCGGATCCCTGCCTGCAGGCCGTGCGCCAGCAGGTCGGCGAACCGATAAGCCGGATCGGCCTCCAACGCCCGGTCGAGGGCAATACCAGCGCGGAGTCCATCTCCGTCGGCCCACTCGAGCAGCCCGAGGATCGTTGCCGGGGCAGCGACCCACTCCCCCGGCAGCCGTCGGACGAGCTCACGCAGGACCGAACGGGCCCGCTCGCGTCGCAGCAGGCAAACCCCAGCGACCCGGTCGCGCAACGACAGGTGCGTGAGGGGTACGACGAGCGACGCAACGAGATCCGGGTCGAGCGGACTCTCGGCGACCGGCCCGTCGAGGAGCGACGCCCACCGGTGTACCGCCATGTCCACCCACTCCGGACTCCAGCTCGGAGGCTCTGCATCCTCAGCAAAGACCTGCTCGTCGGCCGCCAGGCAGCGCTGCGCGAGCAGGGCCCGGGCGGGACCGGGCAGCGACGCCAGTTCGCCGACCACATCGTCGCGGGACTTCTGGACCCGGCAACCGCGCAGCACCATCTCGGCCGGAATCCGGGCGGCATCATCGACAGTCGGCACCGGTGTGCCTTCAGGGGGGCAGCAGGTGGGGCTGGTGCAGATCAGTGACCAGAAACGGTCCGCTCGCACCACGACCGCATCGACGATGTCGCCGGGGATTTCCACGTGCTCCTCGATCAGCCGCCACAGCTCCCAGTCGCTCTCGTCCGGCGGGCCCGCCTCGTCACGGTAGAAAACGACGAGCGCATCCTGGAAGCGCTGCTTGACCAGAATGCTCGCGACGTGGACAACCAGAGAGCGCCGGTCGGCCGGCTCCGGCACGTCGATGCGCAGCTGGAACTTCAGCCGCTTGCCGTTGGCACCGCCGAGGCAGAGCACCACGATGCTCTCGCGCGGGGTGAAGCCGAAGAGGTAGGGCATCGCCTGCAGCCACTCGCCCGGGCTGGTGAGCCGGAGCACCGGCATCGCGTCACTTGTCATGGGCCCTAGCGTGATGCGGTGCGAGAACCCGAAACGGTCGGGGCGGCACATCTGTGGAAACGGATTACGGGCGGTCGAGGAACTTCGCCATGAGCACTTGGTCCCAGGCGACACCCAGCGTGGGGCGCGGGTACTGCTCCTGCTGGACTCCCTCGACGACGTACCCGAGCTGCTCATACAGCGCGCGAGCTCGAGCGTTCGGTCCGTACACGCCTAGCCAGATTTTGCGGACCCCGGCCGCGCGGGCGAGGTCCTCCGCAACGCGGATAAGTTCCCACAGCGACCCGATCAACCGATCACCGATCTCCGCGATCAGGACGTCGTGCTCACCGGTGCGCAGCCACTCCGTCAGCCGCTCGCCGATGGTGGGCCGAGAGTAACCGCCCCACCGTCGCAAACCGGACACTGCGGGCCAAAGGTATTGGGTGCACCGACGGCGAAGCAGGCTAGACAACCCTGCGCTCCCGGAGGTCCTGTGTACGCCGCACGCCGACTACGCCCACCTGTTGCTGCACTGGCCCTCCTTGCTCTCCTCACCCCCGCGCTGAGGTCGGCGGACGCCGCAGGTGACATCCCACAGCTAGTCACCGGGTCCGCCTTCGTCCCCACTCCGCTGTCCAAGCCGGTCTACGGCTCGCAGGCTCCGGACGTCGACCCCGACCGCCAGCGCGCTCGGGTCGAGGCAGCCGACGGCGTGTCGCTCTACGTCGAGACATGGCTCCCGGCGGAGAAGGACGGCAAGACACCACCGGCCAAGCTGCCGACGATCCTGATCATGACGCCGTACGTCTCCCAGGGGTTCGAGGAGTACCCCGCCAACGAGGCCGCGGAGATACCCGGCTTCATCGCGTACATGACTACCCGCGGCTACGCCGTCGCGCAGCACCACGTGCGCGGCACCGGAGAGTCCGGCGGCTGCCTGGAGCAGACCGCGGCCAACCAGACCGACGACGGCGCAAGGATTGTGGAGTACCTCGGTCGCGACGCCGGGTGGACCGACGGCAACGTCGGGATGTACGGCATCTCCTACGACGCGGAGACGCAGATCTCCGTCGCCGGCTTCGGCGACAAGGAGAAGATCAAGTACCTCAAGGCGATCATCCCGGCCGCGTCGGTCGGCGCGCAGTACGACTGGAACTTCATGGACGGCGTGCCGTACACCGGCATGTCACTCCTCGGCAGCGCCGGCTACTTCTACGGCGTCAGTGCCAACCCGGGTCAGGAGGCGGCACCGCAGCGCTACCCGGAGAAGCTGCTCTGCCAGCCGGAGGTCCTGGCCAGCGGTGCCGACGTCCAAGGCGACAAGACGAAGTACTGGCAGGACCGGGAGTACCGGCCCGGTGCGCCCAACATCACCGCCGCCACGCTCTACGTGCACGGTCTGCGCGACTTCAACGTCCAGCCAATCACCATCGCTGGATGGTTCGACCGACTGCCCGCCTCTACCCCGCACAAGGGCCTCTTCGGCGTCTGGAACCACGCGTTCCCGTTCCGCCACCAGAGGGTCGCACCGGACTGGGAGCGCGCCGACTGGATGCCGATGGTCACTGCTTGGTTCGACCGCTACCTCAAGACTCTGCCCACCGGCGTGGAGGACTGGCCCGACGTACAGGTGCAGTCGAGCAACGGGCAGTGGCGGGCCGAGCACGAGTTCCCGTCGACCGGTGGCCCCGTCGGCCACCTGTCCCTCGGCCCGGAGGGCATCCTTGGCCTGCCCAAGGTGGGCGGCTCGACGGCTTACACAGAGGCACTCACCGAGGAGGAGGGGCGCGCGGTCTTCGAGACCCAGCCGCTCGAGGCGCCGCTGCACATCACCGGCCAGCCGATCCTTGACTTGTGGTTGACCACGAACCGTCCGGACGGGCACATCGCGGCGCGGATAGAGGTGCTCGACGAGAACGGCGACCTCATCACCCACGGCGGCACGGAGTCGGTCGAGGACAGTGCGAACACGTTCGGGTTTCGTTCGCTGCAGCACCTCGAGCCGATGCCGGAGAACTACTTCATCCAGAAGACGGGCGTAGCGCCGGCGACCAACACGCCGCTGCAGGTTCCCGTGCGGTTCCAGCCGACCGACCTCGTCGTGCCGGCCGGCGGAAAGCTCCGGGTGACGATTGCTGGGACGATTACCTACACCCGCGACTCACAGCCCTCGGGCACGTTGTCAACGATCACGCTGCTGCACGACTGCGAGCACACCAGCGCGCTGCGCTTCGTCATGCCGACGCCGGGCCTGCCGCTGCTCGACGTCCGCGAGGTCGACGAGCGGCCCGGACAGCCGCTGCTCGCCGCACCCGGAGTCGCCACGCTTGAGGACGGCGGGGGTCTCGCCACCGCGAAGGTCTGCGGCAAGGCGCCGGAGCGGCTCGCGTCCTTCGGCCCCGTCCGTACGGCGGCGGCACCGGCCAGACCCGCGCCCGCTGACCCCGCGCCGGTTCGTCCGGCACCTGCTCCCGCGCCGAGGCCGTCGGCGCCGCTGCCTGCGACCGGCGCCGACCTGCTGCCAATGGCCCTCGCCGCGGCCGCGCTCGGCGTCGTCGCGATCGGCGTACGCCGACGACGTCGGAGTTGGAGCGTCGGCGCGTCCTAGACGCACCCGCGCTCCAACCGGGTCAGACGAGGCGGGCGAAGCGGGGGTAGTAGAGGGTCTCGTCGGAGTAGAGCGCCGCTAGCTTGTTGCCGTTGGAGGCGTAGGTGACGACCAACCCGTCGGCGTCGAGCTCCGGATGGGCTTTGCCGGCATAGACGAAGGCGTCGGCGCGCGCTGCCTCGGGGATCGGGTACGCCGGGCTCCGCGAGGACCACGGGCCCGTCACGTCGGGAGCATGGCGGATGCAGATCGCGCCGGTGATCTCGCGGACCGGATGTACGTCGACGAGGGCAAGCCCTCCCCCGGCGTCACGGTGGACAGTGAACTCGGTGACCGCGGGGTCGAGCGCCACGACGGCGTCCCGTGCGTCCGGCACCCACGAGTCGCCGCCGGCCCACCACTTCAGTTCGCCGAGGTCACCAGCGACCGCCCGGCGTACGTCGGCGCGCGCAAGGAGCGCACAACCGTCTCGGTGACTCCACAAGTAGAGGTTCCCGCCTTCGATGAGAGCCGCGGCACCGAGCACCGAGCCGGCGGTGTCGGGCCGCTCCGCCACCTTGATGATCCGCCAGTCCGAAGGCGGGTCCTGCGGGTTGTCGACGGTGACCGCGCGCCACCCGTTGACCCGGAAGGAATGACCAAGCGGGTCGTGCGGGTCGCCGCCCGGCGGCAGGTCGCACGCCATGAAGAAGAGCAGCAGCCGACCGTCGTGCCACACCCCGTGCCCGGGCCAGAGCCACTCCGCATCGGACCCGGGCCCTTCGCCGCCAAAGTAGTCCGCCGGGACACCGTCCATCCCACGCCAGGCGAAGTCCATCGACGCGGTGAGCGGATCGAGGCCAGTCTGCACGGCCACCGAGTTGCGGATGAAGGACGAGCCGACGCGGGTCGGCTCACCAGGTCGAGCGATGAACGTATCGCCGAAGAGCCAGAGCACCCGGTCCTCACCGAGCCGGATGGAGTACGCATCGTCGGACCCGCGCCAACGGTCGTCCCGGAACAGCGCGTCGGCCTCGGGCCAGGAGGTGCCAGTTATCGGCACGGACCCTGCCGAAACTCCGGCTCACGCTTCGGCCACTCGCCCAGACCGAATCGCTCGCCGCGCCGTACGTAACAGACAGCACCCGGCGACGCCGGGTCGACCGTCCCCTGCTGCGCGGCGTCGTACCAGTACATCGCCGTGTCCTTCACCATCGAGTGCGTGCCACCCGCAAACCCGATGGCCGACTGGTAAAACGGCGCGGCGCCCGCGCCGGGGTTGGGAAAAACGGTGCGCTGCAGCGCCGCCGCGAAGGTCTCCGGTGTCAGGTTGGGACCCGCCATCTGGATACCCGCGGCAACGAGTGACATGACGCTGTAGATGCCGGTCATGGCATAGCCCGCGGCGCCGCTCGGCGGTGTGCGGGTCGGGCCGGCCTCACGGTAGGCCCAGAACCAGGGATGGTCCTGGTTGCGCTGGGTCTTGTTGGCGACCGAGACGCCGAAGACGCGACGCGCCTGCGCCGGCGGCGCCTGTGCGTAGGAGTTGTCTCCGTCGTTGCCGTTGTAGCTCGAGAGCACCCACTCGGGGTTGTAACCCTGGCTCTCCGCCGACGGCATGTAGCTGTTGCGGATCGAGCCCAGGTCGCAGATACAGAGGATCGATGTGACCTGCTGGTCCTTCATCTGGATCACCGGGTTGAGCCCGGCCCGGGCATCCTCGGCGTAGGGCGCCTCGATGCTGAACGGCCGCTCGCCACACCCAGCGAGCGCCGCCTGAAGTGGCGCGATGTCCGGGATCGTGCCGTCCGGCGCCCGGGTCGTCATGATGCCGAGCTTGCGCACAGTGGGTTGCGGCACAAAGGGGAAGGGGCCGCCGTACGTCGGCGCCTTGCCGACCAGCTGGGCGCAGGTGAGCTGGCCGAGATTGCGGAGCAGCGTGTCTGTCGCCATCGACCGTGACCACTGGTACGGCGCCCGCGCCCGAAGGTGCTCCTCCGTCGCGACTGCGGCGGTGCCGCCGATCACAGCGATGATCTTCCGGCGGGCGAGCTCGTCGTAGTAGGTGTGCTCTGCGCCCCGACGGTCGGTGTATCCCAGAGAAGCAAAGGCCTTGAACTCGTTCGCCACGCGCGCGGCATCGGCGATCATGTCGGGCGGGTTGGGGTTGGCGAAGTTGTCACCGCGAGCCACGAACGGGAGCAGCCGGATCTTGCGCCCGTAGAACTCGTAGCGGGTATTGAAGAAGCTCGCCAGGATCTGGTAGTCCGCGGGTGTGGTCGAGGACAGGAAGTTGCCGTACGGCAGCACGACCCGGATCTCGTCGCGCGTGACGCCAGGTGCGGTCGCGCCACCGTTGTCACCGTCGAAGAAGGGCACACAGGGCGGTGACTGCGGGTCCTCGGTCTGCCGTCCTGGGTTGCCGACGCACTTGCGGGTGCGGTTGACATCGATGACCGGCGCAGCCACCGCCGCCGTCGCCGAGGCGCTGGCGCTCGGACTCGCCGTGGGAGCTGCACTCGAGCTGCCCTCCCCACCGGCCTCCCCTTCGCCGACATCGGTGCCCTGGCGATCGGGCGCCTCCTCGATCTGGTCAAGGGCCGCAGGAGCAAACTCGGCGACCGTGGGAGGCGGCGCCTGGTCGGCAGAGAGGGCAACCGCGCCCAGGGCGAGCACGACGACACAAGCAGTGACCGAGTAGACGATGCCGGGTCCGCGGGGCCGTCGAGCACTGCGCTGCGTGGCTGGCACTGCGCTCCTCCGCGTCGGACCTGTAGTGACAGGTCCGACGCTAGCAGCACCCTGGCACACCTGGAAGCAGGTCAGGCAGGCTGCAGCGCCCCGTGCGAGGGCTCGATGGTCATCTGGGCGCGCACCACGATCTCGAAGCTCGTCTGGTCGGCGCGGTACCACGCCTCGAAGTACTCGAACGCGATGTCGTCTGCGTCGACGTTGGTGGCGGTCACCCGGAGGACTGGAGTGCGTGGTTTCACGTTGAGCAGCCGCGCTCGAGTCGCGTCGGCCGCGACCGCATCGATCCGCCGACGGCCGCCACGCACTTCGACGCCGAACTGCTCGACGAGCACGGCATAGAGGCTCGTCCGGGTGAGGTCGACCTCCAGCAGGCGCTCGAATCGACGTAAGGGCAAATAGGTCGCGACGTGCACCAGCGGATCGCCGGCGACACTGCGCACGCGCTCGAGGCAGACCACCTCGGCCCGCATCGGCAATCCCAGCTCGGGGGCCACGGAGGGCGGCACGGGAACGACCTGCTGGCGGAGCACGGTGGTCTCGACCGTGCGCCCGCGCTCGGCCATCTCGTCGTAGAAACCGCGCATCTCCTGGACGGCTAATGCGACGTGAGGGCGACTGACGAACGTGCCGCGACCCTTCTCTTTCTGCAGCAGCCCCTCGTCCACGAGCTCCGCGAGCGCCTGTCGGATCGCCGTGCGCGAGACGCCGAACATCTCGCACAGTCCCGACTCGGAGGGGATCAACTCGCCCGGTTGCCACCGTCCTTCTCGCAGGAGATCACGGACGATGCCGGCGACTTGGACGTAATAGGGCACCCCGGCGGAGCGCACGATGCCCCCGTCCGCCCCGCTGCTCGCCTCCACCGGAACCTCTCCCGACCGTTGCTCGCGGCCACCTTAGCGGCCGCCCACCATGGCTCGGGTCGTCCGCTCAGTTGATCCTGTAGTAACAGGATGCCAGGCTTTGGGCTGCCGTCCACCGCCGCCTGAGAGGCACCGACATGCCACTGCGCACCGCCCTGCCAGTGGTCGAGGACCTCGCGAGCTCACCACTCGTGCATCGCCCCGGCGACCTGTTCGCGCCCCCCGGCCTGACCAACTTCCTCGGCGTGCTGCAGTCCGACAACGACCTGGTCGGCGTGCGCAGCGTCACCTTCCCGCCGTTCGGCAGCCTCGGCACGACGATCACGGCGCGCGCTTTCCTCGGCGGGCGGCTGCTCGCCGCCTTCGGGGCCCCCGTCACGTTCGTCTGGCGCCCTGACCGAATCACCCGTCAGTCCACGGTCGACGGCCTCGACATCACGACGACGACGGTGATGGCACCGGGGGTGCAGGGCTTCGTCGTCGAGATCGAGATCGAGAATCATGGCGCGGTCGATCGCGAGCTGCCGCTCCGGCTCGCGTTGGAAGCGTCGGTGACTCAAGCCGTTCGACCCTGGGGTGGGTCCGAACCGCCCGGCGAGGACGACAATGCCGTCGAGATCGACGAGGCCGGCCGGCGCTTCGTCTTCCTTGCGCAGGCCAGCGAGGCCGTCAGCATGCAGGGCATCGACGACCCCGATGCGCGTACGACGGCGCGCGGAGTCGAGACCACCGTGCGGGTCGGGGCGGGCGAGCAGTGGCGGGTCGGCTACGTCCACGCGGTCGGTGCCACGGTGGACGAGACACGGGCGGTGTACGACCGCCTCGCTGCTGACGTACCGGGGGTCCTACGAGCGAGCGAGCGAGCATGGAACGACGAGCTGGCCGCGCTCTTCATCCCGGGCAACGACCGCTTCGGTGGCTCGCTGCCCTGGCTGGAGACGGACAACGACGCGCTGCGCCGCCTCTACACGATGGGTGCACTGGGCGTCCTCTACTTCCGTCGCGACTCCACTCACTCAGTGATGGGTCGCACGTACGACACGTTGATGCCGCGGTACTGGCAGTCGGTGACCTTTCTCTGGGACTACAACCTCAGCTCGCTCGTTCATGCCCTCCTCGACCCGGCGGTCATGAGACGGCACCTGGAACACTGGATCGCGACCGACGTGCACACCCACTTCGGCACCGAGTGGTTGACCGGGAGCCCGGTCGGCAACTGGTACGCCGTCAACGACTTCGCGATGACCCGGATGATTCGCGACTACGTCTCGTGGACCGGCGACGTCGCGTGGCTTACGACACCTGTTGCAGGCGGCGACGGGATTAAGACGGTCGCCGACTTCGTCCATGACTACGCCACAGCCTGGCGCGGCCTGCGCAGCGAGCACGGCCTGGCCGACTACGGCGGCATCGACAACCTGCTCGAGTGCGTGAGCACCTACATCCACTCGGTGGCCAGCCTCAACGCCGCCAACGTCTTCACGCTGCGCACCGCAACCGCCATGGACACGGCCCTGGGCGAGACCAGCCGCAGCGAGGCTTACGCTGCCGAGGCCGATGCCCTGGCGGCGCGGGTCAACGACCTCTACGCCAAGGGTGAGGGTTACTTCCACGCGAGATACCCCGACGGGTCACTCGTGCCGGTTCGGCACTGCTATGACTTCTTCACGGTCCCGTTCGGGATGCTCGCCGACCTCTCGTCGGAGCAGCAGCAGGAGATGACTGACTTCTTCGTCCGCGAGCTGCAGACGCCGACCTGGATGCACGCGCTGTCGCCGTACGACGACGACGCGCTCTTCAGTGTGCGGCCCGACCACCAATGGAACGGGGCCTATCCCGCCTGGCCGTCGGAGTCGGCAGCTGCCCTCTTCCGGATGGGCCACGGCGAGGTGGCCGCCGGCTGGCTCGCCGGCCTGGCCCGATCGACCAACCAGGGACCGCTGGGGCAGGCGCACTTCGTCGAGTCTGCAGTTGAGCCGGACTCCGGTGGCGCCCGCAAGTCACCAAACGAGTGGCCGTGGATCAACGACTGGACTTGCTCCTCCAACGGCTCGTGGGTGAGCTTGGTGATCGAGGCCGTGTTCGGCGTTCAGGTCGGTTTCGACGGCGCGATCGCAGTGAACCCGCAGCTCGCTGACGTCGACCCGACCGCTCGGCTGCGCGACCTGGTGATCCGCGGCCAGCGCTACGACGTCGACGCCGACGGCCTGCACCTGCAGCAGGTCTGACGGTCGGCCCGGCGAAGAAGTGACGGTGGCCCTCACGCGGCGGAGACCGACCTGGCGATGCCTCTCGTTCGCCGGTGTCGTGCTTGTCGTCGCACTCCCGCTCATCACGCCTTCGATCGAGCCCCGAGCGGCTGCCGCGCAGCGCAGCGCCGTGCATCCGCTGCAGCGATCGCTCTATGCCTTCGGCGATGCCGGAAAGGGCGACCGCTGGACCGGTTCCGACGGCAGCTACTCGATCCCGCTCCCGGACGGCCGCACGCTGTGGATGTGGGGTGACACCTTCTTCGGCACGGTACGACCGGACCGCTCACGGGCCCAGCAGGGCTTCGCCCACAACACCTGGGTGATCCAGGAGCGCAACGGAAAGTGGGGGAAGACGTTCTATCGCCCCGACGGCCTCTTCGGCAGCGCGCGCGCCTGGGCGAACCCCACGGATGACGCCAGCTGGTACTGGCCCGGCGACGCCACGGTCGTCGGTGGCACTCTGCAGCAGGTCCTCTTCCGGGTGACTGGAGCCGGACCCGCGTTCAACGTGGTCGGCGTCGACGTGGCGACCTACCGGCTGCCCGGACTCGAACCGGTCGGCATCGCACCTGCCGCCGCCGGCTTCCGTCCTGGCCTGGGGAGTGGGCCGGGCGGTCCAGTGCAGTTCGGAGTCGCCCTCACCGAGGCGGCTGACTACCTCTACATCTACGGCTGCGAGGACTTTGCTCTGCAGAAGTACCTCCACGTCGCTCGGGTGCCTCGCGGGCGACCGCTCACGGATCCGTGGGAGTACTTCGACGGCGAGGGGTGGACCACCAACCCGCTCCTCTCGGCCCGCACTCTGGACAAGGTCGCCAACGAGATGAGCGTGGTCCGCACCCGCGACGGCTTCCGCCTCGTGGCGCAGGAAGGCGGCATCGGCCGCGACATCTACGCCTACTCCGCACTGCGTCCCGAAGGTCCGTGGAGCGGCCAGACGCTGCTGTTCACCACGCCGGAGGACCCGGCAACGCTCTTCACCTACAACGCGAAGGAGCACCCCCAGCTCGCTCGCGCCGGTCGCATCCTCATCACCTACAACGTCAACGCCCGGAATGGTGACGACCTCTACTCCGACGTGGACAACTACCGACCGCGCTTCATCGAGGTGCCGCACCCCGGATGACTGAGCTGCACCTGACGCACCCCCGACCGCTCCAGGTCCTGCAGCGTCGTACGACGTCGCCCGGCCTCGGCGCCGGGCGGCTCGTCGTCGACGCCTCCGAGGTGCCGGCGGGGGTGGACGCCGCCGAGCTCCGCACCGTGGCGCTCTCGGAGTCGTTCGGCACCGGCACCGAGTGGGTCGGCGCGACTCTGGAGACCGTCGCCGAGGTCTGCCGGGCCTCTGCGGTGGTCGCCTCGGGAGGCTGGTTCCGGGTGGAGCTGCGGCTGCTGTCCGGCGGGGTGGTCGTGGCGACCGGGTCAGTGGAGCCGGTCGCCATCGGTGAGGTCTTCGTCGTCGCCGGCCAGTCCTACGCCGCTTCCTGTCACGAGGAGGTGACCACTGTCGCCGATCCACTCGGCCGGGTGACGGCGACCTCTCCGGAGCACGACGGCTGGCGCATCGCGCACGACCCGCAGCCGCACATTGTGGATCGCGTCGACGCCGAGACGACGCGGGAGCTGATGGCGATGCTCGCCGACCTTGACCTCGGATTCCCCCACGGCCCGCACTCCCCATTTCAAGGCAGCATCTGGCCGTCGGTCGGCGATGCGCTCCTCGCCGAGCTCGGCATACCGGTCGGCTTCGTGCACGTCGCCGTCGGCGGCACCCGGATCGAGCACTGGCGGCGCGGCAGCCAGCTCTTCAGCAACATCTGCGACGCCGTCCGGCTGGCCGGAGACGTCAGAGCGGTGCTGTGGCAGCAAGGTGAGTCCGACGCTCATGACGAGACTCCGGGTCCTGTCTACCGAGAGCGGCTGCGCACTCTTCGCGAGGGGGTGGCCGAGGTCACCGGACTGGACCGCCCGTGGCTGCCGGCCAAGTCGACGTACCACCCGACGAACCTTCGCCCGTTCGAGGCGGGCACAGACGTTCGCGACGCCGTTGAGCTCCTCTGGTCGGAGCCCGGCTTCCGCCCGGGGCCAGACACCGACACCCTGCGCGAGATAGGTGTCCACCGTGCGCCGTTCTCCCGCGGCGGGCACTTCGCCGCCGCCGGTCAGCGAGCCGCTGGAGCGATGTGGGCCGAGTCGATCCTCCGCGTCATCTGAGCAGGTAGCCGCCCCTAGGTCCGGGCGCTACTCGGCAGAGCGGACGAAGGCCTTGATCGTCGCGCACTCAGTGCCCTCGGCCGAACCGTGCGGACGGATCGTGTAGCGCCCGACGGCCGCCGGCACGATGAATGTCTCGGCGTAGTGCACGACGAACGGCGCGAAAGCACCATCGGGTGACTCGATCACGACCTCGTCGCCCTGGACCAGGTTGAGGACGTTCACCCCGCCTGACGTGTCGTGATCCACGATGCCGGTGAACCAGTGCCGGTGCGTGTCGATGAACTCCGCCTCGTGCAGCCCGGTGCGTTCGGCCCGCCAGCCTTCGCCCTCCCCGATCGGCGTCAGGCGGTTGATGAGCTTTGCGATCGCGTAGTCGGTGTCGCGTTGCCACTGGATGTTGCTCGCCCCGTGATCGAGGTGCACCGGGCGAGGCCGGCCGTCCAACCCGAGGCGATCCCAGTCCCACAGCTTGAACGTGAAGATGTACGGCGTTGCGCTGATCTCCAGCACCATGGCGCCTGCTCCCGAGCAGTGCACTGTGCCGGCCGGGATGAGGAAGTGGTCATGCCGGGCAGCGGGCCACTTGTTGACATAGCTGTCGGTGTCGAAGGCCGGCCCGCCCTCCTGGGCAGAGCGAAGGTCCTGCACCATCGCGTGTCGGTCGATACCGGTGCGCAGCCCCAGGTAAACCGCCGCGCCCTCGTCGGCATCGAGCATGTAGTAGGACTCATCCTGGGTGAAGGTGAGCCCGAAGTGCTCCCGGATATAACTGGTCAGCGGATGCACCTGCAGCGAGAGGTTGCCGCCGCCCATGGTGTCGAGGAAGTCGAAGCGGATCGGGAACTCACCCTCGAACCGGTCTGCCACATCGGCACCGAGCAGGTCCACGGGACAGTGGAAGACGAGGTTCGCCGATGGCACCTCGAAGACGGCGTCGCCGAAGCCGAGCAGCAGGGAGTTCTCTTCCGGCACGCAGTCGAAGCACCAGCCGAAGTTGACCGTGTCGCGCGGGAGGTCACAGACCTCCTTCATCCAGTCGCCGCCCCACGGCGCCGGCTCGAACCACGGGACGACCCGAAACGGCCGGGTGGTCGTCAACTCGAGGCCGCGGAACATCGCCGCGGCGGCGACCATCTTGGGCTGGTCGGCATGCACGGTGTCGAGGACGAAGCGCACGCTCGGCCACAGCGCCTGCTTGTGCCGATCGGCGAGGCGCCAGTCGACGAAGAACGCCCGCTTGTACTTCACCGACGCC
Source organism: Mycobacteriales bacterium (assembly GCA_046590575.1). GTDB lineage: Bacteria > Actinomycetota > Actinomycetes > BP-191 > BP-191 > DATLNF01. Next base: position 23,993 of record JBKJUS010000165.1, on the reverse strand, counting down.
CGCTCGCCCGCGTTGTCGGCGCCGAGGTTGCCGATCGCTCCCGACTGCTGGCGCAAGGTGAGCTCGCGGCGGGGCAGGTCGGCGTACACAACGACCGTGGTGCCCTCCTGCGCGCCAGCATCATCTGCGTCGTCGACGATGAACGAAGCACCTACGCCGACCACGACAACGCGGCCCTGGCCGACCCGAGCGCTGGCTCGCAGGTCCGCAAGTGCGCTCGGATCGAAGAGGTCGAGCAGGGTGAGACTGCTCAGCCTGCCGAAGACCGGGTCGTCGGTGAGGTCGGCGGCAATCAACTGGTCGATCGCGGCGGACGGGCGGAGGGCGGACTCCGCGCGAATCACCAGGTTCGCGCCGAGCTCTGCGACCAGAGCGTCGAGATCCTCCTCGCGCACGCCCGGGTAGGTCTCGACGACAATCGTGGATGGGCCACCCGAGGTCAGCCGACCGGCGATTTCTGCCCAGCCGACCGCGCACTCCATGCGGTCACCGACCGCGACAACCGGAGCCTTGTCATAGGAGGAGCGCCGCCCGGTGCGGTGCATCAGAGCGATGTCGCCGGCGGGACGGGAGCGCGTCATGCGAGGTCTTTCTCGACGACCCGACGGTACTGGGCGAGCGCAATCGACGTGACGGCCGGCACGGACAGGACGAAGGGAGCGCAGCGGGTGACGGCGTAGGCATGTGAGCGATGCGCGAACCACTCACCGACGCAGAACCGCACCTTGCCGCCTACATCGCTGGTCAGGGTGAATCCGCGGCTGCCTGGCACCGCCGGATCGTCGAACGGTCGAAAGGCCAGCGACCCGGTCAGCTCGCTGAGGACGAGGTCGACCAGTCCCTCTGCGCCCGCCTCATCGGCGAGGTCATAGGCGAGCAGCGTGACGAACTCCTCGCCGCGGGTCAGGACTCGGGCGAATCCCCCGTCGTAGCCCTGCTCTCCCAGATAGTCACCGAGCACGTCGGCTCGCACCGTCGTGGCCTTGGCCGCCGTGTCGAGCGGCATGGGCCCGGTCGCCGCAACCTCATCCACAAAGCCGGGATCGGCGATAGATGTCAGTACGACGTCCGCGAGCAGGGTCGCCGACGACGGACGACCGGACTCGCAGGCAACGCTCACCAGGCCGAGGAGAGCGCAGAGGACGCTCGCGCGCGCTGGCGTCAGCATCACCGGAGGTAGAGCTCTCGGAGAAGTGGTGTCGCCGTTGCCCTGTCGACCACCCGCCCCGTCGCCGAGGCCACGACGCTGGACCGCACGATGTAACTCGCCGTGCCGAGCACGACCGGGATCACCGGCAGCTGGGTGCACAAGAGCTGATGCAGCGCGGCGTACTCCGCCCGTTGATCTTCGATGGCGATGGCCTGACGCGCTTCTCGGCGGAGATCCCGGTCGAACCGCGGACTGGAGAACCGACTGAAGTTGTCGGTCCCGATCGCGTCGGTCGAGAACAGTGGACCGAAGAACTCCCCCGCGTCGAGGTACGGCGCAGCGAAGGCGAGCCGAAAGGGTCCATCGAAGCCGGTGCCGCCGGTTCCTCGTCCGACGTAACTGTCGAATGGAAGCGGCACCAAACGGGTGCGCAGTCCGAAAGCGGACCGCCACTGCGCGGCCACCTCGATCATCAGGGCTCGGTTGCGAAACTCATCGTTGAAGTAGAGCGGCACGGTGACGCCTTCCAGCGACACCCCGGACTTGGCCAGAGACCGACGGGCGGCTTCGCGATCACCGTCGACAGGCGCCGCTCCGGCACACACCCCGTGGTCGACAAGCCGGTCGGGCAGGTTGGTGGGCAGCAGTGACGTGGCCGGCACTCGGCCGCCCACGTAGACCGTTTTCGCGATCCGCGAGCGGTCCAACGCCTGGCTCAACGCGCGGCGTACATCGGGGTTGTCAAAGGGCGCCGTCGTCGTCGGCAGTCCGACGTATTCCAGGGTGCCGGTAGGGCGCGTCTCGATCGCTGCACCCGGGATCGCGGCGGCCGCCGCGAGCCGGTCGTTGGCCAGCGGGGCGACGTCGACGTCGCCGCGTCGGAAGGCCTCCTCTGCCTTCTCCCGAGATGGGTAGAGCTTGAAGATGATGCGGTCGGCCCAGCCGGCACCGCCGCGAGTCACGGCGGTGTTGCCGGAAAAGTACCGACTCGAACGTTCGAGCATGATCGTCGGCTCGCCAGTTTGCCAGGGAGCCGTCAGAACATACGGCCCGGCGCAGATCGGTCGCGCAGAGAACGCTGCGTCATCCGCCGCTTTGCGGGGGACCGGCACCGCGAGGGTGCTCGCGAGCAGGTTCACGTACTGCGCGTCCCGAGGGGAGATCACCAGCTCGAGGTCACGTGAGCTGACGACCTGGATCCCAGCGAGATCGTCCCGCTCAACCTTGCGCTCGCGAAGTGCGGTGAAGCCGAGGATTCGCTCCAGCTGATTCGCCACCGGCGACACAGTGTCCGGCGAGACGACGCGGGCAAGAGACGCGGCAACGTCCTGCGCGCTCAACCGATCGCCATTGGAGAAACGGACATCGTCCCGCAGCCGCAACGCGATCCGCTCGCCCCCCTCCAGCACTCGCCAGGACTCAACGATCGACGGCCGCAGAACCGACTCTGCCGGGTCCAGCGATAGCAGTGAGTCGCACATCGTGCGCACGACGGTGGTGCCGCCGACATCGGTGGGCGTCACCAGCGCGGGGTCAATCGAAACCGGAGTGACTATGCCGACAACCAGCTCACCGCCAGCGGCCACCCCCGGCAGCGAGGAGGGAATCGGTGCGGGATCAGATGTCGCGCCGCCGAAGCATCCACTCGCGGTGATCATGACGAGAGTCACCACACATACGCGACGACGTCTCCGCTCTGTGGAAGGCAGCTTGCTCACGAGGGCGCCGCGGCAAGCGCTGGTTCCGACAGGATGACTGCCTCGCGGGTGATGTCGACGGTGTCGGCACCGTCCACCCCGACCAGGCGCACCACTTCGTGGATGGGCAGTCCGCCGTACTGGTTGGCGAAGGCGAGTCGCGTGCCGACGAACTGGATCCCGAGACCGCCGCCAACGATGGATGATGGCGGCTCTTCGTCAGCCGTCGCACCCGTCAACGGCGTGGTGTCCACGGTGTATTCGACCCACGTCGCGTCGAGCACCGTGCCGCACGCGTCGACCCGGTCGCGGCTCGGGGAGAACTCCTCCCCCAGCCCGGTCTGGCCGTTGACGATGACACTGACGCCAGTGGCCGGGTCGACGCCCTTGGACTGCCACTTGTCACCGGGAGCGAGCGGCAGCTTGGCGATCATCACGAAAGGTTGTGGCCGCAGACTCAGCGTGGTGCCGTCCGCCCGCCGGTAGGTGAACCCGTTCACATAGATGCCGGCTTCAACCGGAGTTGGCTGCTCCCCCACGCCCACTGGGTTCTGCGGTGCCGCTCGCTGCTCCGGGATGACGGTGTAGCCGACGTCCATCCCCATGTCGTCGCTGATGAAGAACTCGTAGCCACCTCCACCGGCGATCTCCTGAACATCGCGGATCCCACGCACGGACGTCGCCGGGTAGACGCCGCTCGCCGGATGCGCACCCGTGACCGTGAAGCTCCCCGAGAGCCGATAGCGGTAGGACGCGGCGACCGGCGGCGCGCCAGGTCGCGGGGTGTTCGCGTTCTTCGCCGCCACCAGCGGGCTCGCCTTCGGGCAGGTGTTCGGCAGCGGGGCTGGCGGCGGCAGGTCAGGCGGCAGCGCTACCACGACCGGTCCGCCCGGCTGCACCACGTTGGGCGGCAGCGGTGCGATCGGGAAGCCAGGGACTCCGGTGACCGGAGGCGGCGCAACTACCGGAACGGGAGTGGCGTCAGCGCGGCTGAACTCGATGTCGGTCGAGAGGTCCTTCACGCCGACCGACACCGACGTCGGCGGAGAGCACCCGACAAGTGCAGCGAGAGCGAGCGCCGCAGCGGCGCGCGTCAGACGGGACATGTCAGTCGCCTCCACGGCGGATGTCGACGACAGCGGTGTCGGCGTCGAGCCCGACCGGACGGCCGCGCTGGAAGTTCAAGATCGCCAGGAAGACCCGCTCGGCTTCGTCGAATCCCTGCCTGGCGTCGAGCATCTCGTAGTAGCCGCCTCCAGGCGGGAACCACAGCAGGATCTTCAACTCGTTCTGCTGCAGGACGTAGACCGGTTCGGTGCCGATGCGCTGCAGCGTGAAGTCACCCGTGCCGATGCTGGCCCGCAAGCCCTTCTGCACCTTCTTCAGGTTGCCCCGCACCGAGTCCTTGAAGGTTGCCGCCTGCAGTGAGCCGAGCACTTCGCCGTCCCGCCGGACTGTGTAGACGCGACCCCCGGTGACGAGCGCGGCGTCACCGACCTCGGTGAACTTCGCTTCCGCTGTCGGCTCCCGCTGCAACCGAAACTCACCGATCTCGTCGGGCACCAGGTTCTCCGGCAGCGACGGAGCGGCCGACCCCGGCGAGCCGCCGCTGCAGCCGGTGACCAGGGTCATCACTACGATCAGCAGGATCATCACAGCGCTGCCTGGGGCACCTCGACGCATGCGCAGCACACGACTGGGCGTCATTGCCCGAAGGGCCGGGAGCACAGCTCGACCAAGGCGGAAGGGGCTGACCCGGCGCGACTGCGCACGCACGCGTCGGGCGCGGTCACCGGATGGCCACGCGTTAGGAACGTCGCGAGTGAAGGGGTCGCGCAGGGAGACTCGGGACGCTTGCCCGAGGGCACGCGGGACGCTTCGCTGCGCGCGCAGCACGCGTTGGGTCACCGATCGAGCCATGTCCTCGGCCGCCTCGACGTCTTCGAGCCGCAGGTCGCGCCGTAGGTCGCCCCACAGTGCCCGCGTCGTCAGCCAGGCAAGCTCCCAGTGCTCCTCGTCGAAGTCGACGGAGGACACGAACTCCAACGGCGTGGCTGAGGGGTCAGGCGCGTTGACGTCTCGCAGCCGGTCACGCATCTCGGCATACGTGACGAGCACCCGCGCCGGCAGACCGCGGTCACGAGCCCACCGGCGACGGCGCCATCGTCGTACGACCTTCAAGGCGGCGGGGTAGAAGACGATCCCGAGCACAACAAGTAGCACCCATGGCAACGAGACGAGCAGGTAGAAACGGATGTCGTCATAGAGCTGCCGCAGGTTTGCCAGCTCGACCGGCACCCGCACGACGAGCGCGAGGTCCTCGCTGGCTCGCAGCTGCGGGTCCTGGTTCTTCTGATTGAGGTCGGTGCTCGCCTTCGCCCTCGGTGGTCGACCGACGATCGTGATCCAGCCCGGTCCCTCGAAGTAGGCCTCGAGCCAGGTGGCCCCGTCCCGCGGGTGCACCTCGAAGGCGCCACCATCGGCGGTTCTGGTGCCCGAGTAGAACCCGAAGCCGATGCGCGAAGGCACCCCGGCCCAGCGGGTGAGCAGCGCCTCCGCGGCCGTGATCTCGTACGGAGTCGCCTCGGCGCCGCTGAGCAGCTCCGCCACGCGCGCGGGCGGGACGTCGATGGGAGTGCCCTCCCCCGCGGCGACGACCTTGGCGTAGAGCGCGTTACGGACGAACTGCAGTCGTTCGAACGGCGCCTGGGGCGCTGCGGCCAGGAGCGCGCTGACGTCGGACGGCGGCTCAGGTGCCGCGAGGAACGGATCGAGCGAGCGAGGAAGGTCGGCCGAGATCGCAGCGAGGTCCGTCGCCGAGGGCGGGATCGCGGCGGTGACGGTGTAGCTGCCGCCGAGGGCGGCCCGCCCCTTTCCTGATCGGAGGGTCTGGGTGCGCGGGTCGAGCTCCAGGTCGACGCTGTCCTCGCGGACGGTGATCTGACCCTCGACCGTCGGCAGCACGCGACCGGGCAGGTCGCCGACCTCGAACGTCAGCGTGCGCGTCCCCGTCGGCGTCGCGGGAATCGCGGCGGGGCCGTCGTCCGGCCGCTCGGCGCGGTCGGCGACCGCTTCAGCGAGGCTGCCGGACCCAGGCACCGCGACGAACCGGGAACGGTCGAGCGGCGGGAGCAACCACGCGGTCTCGTCGTAGACGTCGATGACGCCGAATCGCCAGGGTCCAGGATCGGCTGACTCGACTGTGAAGAGCACCCGGTCGGACAGCGGTGGCTGCGCCTGCGGACGCTTCGGTGGGATGACCCGCTCGGCCGGCTGCGCCGGGAAGAGGAAGCCAGCCTGACTCACCCCACCGAGAGCCACGGCCAGCACTGTCAGGCCACCGAGACCGCGAAGCAGCCGCCGCGTCTCGAACGCCCCCGACGAGGAACCGTCCTGCATCAGCTGGGCACCCGAGGACAGCACGAGCGCAGCAACGAGCAGCACCATCGCCACGATGCTGGCGGTCACGGCGCTGCTGGGCGGCTGCACCAGGGCGGCCGCGACGACTACCGGAAGAGGCACCGCGATGCCGAGTCGGGGTTTGTCGAGGGCGGTGTCAGCGCGGCCGCGCCGACACCGAGCAAGGAGACGAGTACGACGAGCAAAAAGCGCCAGCCCGGCTCGAAGGGCACCGGCGGCTGGCTCAGCCCACCCCCGCGCACCGCCTCCACGACCAGGCTGGGCAAGTTGGCCGAACCGCCGGTGGTGGCGGGGACGACGACCGCGGCGCCGGCGGCGAGTGCCAGCGGCAGCGCGAGGTACTGCACAACTGCCGGACGGCGCGTCCGGTACGACGCCGCAACTAGGCCGGGACCGGCCGCTGCGGCAGCCAAGGCCATCACCTTGGGCAGCACGCCTTGGAAGATCCCGGCGAGCATCCACGCCGCCGCAGCAGACGAGAGGAGCACCGCGGCGCAGGTGAGCATGATGCCGACCGGGCGATCGGCCGTTTCGTCATCGACCGATGTCGCGCCGGTGTCTGGGTCGGTGAGGACTGGGTCGATGCCGCCGGCCGCGGGCGGGCGATCGCTGAGCATCGTCATCGGCGGCCGGCCTGGGAGATGACGGTGCGGAAGACCGCCTCGAGTGAGGAGGAGGCGTTGACCTCGACGATGTTGCAGCCGAGCTGTCCAGCGCGGTGCAGCGAGATCGGATCGGTCTGCTCCCAGACAACGAGCACGAGCACCACCGAGACACCCCGGTCGATCAGCAGCTTGATCCGCCCAGTCGCCGCCTGGTCGAGGTGCGGCGCGATCACCGCGATGTGCGTGTCCCGTCGGGTGTTACGCAGGATTCGCTCGACCGCGCCGGTCAGCCGCTCCGGCTCAGGCTGCAGCCGCGCCAACTCATCGAGGAGCCTGATGCCGTCCCGTTGGCTGCGCATTGGCCGGAGCAGCTGCTGGCTGTTGACGTGGGTGGTGACTGTGAAGCCGTCCTTGAGGTGGCGCGTCGCGAGGGACGCGGCGACGCGCACCGCGGTCTCGAACGTCTCGCTCGGGTCGCCGGGGCTGTGGTCGGCCTTTCCGCTATCGAGCAGGATTGAGACGCGGTCGGTGATGCCCTGCTCCGACTCGCGCACCAAATAGCGGCCTTGCCCGGTGTCGAGGTCCAAGGTCCGCGCCGTAGCCCGCCAGACGATGCGCCGCGGGTCGTCGCCACTGACGTAGTCGCGCAGTCCGTAGAACTCGTAGCCGCTCGGCCACGGCTTCGTGATCGGTGGACGGACCGGCGGGTCCTCCCACTCGCGGCTGAGCACTCGGTCCTGCGCCGACTCCGTGCGCGGGTGCACGATCAGCTCGGCGGCCGGGCTCAGGATCTCGGTCTTGCGGGTCAGCCCGAACGGATCGCTCCAGCTCGCGACAAGCGGACCCACGGTGTAGACGCCGCGCAGCCGCGGCGTGAAGCTGTACTCGTGGGTGACTTCCTCGCCAGCTGGCAGGACCGCGACAGGTAGCCGGACGGTCGCGCCGAGGTGCTCGTCGAGCACCTCCTCCAGGACGACGGTGTTGACCTTGCGCCGGGCCTTCAGCCCGAGCTGCACCGTGATGATCTGACCCTGGCGCACCCGCGTCGGCAGCTGCGAACGACGCGTCTCCACCGAGAGCTTGCGACGGGCGAGGACGTAGGCGAGACCGATGACGACGAAGGCGCCGTAGGTGAGCATGAAGAGCGCTTGGTTGCCGAGCAGTCGAGCGACGACGAACAGCGCACCGGCGAGCAGTAGAACGTAGATGCCTGTTGATGTGAGGCCGGTACGCCGCTCGATGGCACGGGTCAGACCGGAGCCGCGCGCTGCCAGAGCGCGCGCCGTCCCTCTCGCCGGTGCCACCGCGATCGCCATAGCGTCGAGTCGCCGGGTCCTAGGAGACCGCAGCGGCGAGCGCTTGGTCGGGCGACTCGACCGTTGCGCCCAACCCAGTCGGCACCTTGACCTTGTTGATGATCCGCTCGGTGACTGCCTCGACGGTCTCCTCCCGCAGCATGGAGTCGGGAGTGAGGATCACCCGGTGCGCCATCACGGCCATGGCTAGGGACTTGACGTCGTCGGGAAGCACGTCATCGCGGCCCTGCGACGAAGCCCGCACCCGGGCTGCTCGCATGAGGGCCAGCGACGCGCGCGGGCTGGCGCCGACCGACAACGCCGGGTCGCTCCTCGAAGCCTGGGTGAGATCGATGATGTAGAGCATCACCGACTCGCTGACCGACACCTCGTCGGCCCACCGCATGAGCTCCACCACGCCGTCCTTGTCAATGACTGGTCCGAGGTCATCGATCGGCTCTGACGTGCGGTTGGTCAGCAGCACATCCATCTCCGACAGGCGCGCCGGGTAGCCGAGCGAGAGTTTGAACAGGAACCGGTCGAGCTGCGCTTCGGGAAGTGGGAACGTGCCGGCTTGCTCGACGGGGTTCTGCGTGGCGAGGACGAAGAACGGGCGGGGCAGCGGATAGCTCACCCCGTCGACTGTGACGTTGCGCTCCTGCATCGCCTCGAGCATCGCCGCCTGCGTCTTGGGCGACGCGCGGTTGATCTCGTCAGACAGGAAGATGTTGGCGAAGATCGGCCCCGGGCGGAAGACGAAGTCACCGGTACGCCGATCGAGCACCGGCGACCCGGTGATGTCGGCGGGCAGCAGGTCGGGAGTGCACTGGATCCGGTTCTGCTCGGCGTCGATTGTCTTGGCGATCGCGCGGGCGAGCATTGTCTTGCCGGTGCCCGGAAGGTCCTCGAAGAGAACATGGCCATTGGCGACGATCGCGGTCAGCGTGAGCCGGATCATGTCGTCCTTGCCCTTGATGACCTTGCCGATGTTCTGCACCATCGCCTCGAAGGTCGTCGCGAACTCTTCGCGCGATTTCGGCGTACGCCGTGAACGGGCTCCGACAGAGCGCGGGCTAGCCATCTCAGGTCCTCTCGATGGTGGTGCGAAGCACGGGTGCGTCAGCAGGGGGTGGATTCGTAGCCAGGCCCGCAGCGGCGAGAGCGGCACCGAGGACGCTGCCGGACCGGAGCAGAACTTCCTTGGAGGCCGAGAGGTAGGCACGACGCACCTCAGGGTCACGCATGACCTCGTCCGGCGCGCCCATGGCGATGATCTGACCGAGCTCCATCGCGATCAACCGGTCGGCGACGCCGGTGACGAGCGGGAGGTCGTGCTCAATCATCAGCACACCGCAGCCCGTCTCACGAACGAGTCGCAGGATCATCGGTCCCAGCGCCTCGGTCTCGGCCTGTGCAAGGCCGGATGACGGCTCGTCGAGAAGCAGCACGTCTGGACTGGCCATCATGATGGCGGCGATGTCGACGGCTCGACGGGTGCCGGTGGACAGCTCGCCGACGAACTTGTCGGCGTAGGCATGCAGGCCTAGGAGTTCGATCGCGTCGTCCACTCGCAGGCGGGCCTGCCTTTCTGCGCCGCGAACCATCGGGGCCCACAGCGCGGCCAGCAGCGGATTGCGGGCCTTCACGTGTCGATGCAGGCCGACCGCGATGTTCTCTCGGACAGTCATTGAGGGAAAGAGCCGAGCATTCTGGAAGGACCGCCCGAGGCCGGCCGCCGCACGGCCGTCCAGGGTGAGCGCGGTGACGTCACCACCCTTGATCACGACTCGGCCGCTCTCGGTGGGCGTCAGGCCGGAGATGGCGTCGAACAACGTGGTCTTGCCTGCGCCATTGGGGCCGATGATCCCGACCACCTCCCGCGGCCGAACGAGCAGGGACACGTCAGTCAGCGCGTTGATGCCGCCGAAGCGCACCGTGAGACCGTCGACATCGAGCAGCCGCTCGGTCTCCGCGTCTGGCATCCGGGCGCGACGGCGAATCGCGCGGCCGCTGCTGGCGCTCCCCATGAAGACAGCCCGAACCAGATCGGGACGTTGAAGCAGCTCTTCGGTGCTGCCGTCGAACCGCACCTCGCCCTTGTCCATGAAGACGGCGCGCTGGGCGATCGTCAGCGCAACGTTCAGCGACTGCTCGACCAGCAGGATCGTCGTGCCGCTGGCGTTGATGGCCCGCAAGGAGTCGAGCAAGGTCTCGACCACCTGCGGTGCCAGTCCGAGCGAGAGCTCGTCAATCATCAGCAAGCGCGGATCCATCAGGTAGGACTGGGCGATGGCGAGCATCTGCTGTTCTCCGCCGCTGAGGTTGCCGGCGTCGGATCCCAACCGCGCTCGCAACGCCGGGAAGAGAGTGAGCGCCTGCTCGAGTCGCTCCGCGACGTAGCCTTCGTCCTTGCGGTGCAACCAAGCCGCGGTGCGCAGGTTCTCCTCCACCGTCAACGTGGCGCACACGGCGTGACCACCGGGCACGACCACCACTCCCGCCGCGGCGTTCTCGTGCGGCGGCACGTGGGTGATGTCACGGCCGTCGAGGAAGATCGCTCCACCGGTCGCTTCCTGCACCCCGGCAATCGCGCGCAGCAGCGTCGACTTGCCGGCACCGTTGGTGCCGAGCAGCGCGACGATCTCGCCCTCCTCGACGTCGAGGTCGACGCCGAAGAGCACCTGCACACCGCTGTAGGCGACGTCGACACCTCGGCAGATCAGCATCTTGTTGCGGCCGCTCGCGCGGGCCAGCCGGGCCTCTTCGTCCGCGAGGCTGGCCTGCAGCCCGGCGCGGATGTCCCGCTCGACTAAGGGCATCGCGGTCAGCAGCACGATGCTCGCAGCAAGGCCGAAGGGCGCCATGAACAGCAGGGTCTGACCGAGACCGCGGGTCGCCGACTGCCCGCCGATGACCGCGAAGATCACCGCGGACGGCACTGCCCAGAAGTAGAGCGTCTGCATGCCGAAGCCGCGCAGGCGTGGCGGAATCACCAAGGAGAGCAGTCCCAGCTGGAGCGGAAAGACCGTGCCGCTGACCAACGACATCAGCGCCACGATGACCACGGAGACCGTCAGGTTGGGCGCGAGGAGCAGGCTGCCGAAGCCAATCGTCGTGAGCACGCCTTGGGACGCCTGCAGACCTATGACCACCCGCGGACGGGTCGTGATAAGTCGAGCGAGCGGCTGACCGATGAAGAGCAGGCCGAAAAGAACGGCCGACGCGTTGATGATCTCGATGATGGTCCGCTGACCCGGGGTCAGTCCGTACCGCTGCGCGAAGTAGGTGCCGACGAAGAGCGTGACGAAGAGGTTGACGACGCCGAAGAGCGGCGCCGCGATCCACTGTCGGCGGACAAGCCCGATGCTGGCAGCGGCGCGCCAGCTCTCCTTCCAGCTGACCGGCGCCTGCTCCGTGCGGGCCACTTCCTCGCTGGCGCCAAGGCCCTTGCGCTCCCAGTAGCCACGCGGCACCTCATGCACCCGCAACAGCAGCAATGCACCCAGGGCGTACACGAGGCCGAGGGCGACGAATACCGGACGCCAGCCGATCGACCCGATGGCGAACCCCGCGGTGCCGATCACGACGACGTTGAGGATCCCGCCGACCGTGAAGAGGAAGAAGACGATGCGGATTCGCGCGAGCACCGGGTAGTGGTCGGCCAGCAGGGTGTAGCCCGCGGGTCTCGACACGGTGTCGCCGGATGCCGCTCCCAACCGACCGAGCGCGAGCGTCGCGATCGAGCCGCCGAACGCGAAGACGACGTTGCCGACAGCGGCCAGGCCCGCACCGATGCGCATCATGGCCACGCGCGATCGGCGATCAGCCAGCCAGCCCATAAGCGGCAGCGCGAGCTGCGTTCCGTAGGACAGCATCGAGATGGCGAACAGCAGCGCGGTGAGGCTGAGACCGGTGTCCGTGCGGATCTCCGGCAGCGACAGGCCGATGGCTCGCAGCTCGACCTGCTGCAGCGTCGACACCAGGGAGATGGCGACCATCGGGAACAGCGGCGCGCCGACCAGCCGGGGGTCGAGGTTGCGGACATAGGACGTGACCCGCCGACGCCTCGGCGACCGCTGCTCGGTGGACACGTCGTCGACCTCGACGGTCGATTCGAACGTGACCACGTCTGCGGATCGGCCGAGAGCCTGCTCCCGACCGGTCGGCACGAGTCGGCGCTGGGTCAGCTCCCCATGACCCACCGGGCCGGCGACTCGTTGCAGCTCGTGGTCGTTGCGGAGGTCAACCACGGGCACCTGCGACGGACTCCCCCGGTGGGCTGACCGGCACCGGAATGCCGTGCTGGCCGTCGAGTCGATAGCGTGCCGGCACGAACTCCGTGCCACCCCCGCGGCGGCGCTTCGGCGTGATAGCCAGCCGGGACTCCCCGATCCCGCTGTCCCGCTGGTCGGCGAGCAGACTCGGCACGATGATCTTGCGGCGGCGGGCGACGCCACGCAGCAGGTTGTCGCGCAGGTCGAAGACGAGTTGCGCGAGTCCACCGGTCGCCACCATAAGCAGCAGCACACCGCCTGCGCCGGTCATCAGCTGGACGAGGTCCGCGGGCAAGTCGAGGACTGTGACCAGCGCGAAGTAGACGCCGGCGATCAGTGGGGCGCTGACCGCTCCGAGGCCGCCGATCACGGCGTAGAGGAACACCTGCAGGCTCTGAGCGGCGCTGAAGCTGTCGGGGATGACGGAGTTCTGTTGGTAGGCGAGCAACGAGCCGGCGAAGCCCGCGATCGCCCCGGAGGCGGCAAACGCCTGAAGCCGCGCCCGCAGCAGGTTGATGCCGAAGCCCTGCGCCGCCGCCTCGTTGTCGCGGGCCGCGATGAGTGCTCTCGCGGTGGCGCTACGTCGCAGCCCGGCAACTGCACCAGCAACGAGGACCAGCAGCAGAAGGAGGACGTAGAAGAAGACCCGGCCGTCATCGAGATTCATGCCGAGGAGCGACGGGCGCGTGACGTCACTCGGCAGGTGCTTACCGAGGTAACGAGGGTTCAGCACGAACGTCGTCACTGCGAGGCTGAAGGCCAGGGTCATGATCGCGAGGTGGAGACCGCGCAGCTTGAGCGCGGGTATGCCGACCACCAGTGCCGCAGCTCCACCCGCAGCAGCGCCGGCAACCACGGCCACCGGGAAGGGCCAGCCGGATGCGCCGGTCACCCACGCGCCGATGGCGGCGAACGCGAACTGTCCGAGACTGATCTGGCCGGCCCAGCCGGTCAGCACGAGCACCGACAGGAACATCATGGTGGCGATCAGGACGTAGGACGCCAAGTCGGTCTGGCTGGGTGAGAGCACCCACGGAGCGCCCAGAACCAGCACCGCCGCGCTGCAGGCGCCGATGCGCACCCACTTCACGACTTCGGGAAGGCCGCGTAGCTCCCCCGGGATCGGGCGCACCTCACGCGCCGCCCGCCAGGAGCTCGCGACGTCGACGTCGGCCCGCACGGCGGTGATTCGCTGCAGCATGAGCACCAAGCCGATGATCAGGACGAGGAACGCGTCGAGCAGCAGCGGCGTGCCGAACGAGAACAGCATCGTCTCCTGCAGGACACCAAGCCCGATGGCCGCGATCCCGGCCACCGGCAGGCTGACGAGACGGGCGATCACCGCCGCCGCAAGGATGCGGACGAGGAGACCGACGTTGATCTCGACGCCGTCCGGCGGCGGCCCGCTGCCCATCGTGGTGAGGATGGCTGCGAGCCCGGAGAGCAGGGCGGCTATCAGCCAGACCTTGCCGACGACGACATTGACGTCGACGCCAAGTGACGCCACCCGGGACGGGTTGTCGGCCGCCGCGCGAATCGCCACACCCGTGCTGGACCGGCGGAAGTAGAGCGTGAGCAGCGGGATCACGAGGGCGACAATGCCGACGGCGAGCAGGTCACGGCTGGTGAGTCGTACGCCGGGCAAGTCAATCGTGATGTCGAACGGCGGATCCGGGGCGCCAACCTGCACCTGCGCCTCGATCTGGTCCGTGCTGCGCAGGATCTTCGAGCTGCGGATCTCCCGACTGATCAAGCCGCAGACCGACACGAGGAAAATCGTCGTCACGGTCGCCACGAGCCGCGGAGCGTCGGCGAATCGGCGTACGACGAAGGTGTGGATCAACCAGCCGAGCAGCACCGACAGCGCCAACCCGACGACTGCTGAGGCCCAGTAGTTGGCCGTGGTGAACCACGAGGGCTCGGTGTCGAACACGCCCTTGTCCAGGCAGAACCGCAGCAGCGGTTCATAGGTCACACTCGTCGCAAAGAAGGTGGCACCTACGCCGCCCACGGCCACCTGGGCGAAGTTGATGATGCGGTTGCTGCGGTAGACGAGCACCAGGCCGATCGCGTTGAGAGCGAACAGCGATCCCGTGACGACACCGAGGCCGTAGACGCCAAGCGGGCTGCGTCTCGGGAAGACCACAGTGCTGACCACGATGGCGGTGAGGGCGACGACATCACTGCGCCGCCGAGCAGCGGCCCAGAGGGCGTGCGCGAGCACCTTGGGGTCGCGCGGGATCTCGCGAGCCGTCGTCGCCGTCATGCGGAAAACCGCTACGCCTTTCGCTCGGTGCGCCGCCCCGTGGGCCCCTCCGCCTATCGTGCCGCGCGACCGTGTTTCGCGCTCACGTAGTGGAACCCAGGCAACCTGTAATCCTAAGATGACCGACCCTAAGCCGTCCGCACAGGCTAGGCAATGGTGGTCAGTGCCGGGCCAGGAGCTCCGCCAGGCCAAGCAGTGCGGCTGCGTCGCCGAGCGCGGCACGACGTACGGCGAGGGTGTGCGTCGGCCACAGCTGTGCCTGCACCGCCGCCTCGACGCCAGCCAGCAGCGGGCCACCCTCCGTGAGCGGTCCCCCGCCGACCACGACGGCGTCGGCGCCGTGCGCGTTGGCCAGCGCGCGGACTGCCAGCACCATGGCGGCGCGCCATCGCTCGACGCCGGCCTGCGCGGCGGCGGCACCCGCGGCGTACGCCGCGAAGACCTCTTCGACCGTCTGGTCGGTGCCCCCCGCATCGAGGGTGTAGTCGACGATGCGCCGCGCTCGGCAGAGTGCCTCGAGCGTGTCGTAGTGATCGCTCGTGTCGAGGAACCGCGGGTCGCCTCCGGGCAGCGGGATCTGACCCCCCTGCAGGCCGCCCCCGAGCGCGCCCCGCGTGACCGGGTGGCCGGCCTCCAGCACGGCGACGCCGACCCCAGTGCCCACGGTCATCACGACAACCCGACCAAAGCCCACCCCGGCGCCCCTTGTCGCCTCCCCCGCGCCGTACGCGATGGCGTCGTTGACGACTAACGACGGTGCGTCGAAGGCAGCCGACAGCTCCGCGACAAGGTCACGACCGACGATCCCGTCCAGCTTCCCGGGTAACGCACTCACCCGGCCGTCGGCGCCGACCAGCCCCGGCACACAGACCCCCACCCCACGAGGCGGCTCACCGGCCAGCAGGGCCCGACCGATCCTGCGCACCAGCTGGATCATTGCGTCCGCCGTTGGCGGCGTGGCCTCGACCACGAGCCCGTCGACGTCGCCGTCTGGATCGACGAGTGCGAGCTTCGTGCGCGTCCCGCCAACGTCGATCGCCAGCACCCGCCCCGCCAGCTCTCCTACCCGCTCCCCCACCTGGTGATCCAGTGACCTGCCCACAGCCCGCACCTCCTGCTCCTCATCCGAAACCCTCCAGTGGCGGTCGTGGGCTTCCTCACAGCGTCCGCCTGCTCTGGCCAGACTAGGTTGTGCGGGCATGTCGACCGGAGTTCCGTGGCCCGAGGCCGACGCGCTGTTTCGCCGCGACGACGGATGGCTCGGCACAGACGACGCCTACTCAGTGCCTCTCGGCAAGGACCGCACTCTTTGGCTCTTCGGGGACACGTTCCTCGGACCGCGCGCAACAGGCCGCGCCGCAGCCGGTTTCGTCGCCAATTCGATCGCGGTGCAGTCCGGACTGGACCCGTCGACCGCCTCGTTGGACCGCTGGCCGGTCGACCCCGGCTGCGGACCGATGTTCGCCTCGGAGATCGAGGGCGAGTGGCTCTGGCCGCTCGACGGGATTCGGCTCGGCGCGGCCGTCCTCGTCTTCCTCATGCGGGTACGCAGCAGTCGGCCCGATCTGCCGTCGAGCACCGACGCGTGGGAGGCGGAGGGATCTCTCAGCTTCTTCGAGGTGGTCGGTACGACGGCGCGCCTGGTCGCTGATCCGGATCTCCCCCCGGCGCAGTGGCGTCCGGTGCCTGTCGAGATGCCCGACGCCGGGGGTGCGGCCCTCGGCACCGCTCTGCTGCTCGACGGTGACCACGTGCTCGCGTGGGCCCAGCGGGCCGGCTACGCTCGGCTCGCCCGATGGGCGGCCGCCTCCGCTGCCGTCGGGGATATCGCCAACCCGCAGTGGTGGTGCGGCGAGGACGGCTGGCGACCTGACGTAGCGGACGCCGTGCCGGTCCTCGACGCGGTGCCCACCGAGTTCACGGTCCATCGCCACGACGCGGCCACCCTCGTCCTGACCCAGGTCGGTGACCCCGTCGGGCGGGGCGTCCTCGAGATCCGTTCTGCGCCATACCCCGAGGGCCCGTGGTCAGCACCGGTAGAGATCTACCGACCGCCCGAGATCGGACGTCCTGACACCATCACCTACGCCGGCAAGGCCCACCCTGAGCTCGCTGGAGGAGGACTGGTCGTGACGTACGCCTCGATCCGTCTGACCCGGGCGGCGACCCTTGCCGACGAGTCCGTGTACGTCCCGCGATTCGCCCGGGTCGATCTCGACAAGGCGCTTGAGAGGAATGCTCGATGACCGACGTCGAGGTGGTGAAGATTCGCGGCTGGGATGTCGTGCGACTGACCAGCGAACTCGTCCAGGTGGACGTGCTGCCCGGCAAGGGCGGTGACGTCATCTCCGCACGGTGGCGTCCACTCGACGTCGACGTCCTGTGGCGTACGCCGTGGGGCCTGCGCCACCAAGGCGCCGTCGGCACCGGTGGCGACTCCGTCACCGCCCTCATGGAGAGCTACCCCGGGGGGTGGCAGACCGTCTTCCCGAACGGCGGTGACGCGACGGTCGAGCACGGCGTCGAGTGGGGCATGCACGGCGAGGCGTGGCTCGCCCCGTGGGACTTCGCGGTAGGAGGCTCCTCGGTGGAGCTCACCACGCGCCTCGTCAGGTCGCCGTTCGCCCTTCGCAAGCGCATCAGCCTCGAGAGCGGGACGCTGACGGTCACCGAGACCGCGACGAACGTCGGCGCGGTGCCGATCGAGGCGATGTGGAGCCACCACCCGGCGTTCGGCGCCCCGCTGCTCAGCGGGAGCTCCCGGCTCGAGACTGCCGCGCGGACGGTCGTCGTCGACGATGTACGAGACACGCCGACGGGTGACCTCCTCGTCGGGGGGCGCGGGGACTGGCCGCACGCGCCGGGCCGGCAGGGCGGCCAGGTGGACCTTCGGGCGCTGCCGTCTGCAGACGTGGTCAGCGACCGGTTCGCCTACCTCACTGATTTCGAGCGCGGGTGGGCGGCGCTCACCAACCCCACGCTGGGTCTGCGCGCGGAGCTCGAGTGGGACCTCGAGGTGATGCCGCACGCCTGGCTGTGGCTCGAAGCGCGCTCCACGCTGGGATTTCCCTGGTACGGCGCGGCGTACGTGCTCGGCATCGAGCCGGCTAGCAGCTTTCCCGGCCAAGGGATCGTTGCCGCGCGGCTGAAGACGGGAACCACCTTGCTCTTCGAAGCGGGGCAGAGCAGGACGGCCACCATCTCGCTCCGCTTGTCCGCTCCCTGACGTGTCATGACAGGAGGCAGGAATCCTGCCTCCGTCCGTCGAAAGACGTGTGAGGCACCACGCCAACGCAGACCGTGGAGGACCTCGATGAGCTCGACCCGGATGCTCCGTTCCGCGGGCATAGCTGCCGTGGCTGTGGCGCTCGTCGTCGGCACGGCGGCGCAGGCCGCGCCGCCGCGGCGCAAGGCCAAGCCCGGTCCCAACCTCGTGGTCAACGCCGGGTTCGAGCAGTCCGCGCTCGAAGGCAACCCGGTGGTGCCCCCTGGCGGCCTCGACCAGCCCATCCTGCCGACCGGATGGTCCTTCGAGGGCCTGACCGTGCTCTTCGACCACACTCCCAACACCTTCCACTCCGGCAAGCGAGGCGCCGCGATCTCCGGCTCGCTCTCCGGCCCCGACCGGGTCTGCCCGGTTCCACCTAACTGCGTCGACAACCCCACCAAGGGCGTCAAAACGCAGGTCGCGCCCTACTACACGCTCGCGCCGCACTGGCGCACCGCGGCCGCGATCCCGGTCACCGCTGGCGTCGAGTACACCCTGTCGACCTGGCTGCAGTGGTCGATCATCACCATCGGCGAAGGATCATCGATGAAGGTGCGCTGGATGAAGGCGGACGGCTCTCCGCTCTCGGAGAGCGTGCAGGTCAAGCGGGCGACCGCCGACAACTCGGCCGACCTGCCCTTCGCCCTGCAGACCTTCAAGGTCAAGGCCCCGGACGGAGCGACCGGCGCGGTGCTCCTGCTCGGCCAGACCGACGACGCGTGGACCGGCCAAGTCATCTACGACGACGTCTACTTCGGCACCTCCTGACGTTCTCTCCGCCCTGTAGTGACAGGTGACTTCTTCTCGGTAGGGTGCGGGCACCCCACGGAGAGGTCAGCAGGCGATGCGTCTCGTGCGAGTGCAGGACGGCACGGACACCTACCTGGCCCGGGTGACGGGGGACACCGTTGTACCCATCGTCAGCGAACCGCCATGGCCCGGCGCCGACGCCTTGCGCATCGCCCTCGAAGCCGGCACCGACCTCACTGCGGCCGCGGCCGTCGCGCCCGAACAGTCGCTGGCAACAGCAACGTTGAGATCACCGGTCGCCGCCCCGTCGAAGGTCCTGGCGATCGGGCTCAACTACCGTGACCACGCCAGCGAAACCACGATGGAGCTGCCGAAGGCACCGCTCGTCTTCGTGAAAACGACTAACTCGATCATCGGCCCGGATGCTTCGATCTCGTGGCCGAAGGGCCTGTCCGAACAGGTCGACTACGAGGCGGAGCTCGCGGTCGTTATTGGCCGTCGTGCGCGCGATATCAGTGAGGACGAGGCACTCGGGTACGTGCTCGGCTATACCTGCTGCAACGACGTATCGGCCCGTGATGCGCAGTTCGCCGACAAGCAGTGGGTACGCGGCAAGTCCTTTGACACGTTCTGCCCGCTCGGTCCATGGGTGGTGACCGCCGACGAGGTGCCCGACCCCCAGTCACTGCGGATCGGGTGTCGGGTGAACGGAACGACGCTCCAGGACGACACCACCGCCAACATGATCTTCTCGGTCGCTGAGATCATCAGCTACGTCTCGCACTACCTGACGCTGGAGCCGGGCGATGTGATCGCGACCGGCACTCCGGTGGGTGTCGGGTTCGCCCGGGTTCCCCCGGTCTTCCTCGGCGACGGAGACGTCGTCGAAGTCGACATCGAAGGAGTCGGAGTGCTGCGCAACCCGGTGGAGATCATCGGATGAGCAGTCGATTCGCCGGCCGCACGGTCATCGTCACCGGCGCCGGGTCGGGCATCGGAGCCGCAATGGCCGAGCTGTTCCGGGATGAAGGCGCGACGGTGTACGGCGGGGACCTCGACGTCAGCGGCGTACCGGAGGGCTGCACGCCCGTGCGCACCGACGTCGCTGCCGAGGCAGACACCGCAGCCCTGATCACCGCAGCCGTCCGGGCGACCGGCCGAATCGACGTGCTCTGCAACAACGCCGGCATCGGCTCGACAACGTCGGTTCTCGACTCGACCGTCGAGGAGTGGGACCGGGTCTTCTCCGTCAACGTTCGCGGCACCTTCTTGATGACCCGTGCCGCACTGCCGCACATGCTCGAGCAGGGACGTGGCGCGATCGTCAACACCGCGTCGATCGCCGGACTGGTCGGTTTGCGGGACCGGGCGTCGTACTCCGCCTCGAAGGGCGCAGTCATCACTCTGACCAAACAGGTCGCGGTGCAGTACGCCGGCACCGGCGTGCGGTGCAACGCCATCGCACCGGGCACGATCGACTCGCCGTGGGTGGGCCGCCTGCTCGACGGCGCCGAGGACCCGGAGGCGATGCGCGAATCGCTCATTGCTCGCCAGCCCATCGGCCGGCTCGGCACGCCGCAGGAGATCGCCGCCGCGGCGGCCTATCTCGCCTCCGACGACGCGGCTTACGTCACCGGGACGATTCTCGTCATCGACGGCGGACTGGTGGCCGGATGACCGTCCCGGCGCTCGACATCAGCGCAGTGACGACGTACGCCGACGGCCTGGACCATCCGGAGGGCGTGACGGTCACCCGCGACGGGGTCGTCTTCGCGGGCGGGGAAGCCGGTCAGGTCTACCGAGTCGCCGAAGGCGCTGTCACGCAGGTGGCGAGCACGGGTGGGTTCCTGCTGGGCTTGTGCGCTGACGCGGCCGGAAACCTCTACTGCTGCGACGTCGCGCGCCGGGAGGTGGTCCGGGTCGACCCGACCACGGGTGACGTACAGGTCTACACCTCCGGCACGGCCGACCGACCGATGATCAACCCCAACTGGCCGGTCTTCGATGAGATCGGCAACCTCTACGTCACCGACTCAGGGACCTGGGACGGCGACGACGGCTGCATCTACCGGGTGCGTCCTGGTGGCGACACCGAGGTGTGGAGCACGGAGTGCACCAGATTCCCCAACGGCGCCTGCCTCAGCGCCGACGGTCGGACCCTCTTCGTCCTCGAGTCGCAGACTCCGGCGCTCGTCGCGATCACCATCGACAGCTCCGGCGCCGCGGAGGGCCGCCGGGTGGTCGCCGAGCTGCCAGGGACGGTGCCCGACGGTGTGACGCTCGCAGCGGACGGCTCGATGCTGGTGTGTTGCTACCGCCCCGACCGCATCCTGCGCGTGCACCCGGATGGCACCGTCGCGATCGTGGCCGACGACCCGCTCGGCACCGCGCTGTCGGCACCGACCAACGGCGTGTGGATCGGCGCTGGACTCGACGTGCTGGTCACCGGCAATCTCGGTCGCTGGCACCTCTCGCGCCTGGAGCCAGCGTTGGTCGGCGTACCGCTGCGCTACCCGGAAGTGCCCTGATGACCGAGCTCGGGGGGCGCACCGCGCTGGTCAGCGGCGGGGCGAAGGGGATCGGCCGCGCCGCCGCAAAGGCCCTGGCCGACGCCGGCGCGCGGGTCGCCACGGTGGACCGCGACGAGGGGCCGACGGTCGGAGACGGTGGCCTGGCGATCGTGGCCGACGTCAGCCGTAGCGGGGAGTGTGAGCGGGCCGTCGCGCAGACGGTCGACACCTTCGGCCGGCTCGACATCCTGGTCTGCTCAGCCGGCATCCAGCGGTACGGCGACGTCGTCGAGACCTCGCCCGAGATCTGGGACGAAGTGCTCGCGGTGAACCTCTCCTCCGTCTTCCACCTCGCTCACCACGCCGTACCGCACCTACGGGCAACCGGGGCTGGGACGATCGTCGCGGTCGCCTCCGTGCAGGCACTCGTGGCTCAACGCGGTGTAGCGGCGTACTCCGCGAGCAAGGGCGCCGTGGTCGCGCTGGCCCGGGCGATGGCCGTCGACCACGCGCCCGAGGTGCGGGTCAACTCCGTCTGCCCCGGCTCGGTGGACACTCCCATGCTGCGGGATGCCGCCGCGCTGTTCACCCCGGACGGCGGTGACCCCGAGGACACCGTCGCGTCGTGGGGCGACATGCACCCGATGGGTCGGGTGGCCCGGCCAGAGGAGGTGGCCCAGGCGATCCTCTACCTGGCTGGCCCCAGATCGTCCTTCGTCACCGGCTCGACACTCGTCGTCGACGGTGGACTGATCTCCCGGCTGGGTGGCACGTGAGCGTGCGGCGGCCGGCGGGCGTCATCATGGCGATCCGCGCGACCACCGTCACCGTGCCGCTCGAGGCTCCGCTGCGGCACGCCAATGGCGCCCACTGGGGCCGATTCGTCCGCACGGTCGTGGAGGTGGAGACCGACGAAGGACTGGTCGGCCTCGGCGAGATGGGCGGCGGCGGCGAGAGCGCCGAGGCGGCGATCAAGAGCCTCGAGTCCTCTCTGGTCGGACACGACCCGTTCGACCTCGAGGCGCTGCGCTTCAAGGTGATGAACCCCACTGCATCGCTCTACAACAACCGCACCCAGCTGCATGCAGCGATCGAATTCGCCTGCCTGGACCTGATGGGCAAGTCGCTCGGGGTGCGCGTCTGCGACCTCCTCGGTGGGGCGCTGCGCGAGACCGTGCCGTTCGCGTCGTACCTCTTCTTCCGCTACCGCAACGAGCAGACCGGACGCGGCGGTGAAGACGACGCGGCGTCAATGGTGGCCCACGCTCAGCACCTCGTAGCCACGCATGGATTCACGACCCACAAGCTGAAGGCGGGTGTGTTCGACCCTGACTACGAGGTCGACGTCTTCCTCGCCTTGGCCGAGGCCTTCCCCGACCACGCGGTGCGCATCGACCCGAACGCCGCCTGGACCGTCGAGGAGTCGATCCGTCTCGCCCGCCGGATCGAGCACCTCCGCAACGACTACTACGAAGATCCCTGCTGGGGACTCGACGGGATGCGCCGGGTGCGCGATCGGATCAGTATCCCGACCGCGACCAACACCGTCGTCGTCAACTTCGAGCAGCTCGCTGCGTCGATCCGGCTGGACGCCGTCGACGTTGTTCTCCTCGACACGACTTTCTGGGGCGGGCTGCGCCAGGCGGTGAAGGCCGGGCAGGTATGCGAGACCTTCCAGGTAGGCGTCGCCGTGCACTCAAGCGGGGAGCTCGGCATCCAGCTCGCGACGATGCTGCATCTCGGCGCGGTGTTGCCCAACCTGCGCTTCGCCGCCGACGCCCACTACCACCACCTCACCGACGACATCGTGACGGGTGGACTCATGGCGTACGCCGACGGGGCGATCGCCGTACCTTCTGGACCCGGTCTCGGGGTCACCCTCGACCGGGACAAGCTCGCGGAGTACGCCGAGCTCTACCGTCAGCTGGGCGGGTATGCCTACGACCGTGACCCGGGTCGGCCCGGCTGGTTCGCGCTCGTGCCGGGACGCGACTTCGCGCCGCGACCGAACCGCTGAGGGCTCACCCCAGGCCGGGCTTGGCCACCATCAGCCACAGGACAACGGCGAACAAGACGATGTTCACCGCTCCGAAGATGTGCAGTCGGGACAGCTCCGCGGACGCGTCCTCGCCCGCCTCCAGCCGGGTGGCAGCGCGACCGAGAGTCTTGCCGAGGATGCCGATCCCGTTCGCGACCATCGTCACGTAGATCACCAAGGCGCCGAGGATCCAGCCGTCGCCGATGTCGTAGATGTCATCACCGTCGCGGAACACCATGACGAGCCCCAGGATGGCGATCAGGATCGTCATCGGACCGAGCCGGTCGGCGCAGGTGTGAATGAACCGCACGGCGCCCGCATTGCCTGCCCGGATCGCAGCCGGGCCGAGCACGTCGAAGAGGATCAGCGGACCGAGCGTGACCATCGCCACCAGGATGTGCAGCCACAGCAGAGCGTTGCGGGCGTTGACCACGTCGAGACTTCCTCTCGGTCGGGTGGATCGGGAACCATCCCGGGGAGAGTAATGCCCCAGTCCGCCCATAGTCCGTAGGGCGTGAGTCTCCCAACACCGAGAATGTTGGAGCTTGCGTCGGCGCTGTCAGCGTGGCGGGCGGTGCGCCTGGCCGCGCCATGCTGACAGCCTCGCCGCCACTGTGCGGAGGTCGGCGGCGGCCTCCTCCGCCGGCACCCGCGGCAGCATCTCCTCCCAAAGGGCGAGATTCGAGCCGCGAAGTTGGACCAATCCTTCCGGGCGGGCGA
>JBKJUS010000029.1:0-3970 GCA_046590575.1 Mycobacteriales bacterium | reverse complement strand
GGCCGTCTGGTTGCACCCGTGCAGGTAGACCACCAGTGGCGGCCTCGGCCGGGCGGGGCGGGACGGAGAGTACGTCCAATAGTCCCGCGCCGCGGCGCCCTCGCCGTAGGTCCTCTTCGTGAAGCTGGCCTTCGGTCCGGCGACTGCCGACGAGACCATCGTGGTCGAGCCACCGACCGACGGCGCGAACAGTGCGACGAGCGCGGTGGCGAGTACCAGCCGAAGACCACTCATCCCCCAGTAATTCCACACCGCCGACCGATCACCTACTGGGCAGGCTGGTCCACGGCGTGAGCCAGCGATACCAGCGTCTCGGGGTGCAGCAGCCCGTTGGTGGACACCGCGCTTCCGCCGCCGGCTGTCGGCGTACCGGAGAGATCGGTGAAGCGTCCGCCCGCTTCCTCGACGATCACCTGCAATGCCGCGAGGTCCCAGAGCGATACCTCTGGTTCGGCGGCGACGTCGCAGGCTCCTTCGGCCACCAGCACATGGGACCAGAAGTCGCCGAAG
Organism: Mycobacteriales bacterium; assembly: GCA_046590575.1. GTDB lineage: Bacteria > Actinomycetota > Actinomycetes > BP-191 > BP-191 > DATLNF01. The sequence continues at coordinate 3,460 of JBKJUS010000029.1, read as the reverse complement.
GCGCGAGTGCGCGCGACTCGGCGGGTCAGTGCCAAGAAGGCGTCGAGGCGACCGAGCTCCTCCCATCCGCTGAGGCTGGAGTAGGAGAGGTGCGCGTCCGCCATCGCGGCAACCTTGGACACCGCGATCGGTGCACCGTCGGCGAAGGCACCGCGCCCACGAGCCGCCCACCATCGCCGGCCGAGCGCGGGTGCCGACACCACCCCGACCATGCCCAGTTCTGATGACTGCAGGGCGATGAGCGTGGCCCACACCGGCTGGCCGCGCACGAAGTTCTTCGTACCGTCGATCGGGTCGAGGATCCACTGGCGTACGGCGCCAGCCGGACCGTCCACGCCGTACTCCTCGCCCAGCACTGCGTCGTCGGGACGTCGGCGGCGCAGCTCCGCGCGCAGCCGGTTCTCGACCGCCCGGTCGACCTCGGTGACCGGGGTCAGGTCCGGCTTGGTCTCGACGAGCAGCTCTGCCGCCCGGAACCTCGGCAGCGTCAGCGAGTCGGCCACGTCAGCCAACTCGAGGGCGAGCGCCAGGTCCGCGTCCAGGTCGCCGATCTCCATGCGACCGGACGCTACAGGTGAGGTCGAGCTGCTGCGTTACCGTGCACGTACGGTGCAGCCCGAATTGTCCGCCCTCATCCGACCCTTCCAGCGCGTGGTGCACGCGCTGGACGGGCGACCTCGGCTGCGCCGGGCCGCCCTCGTGTTGAACCTTGTCGTCGCGCTGGTCGGAGCAGGGCTGGTGGCCTACCCCTTCGCCACTGAGACGTGGGCCGAACGTGTCGTGCAGCCGCGACTGCAGTCGCAGCTGCGGCGGGTCGACCCCGCGTCCTACCGGGCCGGCGCCGTCGCGGTGTCGAGCCCGGTGACCAGGATGCGGATTCCCCGCCTCGGGGTGGACACCATCATCGTGGAGGGCGTGACTGTCACTGCGCTGCGGGCCGGCGCTGGCCACTACCCGGGCACCCCGTTGCCGGGCCAACGGGGCAACGTGGCCATCGCCGGACACCGCACGACCTACGGCAGCCCGTTCCGCCACCTCGACCGCCTGGCACCCGGGGATGAGATCGTCTTCACCACTCCGGTCGGCGCCGTGACCTACCGGGTGTCAGGCGACCCGTTCGTCGTCGCACCGGACGACACGCGGGTGGTCGCGCCGGATTCGCAGTCGCTGCTGACCCTGACGACCTGTCACCCGCTCAACAGCTCGCGCGAACGTCTGATCGTGCGAGCAGTGCTGGTGGGAGAGGTCCTCGCGTGATGCGGGCGTTGCGCCGCTTCCGCGGGGCCGTCGTCGTGTCGGGGCTGCTCGTCGCGGCAGCGTCGCCGGTCGGCGCTCAGTGGACGTCATCGCCGGTAGGCGCCGAGGGGTCGAGTCCGCCTTTGCTTGCTGCTTCGGTACGCCTCGACGCCGCGGCGCCGCAGCCTGGTGAGCATGTCGTCGTCGATCGTGAGGTCGGGGGCTGGGCGCAGGCGCCCGAGGTCGTGCAGGCAGTGTCGCTGTACGTCGTTCCAGCTGGCGTCCTCCTCGACACCTCTGTGGACCTGCCGGTGGCGTCGATGCCGGTGCCGATCACCGTAGGCGCGGTGAACTTCCGGCTGTTGTGGGCGGTCGACGCACGCAGCGCGACGCCAGGCGGCATCGCCGCGGCTCGCGGTGTCGACCTCTATGTCGTTGCGACGACGCTGCTGCGAGAGGTGTGGACTGTCGTGGCGGACCTGCGCGTGGGATCCATGTCGACTCGGGCCCGCAGTGCCCTCGGGCGCAGACACGCGGTGGGTGACCTGGATGGTTCGCGACCACGGCCGGGCTCGGGGTCGGCGCCGTCAGGGACATCGCTAACCGGGTCGGACCTCGGCGTCTTCATCGGCGGGTTCGCCGACACTCTTCCTTACCGGACCTCTGCTGCCGAAGCGCGAAGCCTTGGGAGTACGTCGTCCATCGTCGCGGCAGTCCCCGCCGATGCCCAGAGCCCGGGGCAGTGGTCCAGTCTCGCCGCCGGTCTGGTCCTCCTGATCGGCTCTGCTCACGTGCACCGCCTGCTGAAGGCCGTTCCCACCCCACGAGGAGATCGATGAGAGCCCGACTTCTGGCGACCTGTGCACTCGGCGGTCTGATCGCCCTCGCCATCGGCGTGCCCCCCAGTGCATCGGCGGCAGTCGGCATCACTGCCACGGACAATACGTTCGCGCCGAAGACGACGACGGTCGCCCCGGGCGACGCGGTGACCTGGGTCAACCGGGGGGCAGTCGCTCACGAGGTCACGGCGGTTGACGGGTCGTTCACCTCGGGCAACATCGACGTCGGGAAGAGCTTCACGTTCACCGTGAGCAAGTCGGGCTCGTTTGCTTACTACTGCCGCTACCACGGCACCGCCGACTCCGGCATGACGGGGACACTGACGGTGCGTGCCGTGTCGACTGCGGCACCGGTCGGGTTGCCCAAGACGGGCGGCGGGCGTGAGGTTCCCGTCGGCGTCGCAGTGCTGCTGCTGACCGGCGTGATCGGCGCGAGTCTGCATCTCGGCGCGCGGCCGGAGGTGCAGCGATGAGCCGCCGTACGCCGTGGCTCCTGATGCTCATCGGAGCAGCCCTGGTCGGTGCCAGCCTGCCGGCGGTCGCGCAGGCAGTCGACCGCACGATCGACGTCAAGGACAACGTGTTCATCCCCCAGGACATCTCGGTGCCGGTAGGGACGACGGTCATCTGGACCAATAGCGGGCGTTCACCGCACAACGTCACGGCGGGCGACAGCTCCAAGCAGTCGGGCAACATGGATCCGGGCGCGACGTACCGGATCACCTTCGACCGCGCGCAGACCTACTTCTACTACTGCACTTATCACTCGTCCGGCACCGGCTCCGGCATGGCCGGCGTCATCCGCGTCGGCGCCGGGGGTCCGGTCATCGGGGCGCCGAAAGCTAAGCCAGGAGCGGCGCCCTCGCCGAGCGGCCCCGTCGTGCGCCGTGTTCCCAAGGATTTCTCGACGATCCAGAAGGCGGTCGACGCGGCCCGACCAGGTGACGTCGTGCTGGTCAGTCCTGGCGTCTACAAGGAGTCGGTGAAGATCACGACGCCCGACATCACGTTGCGCGGCACCGATCGCAACAAGGTCATCATCGACGGCGAGTTCACCCGTGCGATGGGTGTGCTCGTCCAGGACGCGGACAACGTCGTCGTCGAGAACATGACCGCGCGATACACCACGCTGAACAACTTCTACTGGACCGACGTCGACGGCTTCGCCGGGCGCTATCTCACGTCGTACAACTCTGGTGACTACGGCATCTACAGCTTCGACTCGGCCAACGGCGTCTTCGAGGACTCCTGGGCCTCGGGCAGCCGCGACTCCGGGTTCTACATCGGCCAGTGTAAGGATCGTCTGCCGACAGTCCTTGCACTGGCCGATGTAGAACCCGGAGTCGCGGCTGCCCGACGCCCACGAGTCCTCGAAGACGCCGTTG